>FO203512.1:2832674-3147416 GCA_000967895.1 Oleispira antarctica RB-8
TCTTTATTAAGCTTTGGTCTAGAATTAGAGGGCTGCATGAGCTTTGTTTGCGATGACACAGTTTCATTATGCATGAATATGTTTAACCTTGATCGAACGTTTATTGGGAGCTTAGAGTGCAGGATAAAGAACTTCGAGATCAATACAGTCTGCAAATTCCAGGACTTCTAACTGAGCTGAAGCATGCTGCACAACAATGGATAGACCAGCCAGAACAAAAAACCTTCGAACACTTCTTCACTAAAGTATTAGATATCAGTGGCAGTGCTGAAATGTTTGGTCAAGCCGCAATTGGCAACGTTGCAAAATCGCTTCAAGCTGAAATGTCTCCTTTCTTTAAAACCGATAAACACCCTAATCCCAGTAAAATGAAACGCATCATAGGTATTAATCAACAACTCTTAGGTATGATGCATCAACCTCTGGGAAATCAAAGCAGCCAAATTAGAGAAGTATTATTTAAAGCAAAAATGCTCGATAAAGAATTAATGCACATCATCGTTTTAGAAGATGATTTGATACTGGCTAAAGATATTAAACAAAAGCTCTCCAGTACCAGCTTTGAAATTTCAGCAATCGCTAGTGATGACCAAATTCAGCCGTATTTTAAAAGCAATACTAGTTGCATTATCGCTAATCTCGATAATTTAAATGATACCCAACTCAAACTAATGAGTGACATGGAAGAAATACGTTCCTCTATTCCCCTTATCTTTATATCTGAAAATCACAGCATTCAGGCGCGCTTAAAAGCCGTTCAATCGGGCGGACAAGCATTTATCACCAAGCCTTTAGACCATACCCAGTTATTGCACGCAATTGACTCTTTAACTGAACGACAACTGCAACAAAAATACCGTGTGTTAATTGTTGATGATCAAAAATCATTATCCGATTATTACGCGAGTATATTAGAAGCATCGGATTTTGAAGTGCTGGCGGTGAACAATCCCGAGCATGAATTAATGTCGGCGCTGACCGATTTTGTACCGGATTTGATTTTACTAGATCTCTATATGCCCTTTTGTAATGGCCAAGATCTGGCGGGAATTATTCGCCAAATGGATAATTTATTAAGCGTTCCTTTGGTTTTCCTCTCGGCAGAAGGCAGTTCAGACCTGCAGTTACGCGCTATGTCTACAGGGGCTGATGCCTTTTTAACTAAGCCTGTATCCCCTGATGATTTATCACTCACGGTTCAATCGCGCATTAAGCGCGGGCGAGCCGTTTATGATTTGGTAACCAAAGATCCGTTATCAGGATTATTAAATCGCCGCGAAAGCATCCGTCGCTTAGATGAAGAAATCTCACGCAGTCGTCGCAACAATACACCGCTGTCGGTAGCCATGTTGGATCTTGATCACTTTAAAAAAATTAATGATACTTTAGGCCACGCCGTTGGTGATTGGGTCATCAAATATTTCGCACGCAGCATGCAATTAATTTTTCGCGAATGCGATATTATTGGTCGTCATGGTGGGGAAGAATTTATCGCTATTTTTCCTGATACGCTTCCTGAGTCAGGCCAAATGGCCTGTAAGCGCTTAAAGAAATACATTACGGCTAACGAACAAGACTTACCCACCGCTTTTAGTTTTAGCGGGGGTTTAGCCTTATTAAATGATGATGACGATAGTAAATCTATTTTAGAGCGGGCTGATGTTGCACTATATAAAGCCAAAGAAACTGGCCGCAATAAAGTCATTACGGCCACAGATAGCCCTGTTCGTTAAAACTTATCGTTTTAACCGTCGTGCGTTAATCAATACGCTTGGTTGCAACAAAGGTTAATTCCCCGTCATTAACATCCGCTACAATGCTATCACCGGCTGTAAATTCACCGGATAAAATAGCTTGCGCAAGTGGGTTCTCAATCCACTGCTGAATCGCCCGCTTTAAGGGTCTCGCACCAAATACAGGATCATAACCCAGATCTACCAGCTTAGTTTTCGCCTCGTCAGTTAATGACAAAGTCAAATCTCGCTCTTCCAATCGCTTAGACAAAGACTGCAACTGAATGTCTGCAATGCCTCTGATTTGATCTTTTAGTAACGGATGAAAAACCACTGACTCATCAATACGGTTAATAAATTCAGGTCTAAAGTGCGACCCAACAATTTCCATTACCGCAGCGCGCATACCTTCATAGTTTTGATCTATATTGTCACTATCAGCTCCTAGAGCCATAGTCTGTATCACGTCAGACCCTAAATTTGAGGTCATCACTAATACGGTATTTTTAAAATCTACTCGACGCCCTTGTCCATCGGTTAACTGCCCATCATCTAAGACCTGCAACAGAATATTAAAGACATCTGGGTGCGCTTTTTCCACCTCATCCAGCAAGATCACAGAATACGGTTTGCGACGCACAGCTTCTGTTAAATAACCGCCTTCTTCATAGCCGACATAACCTGGAGGTGCACCAATTAAACGAGCAACCGAATGCTTCTCCATATATTCCGACATATCGATGCGAATCATTGAATCATCGCTATCAAATAAGAACGTCGCCAAAGCTTTGCATAATTCTGTTTTACCCACCCCGGT
This sequence comes from Oleispira antarctica RB-8, assembly GCA_000967895.1. Lineage (GTDB taxonomy): Bacteria > Pseudomonadota > Gammaproteobacteria > Pseudomonadales > Oceanobacteraceae > Oleispira > Oleispira antarctica. Next base: position 2,835,225 of record FO203512.1, read on the forward strand.
TGGGCCTAAAAACAAGAACGATCCGTTAGGACGATTAGGATCACTCAATCCTGCTCGCGAACGTCTTACCGCATTTGAAACTGCGGTAATCGCCTGGTCTTGACCAACAACCTGGCGATGCAACTCATCTTCCATGCGCAAGAGTTTCTCTCGCTCTCCTTCCAGCATTTTGCTGACAGGAACACCGGTCCAACGTGAGACCACTTCTGCAATTTCTTCTTCGGTTACTTTATTACGCAACAGTTGAAATTCTTGCGTGCCTTGCGCTTCTGCCTCATCGGCGGTGGTTAGTTTTTTCTCTAACTCAGGAATAATGCCATATTGAAGTTCTGACATTTTCTGCAAATCACCACCGCGACGTGCGGCTTCTAAATCGGCTTTTGCAGCTTCTAACGCTTCTTTAATTTCAGAAGCACCTTCTAACAAGGCTTTTTCATGTTTCCAGATTTCTTCTAGCTCTAAGTACGCACGGCCTGCTTTATTAATTTCTTCATTTAAATCACTGAGTCGCTGTTGCGCGGCATCGTCGGTTTCTTTACGCAACGCTTCACGTTCGATCTTTAGCTGAACTAAACGACGCTCTAACTTATCCATTTCATGAGGCTTAGAATCGATTTCCATACGAATCATAGAAGCCGCTTCGTCAATCAAATCGATCGCTTTATCCGGTAATTGACGATCAGGAATATAGCGGCTAGACAATTTCGCAGCGGCGATAATAGCGCTATCGGTAATCTGTACACCGTGGTGCACTTCATAGCGTTCTTTCAAGCCGCGTAAAATAGCAACAGTATCTTCTTCATTAGGCTCATCAACCAAAATCTTTTGAAAACGACGTTCAAGAGCGGCATCTTTTTCAATAAACTCACGGTACTCGTCCAAGGTTGTTGCACCCACACAGTGCAATTCACCACGGGCTAATGCCGGCTTTAACATGTTGCCCGCATCCATTGCGCCATCACCTTTACCGGCGCCGACCATGGTATGTAACTCATCAACGAACAGAATAATCTGTCCTTCGGCTTTAGCTACATCTTTTAATACCGACTTTAAGCGCTCTTCAAATTCACCACGATATTTTGCCCCCGCAATCAAAGCCCCCATATCCAATGAAAGAACACGCTTACTCTTTAAGCCTTCCGGCACTTCGCCATTAATAATACGTTGCGCCAAACCTTCAACTACCGCCGTTTTACCAACCCCTGGCGCACCAATTAATACAGGGTTGTTTTTAGTCCGACGCTGCAAGACTTGAATCGTGCGACGAATTTCATCATCTCTGCCAATCACAGGATCGAGTTTATTCTGCTCAGCACGTTCCGTTAAATCGATACAATACTTGTCCAATGACTGGCGATTGTCTTCTGCATTAGCATCGTTCACTTGTTCTCCTCCACGGATTTTATCAATTGCTTTATTTAATACGTCTTTGTTTAGCCCTTGCTGCTTCAATAGCTGCCCAACAGCACCCCGCTCTTCTAAAGCCACAACCACAAAGAGTTCGCTGGAGACGAATTGGTCGCCGCGTTGTTGAGCTTCTTTATCGATTAAATTTAATAAGCGACCAAGCTCTTGGGCAATTTGAATATTACCATCAGGCGTTGCAACCTTAGGCTGGTCCTCCATTATCTTATTCAGCGCTTGCTCAAAGCCCGGCACCTGAATACCCGCCGTGCGCAATAAGTTACGCACAGAGCTGTTCGTTTGCTGCAACAGTGCTAACAATAAATGCACACTATCGATTTGATTATGATCATGCCCCAACGCTAAACTTTGCGCTTCGTTCAAGGCATTTTGTAAACTGGTCGTCAATCGATCCATTCTCATCAACATTTCTCCTGTTAACGATTGTAAAAATAACCATACCTAATTGGTTCTACTGAAAATATGGTGATGAATTATTATTATTCAAGCTTTATTAGATTGACATGAATCAATTTCATAATGATTTCCCATCAAGCCTCATAATACATTCGCTCTGCTTACCTAGTCGTTAGTCGTAAGTATTGCCTGTGAACAGACATTTCACCAATGAGTATTTGGCCCAGAGTGTCATAGTAATTTAATGTAAATCACCTAAAGTATAGACACTAAGTGAGACGTTTGTTCTAACTTAGGAAATGTTTCATTTAATCGTTTACCTAACCAAAGGTAGCATTCGAAATCACTCAGGTTTTTTATGAGTAACCCACCGTCAATCCTGTAAGTCTCCATAGAGAGACTGCATTGATAGGAATGTTGTATTCCACGAATACAAGGATATAGATCATGATGTCAAAACATATTACCAAAGGATTTTGCGCATTAATCATGCTAGCAACATCGCACTCTTGGGCGAATACTGCCAGTATTGATATTGATGCAATACCAGATGCAGGAGCCATTAACCCAATAGCAGTTCAAGCGATTAGCGGTGAGAGTGAGGGTAATAAATTTCTATCTTTCACAGCAAATATATTCGACACAATAGAAAACAACATTTCTGATACTGTTTCCAACGTAACTGCCCCCTTTGAAGAATGGAGTTATAATCGCGGCATCGGCACTTTACCTAACAGCTGTAAAAGCGGTTACAGTGCCAATGCAGGCATGTGCGCTTTGGATTGCCCTTCAGGTTTTGATTCAGTCGCGGGAGTTTGCTGGCAGCAATGCCCTGAAGGATATTCCAATGGCGGTGCTTTTTGTACGAAATGGGAGTGGTTACCAAAAACCATTACCAAGCAATCTTGGGTTCAGCCTCGCGCTATGATGAACTGCGCCGCGGACATGAAAAATGAAGCTGGGCTTTGCTATGAACCCTGTGCAGAAACATTTACAGGGGTGGGGCCATTATGCTTTGGCCAATTTGGCGGGTTTACTGACCAGCAACGCATTCTTGATCAAGCTGAAAGTCAACAAGCCGCGGTCTTGGCTGCATCAAGCCAAGGTGGCATTTTTCTGAGTAAAGATCAAAATCCAAAACTAAAAACAGACATGTCTTTTGCTCCTATTGTCTGTGGTCTTGATGCTATTGAAGGCGCTTTCGGTTTACCCATTCCTGACCCCGTAAATATTGGTGGAAGTATTGTTAATGCAGCAGGTGACGGCATCGTTGGTGCGATTTCTGATGGCATAACGAATGACCCAAGCGCATGGTTTGTACCGTCATTATCTGAAACGGTGTTATTTGATTTTTCTGCAGAAGCAAACTGTGAAGATGATGGCACTCTTGCTAAAGCCAGCTTAAACTTTAAACCAAGTGTTACTGTGCAAGCCAGTACGCGTATGTTTGATACAGCATTACATAGCTTAAGCGGTGTTGATGTCGGCATTATGCAAGTGTCGCTGTATGAGCTTATTCCTTTCCGCATATACGGTACCGTCGGTACAACGTTAGGCGCTGATACAACCCTTACTTCTACAGTTGATCGCTCTCAATCTCCCGTGATAATCGATGGTCATCAACATGCCAATATCACCCGCCTTGATGTTACTCCATCGATGGATTTATGGTTATCATCACAAGCTTATATACGCATTACAAGCTTCTTAAGTTTCATTCCTGATTTACTACAAGTCGGTGCTGACTTTAAATTATGGGTTATGGAGTTGGCAATGCCTTATTCTTTGGAAGAAGGGGTTCATTCAGTTGCAGGAATTAATGAAGTTTACAAAAAAGAGTCTCTACAAACCGATATTGAATCTGGTCGTGGTTACGTTGATACATTCCTAAAAGTTCTCGGTTTTGATATCAATGCGTTTGGTGACGATGCAGACATACATTGGGATGGTGTTGCACATCATGCGTTGAATTTTTCGACAGAAGAATCTTTCCCTATTGCGCATTAATTTATTAATCAAATTCGCCTACCGACGTTAAAACAGAAAGCTCTCAGCTCAGGCTAAGAGCTTTTCTGTTTTTTTATAGTTTCCAAATACTAGTTTTATTAAATGGTTCATTGAACAACTGACATGAAAATTCTTAAGCGCTTTTTATTGATATTAACCTTACTAATCCTAGCGACAATAGGAGTTTTTTATTTATATATTCAATCATTGCCTACTGCCCCACCCGACTTCATCAATACCAATGAACTCAATAATAAACCCGCAATCTCCTTTAACTGTGCAAATAAAACCGATTTTAAATATGCTTATAATGTACATGTAAACATTGAATCCGTTTTGAATAATAAACAGGTGTATCACTCTAAATTAAAATTCAAAACTCAGCTTAGCCAAGCGAACGATAAAATTATTAAAGGCATTGCCAACAACATTCTTATCGATGAAGGACAAGGGCCCGTAAATATTAAAGATGTTTATTACCTTGGTCGAGTCGAAGCACAGCCCTTCGCTCTATTTACTGCTTTTAATGATTTGGGCTTAGTAGAAAAGCACCCCATGAAAATTCTTGCTCAGCTATTCAAAGCCTTATCAGTCGGTAGTGAAGGCAAAAAATATCACTTCGCTTACGATTCGATGCAAAGAACTTATCGCTACCATCACAGCAACAATATAATTACCCGCAACGCCAGTGCAACAACGGCTAATATGAATCAATTGACCTCTAGCCTACAAACGCCTGATGGCAATAAGCATTGGAAAGTCACACTTGATAATAACTGCATGCCTAGCACATTGTATTCTCAAGAGCGAAAAGGGTTGTCAGCTGCAGGCCACAACGGATATATAAAGTTTACAATTGAAGCTAAAAAAATAGCGCCCTATACCGACTTAACACATGTTGCTCTGAATTCTTTTTCCAATAGTCATAATCTTTGGCGTATAAAATCCGTAGCCTCCTCAGCATTCGAACAAGCGATTAATAATGAAGCTGAGCTTTGGTCTACCATAGAGAACTTTTCCTCAGATAAAAACAGCGCAAAATTAATTAAAGCAGCCGAATATCTAATTGAAAATATTAATTCAAATGAGTTAGCCAAAAAACTCTCAAACTCTGAGCTATCAGACAATAGTAAGCGAGACTTAGCTTTTGCACTGAGCCTAAGTGGACACTATGATGCCGAAAACTACCTTATCGATACGCTATTAAGTTTGTCCGCCAATACGAGCAAAGAAGATCGAGATATTGATTTTCAAAAAGTACGTTTAATGGTCGCTCTTGCCGGCAATGGGCAGGTATCCGAACAGGGTTTCCAAACACTGGCTGCTCTCGCTGAAAATACCAACGAAAGCAATAATGTACGCAACAACGCACTGATCAATTTAGGTTCGACGTTGCAACAATTAAAAAATCATGGACAAGACTCAGCGGGGCTTTCAGATCAACTCTCATCATCACTAAGCCGAGCGATAGCGGGAGACCATTCATCCTCTGCCATTTTAGCGGCAGGTAATGCCAAGTTAGATAATTTAAATCAACAAATTATAGTGAAACTCAATTCGGGTAACAGCAAAGAGCGATATGCCGCCGCGAGTGTCCTCGCAAGAAATCCTAATTACAATGACGATCTTATTCAGCATTTATCAGCCGAGCCCTCTGACTTAGTCAACTACGCAATTCTCACCAACTTAGATACTAAAAGCCTAAGCAGCCAACAAAAAGATAAGTTGTTGGATATATCGACTCGCAGCAGCTCCGATATCACCCAGGTTATTAAACAAATAGTTAAATAATAATCGTTAAATAATGTGAGTGAGACTCATTGGCCGCTTAGGAAACTACGGGTAAATAGCGCATTAACCAATCATGACTATAATTGATCATAAATGTTAGTTTAGATGAGAGCCCATGAAATCCTCCTCCCTACGTATCAAGTTAATGGCTGCTAGCTTAATCATGCTACTCACCATGGCACTGGTTCTAAGTATTAACGTTAACCGAGCTTTGAACAATTCAGGTAATACATTAAGCGAACGCACCCAATCAGACTTAAAAGCAGCCGTATATGAGCAGTTAAATGCTGAAGCCACAGGGTATGGAGATAAAATAGCCAGCTATATCAATTCCGCTTATCAAGTCCCCATGGCCATGAAGTCGATTATTGAATCCAGTATCAATTCAAGCCAAGTTTCGCTGAGTCGCAGCCAAGTTAATCTTCTAATTCAAGCCCAACTTGCTGCAAACCCCAACATCAGTTCTATGTATAGCCAATTTGAAGCAGATGGCTTTGATGGTAATGACCTTGCTTATCAAGACAGCAATGAGATGTATAACGCGATCGCTACGGGGTCATTAGAAGTTTATTGGGTTCGCGATCCCAAACAACAATTAGTGCAATTTCGTATTGAGAATTCTCAAGAAAAATATGCAGAGTCACTTAATGAGTTTGGTATTCGTGAAGCCGAATGGTATCTCTGCGCTAGAGACACAAAAAAGCCCTGCGCAATGGAACCCTACATGTATGAAATTGAAGAAGGCTATCAAGAACTTATGACCAGCCTCACCGCTCCTATTCTGATTAATAATCAGTTTCGTGGCGTTGTTGGAGTCGATGTTAATTTACCAAAATTTCAAGGTTTAACAGATAAATTAAGCAAATCATTATTTGACGGTGCTGCAAAAGTAACCTTACTAAGCGAGAAGGGTTTAATCGTAGGAAGTAGCCATTACTACGAAAAAACAGCTCGTCCTTTTAAAGAAGCAAAACCCCAATTAGCTAAGACATACTTACAACTATCAGATGATAAAAACTTATTAGAAACAGATGATTACTTTGTTATTAGTAAAAACATTAATATCACAGCCTCGGGAAATCAATGGCGCTTTCTTATTGAATTACCCAAAGATGTCGCACTTGCCAGAGCGCATGCTTTAGTACAAGAACTTGAAGACAACTTCACAAGCATCAATACTCAACAAGTTATATTAGCTCTCGTAGTGACATTTTTTGCAGCCCTAATAATGATGTGGATTATAAAATCCATCGTTCAACCTCTTTATGAATTACGTCACAGAATTGATAACCTTGCCAGTGCAGAAGGTGATTTAACCCAGCAACTAACATTAGATACTCACGCTGAACTCATTGCATTAAGTGGCGGTTTCAATCTATTTTTACAGAAACTCAGAGATATGATTAATGAGTTAAAAAATGTCAGCCATGAAGTGCGAGATTCATCTGCCACCAGCGAGCAAATTAGTCGTGATACTAACCAACAAACTAGCCAGCAACAGCTAGAAATATCCAGTGTCGTAACGGCAACGAATGAAATGTCAGCAACGTCCCACGAAGTAGCACGATTAGCACAATCGACTGCTGACGGTGCAAAAAGATCTCAAGAAATCATTCATAACTCACAATCCTCATTATCAATAGCCGTAAAAGGGGTAAAAGATTTATCGGTTGATATGAGCAAGGCGAGTGAATCGATTACTCAGGTCGCAGCACGCAGTGAAGACATCACACGTATTATTGATGTTATTAAGGCAATTGCTGAACAAACGAATTTATTAGCGTTGAATGCCGCCATCGAAGCCGCTAGAGCCGGCGAACAAGGAAGAGGATTTGCAGTGGTTGCAGATGAGGTTCGAAGTCTTGCATCAAAAACACAGAACTCTACTGATGAAATTAATTCGATGATCCAAAGCCTGCAGCAAGAAGTATCTAAAGCCGTAACAATTATTGATAATAGCAGTACTAAAGCAGAAGAAAGTGTTGAACAAACCAACATCGCCTTTGAATCTCTGGCGGAGGTTGTCACCACAACTGACAGTATTAATGACAATGCTGATCAAGTCGCCGCAGCAGCCGAAGAACAAAGTCAGGTCGCAGAAGAGATTAATAAAAACCTCACGATTATCGGTGATGCTGCGGAAACTTTGGCGCAACTATCACAGAAATCAGAATACAGTAATCAGCACTTAATTAAACAAGTCGACTCACTCGATCAGCAATTAGGAAGACTGCACACTTAGTCTCTCAAGCTTTTAGTTCCCGATAGCCACCTGAGTACAACAGCCCCTTTAATTAAAAAGGGGCTGAAATTAATAAAGATTAAACCGCTTCAACCTCCATCACATCGATAATGGGTGCAAACACAGCACTGTTCATATTAACCACCGCAGGTTCGATGACTTTCGTTAATCGATTCGCTTTATCATTTGTTTTATAGGACACCGCATGATGGTGCTCTTTCGATTTTTCTTTTACCGTTTTGACAAAAAACCAATCTGCCTGAGCCCGTTCTTCTGTCACATCTAAAATGAAGAAGCCATTATGCACCATGTCACAATGCTTAAGATGAGGACTACTCGATTTCAACGCCGCAGCGGCAATATCGCCGATAACCGGCGGTAAAGCGGGTGAAGAAACAGATGGTGTAACGAATTCAACAGCCAACGAGCCCTCACCTGTCTTACCGTTGTAATAACGTCGATCAAATGGATCGTGAGAAAGATCGGCAACCCAAGTCGAATGAATATCTCCCGTCAAGACCACCATATTATCAATGCTGTTATCATCAATAAAATTAAACAAACGCTCACGCGTTGCGGTATAACCATCCCAAGTATCAAGGAAGAAAGAAATCCCTCCTCCTAGCTTATCTGGTAGTGCAACGGGGCCTAATTGCTGCATCTGCACTTGTTGACCCAATACCTTCCACTTTGCTGTCGATGCTTTTAGCTGATTATGCAACCAAGCCTCTTGCTCAAATCCCATCAAAGTACGATTTTCATCGTGTCGGATTTGTTGTGCGTATATACCGCTAGGCGCTTCATCACGGCCTTCGATACGAGTATCCAGCATTAATAAATCGACTAAATTCCCAAACGGTAATTTACGATAGCAAGATCCTAAGTCTTCTGGTTGATGACGAATAGGCATCCATTCAAAATACGCTTGCTTAGCTTTCTTTTTACGGGTTAAAAAATCACCCTCGCCATCATTATGATTCTCAGCACCGTCTTTCCAGGTATCATTAGCAAACTCATGATCATCCCAAGTAACAATAAAAGGATACTGCTGGTGCACAGCTTGTAAATCTAAATCTCGTTTATACAAATTATGTCGTTGACGGTAATCCGTTAAATTAACAATTTCATGCTTTGGCAATAAGTCACGTTGCTTTTCTAATGACTTTTCACCATATTCACCCACCCCGTATTCATAAATATAATCACCAAGATGAACAATCGCATCCAAATCATTACGCTCTGATAAAATGCGATACACATTAAAATAGCCATGTGGAAAACTGGAACACGATACCACCGCTAAACGTAAACGATCTAACCCTGTTTCAGCAGCGGTTTTAGTACGTCCAATGGCCGATAATTTGTCATCGACAAAAAACTGATAATAATACCAAGTATTCGGTAATAGACCGTCAGCATCAACTTTAACGGTAAAGTCACGACTGGAATCTGTTGTAACAACCCCTGCATTCACTTCTTGTTGCATGTCCACATCGTCACAAATGCGCCAACTAACGTCTATAGCAGCATTAATTTCTGGAGAAATTCGTGTCCATAAAATAACTCGATCACTTAATGGATCACCAGAAGCAACACCATGTCCAAAATCGACAATAATTTTATCTGCCAAAGGATCGACAGCAGGCTTACTGCTCATCGCAAATACCGGTCCAGCAACAGCAGCAGATGCCCCTAAAATGCCAGCATTTTTCAATAATTTTCTTCGTGAAAAAGACATAATAATTCCTACAAAATTTGCATAGTTTAAAAAAATTTAACGAAAATTTAAAAATATACCGACAGCTATTCAATAACCGCCGGCACTAGGAACTACTGGTCTAATCTGTATTTCTAATAATGGTTTGCTGATGAGCAATGGTGTACTCACCGGCATCATTTAACTGATAGGCCGTGCCACGAAACTCATCCCCTTCGATTTCAATATAAAAGAAACCTAACGTTTCATCAGCTTGCCAATAAGATTGATTGCGATCAGGATTACTAAAACTACGAGATTTTGCTCCGGCACCTGAAACAATATGGAATGTTTTACCACAAGGCTGTACTGGGCGTAACCACTGCATATCATGATCATGGCCTGCAATAATCACATCAACACGATTACAGACTTCTTGTTCCAAAAAGTTTTTATAAACACTGCCTAAACCCGCGACATAATCATAAAGACCGGCATTACCGTGGCTGCCATTAGACATATATGGATGATGAGCGAAAGCGATCTTCCATTTCCCTAATGTCGATTTAATAGTTTCATCAAACCATTTAGCCTGTTTCTTTTTATAAGGCAGTTGCCAATAATCTTTTTTAAGATCAGAAAGTGTCGCCAAAGGATTAGAGTCTAAAGAGAAGAAATCGACTAGCGGTTCGCTATCCGCAAGCGGTGCACTGAAATGATAATAACGAGCGGGCATATTCCATTTTTCACTAAATCGATTTTCTTCATAGTGATAATCAACTTGAATCTCGCCTTTCACATTGGCTAATCCACCCCCTGCAAAATACGAATTATCGTGATTGCCCAGTGTCATATAGAAAGGAAAGTCTAAATTTTGATACGGTTTTTCAAATTTATCTAGCCATTGTTCATCTTCGACAGAATCAACACCCGACTCATAAATATTATCGCCTAGACCTAAAGCAAAATCACAACCATGATCGGCACATACTTTTTCAATGGCGTCAGCGACCTTGTACTGACCTTCTTTCCCTGTTCCGGTATCACCGACGGCAATAAAGCGAACTATTTTTCCTATCGCGGGAATACCTTCAACATCAGTCTTTGGCGTATTTGACATTGCCATCACTTGACCAACAAAGGTGGTAGTAAATAATGACACCATAAGAGGCAACTTCAATTTTCTTAAACTTAAGCTAGCCTCATTTCTTCTGCCTAGAAGATGTTTAGACTGCTTTTTTTTCATCGTGAACTTCATCATGTTTCTCCGTTTATTGTAATAATGTCCAAGTTTAATGGCGGGTTATTACAACTTTGTTATTATTATAATATGTCGGTGCTTCTTTTTATGAACGGGCAATCAATAAGTGGTACGTTAATACCACTTTCAATTTAAGCCGTTTATCTCTGCTCTGGCAATAGAGCCGAACCTGAAATCCTATGACCATTTGAGCCAACTTATGCAGCATATTTTGTCCAGTTGCCAACAACTCAACCAGTTTTATAAGCAAAATAAAAATAAGGCCAGAGCAAAGCCAAATGATCTAATGTATGCCGCGCTCAATAATGAAGGAGAAATCTGCTCGGTATTACGCTTATTGCCCTACAATGGCTTTCTTTTTTTGCGCAGTGTTTTAACCGCAGAAACACATAGAGGATCCGGCATAGCCTCGGACTTAATCAAACATGCTGTTAAGCAGCAACAATCACACCTCATTTATACCTTACCAACACCTCAAGCATTGCGCCTTTACCAACGCCTAGGCTTTCAACCCGTCTCTCAGTCAGAAATTCCAGCCCCATTATTAGCCAGCTACCGACGCTTTCGACGATCAAACATCGGCCCCACAGTCATGGTGATTAACATGACAGTCAGGTAATATGCGCCATCGTTGATTCTTTATAGAATTATTACATTGACTTTCATATTCTAAAAAAGGGCTATTACATGGCTAAAATTAATCGTTTAACCAAAGCTGTTAATATTTTTCAAAAATTTCCCGAGTCCATTCGTACCTTCGCCCTTTCTAAAGCCATGGGCAATGTCGTTAAATATGCTGGAACTTCTGGCTTACGTTATGAAAAGCTCACACCAACAGAATGCATCATTGTTATCCCTAACCGTAAAAAAGTACGCAACCACATTGGCAGCGTTCACGCAGCAGCAATGGGCTTACTCGCTGAGACAGCGACAGGCTTTATGACGGGTTTAACCGTTCCTGATGATCGTATTATTGTGATTAAGTCGATGCACTTAGAGTATTTGAAACAGGCAAGCGGCGATATGAAAGCGGTAGCAACCTATTCTGATGAACAAGTTGAATACATTAAAAATAATGAAAAAGGCGACATCAACGTTCCTGTTGTCATTACCGATGGCAAAGGAATTGAAACCGTTAAGGCGACGATGATTTGGGCTTGGGCTCCTAAACGTAAATAGGTTTGCAAGCACCGAGTTAAAAACAAAAAAGCCGCTTATTGAAACCCAGTGTTATGTGTCTAACGATTGGGAGTGATTTCAATGAGCGGCTTTTTTATTTAATTAGCGATCAGAACGTATTCGCCTACATTTTCCAAGTACGTACTGTTTCAAAGCCGTATTCATTAATCCAGTCTTCTAACTGACGTGGATTACGTTTGATTTTTTCGATAGTCTCATGCGTCGCAGGGTTCTTATAACGGCCTATTGCTAACTTTGGCTTAGGTAATGTCGAGACCTTCTCTTTTTTTCCTTCTTTACGAGTGTCTTTTTTAATCGCTTTTTCAAAGTGCTTCTTTAAGCTCTCATAAATACGACCAGGTCTTTCTGTTTTACCTAACTCTTCAACCCATTTGATAATTTGATCACCACGAGAGACATAAAGCTCAGCTTCAGTTAGCGCCATTTGGTTGCATAAACGCTGAATGGTTTGATCAAACTCGGTAAATCCTTCAATTTTTTTCTCTTGATCGAGCTTTAATTGCTCTAGCTCTGCAATTTTTTTCTTATGCAATTCAATTTCTTTATCAAGCTCTTGCTGAATTCCGCTCACGCCAATCCCCTAATTAATTGATAATTTCAATGTTAATCGTCATTATTTTGGCAAAATTATACGCTCAAATCGACCTAATGAAAGCAGATTGTCTTAAACTCATATTATTAAGATTTTTACCACTATTTAAGTGTTGTTTTTTGGAGTCCTGCGCTAAAGTCTTATTTATACTTTTTTGTCCTCTCAGTCTATTATCTGAGTGTTCTCTAGGGTAGAATTCGCGCGTTTTTCATCCGACGGAGGAGTTATGGAACTTCTAGCCGAACACGGGCATATTTTTATCGCCCTAGCATGTATTTTTGGTCTTTTCATGGCATGGGGTATTGGTGCTAATGATGTTGCTAATGCAATGGGGACCTCCGTAGGTTCTAAAGCAATCACCATCAAACAAGCTATTTTAATTGCTATTGTGTTTGAATTTGCGGGTGCGTTTCTCGCCGGTGGTGAAGTAACGGCCACTATTCGAAAAGGCATCATTGATCCTTCTGCACTGGCAGACTCTCCCGAATTGCTCGTTTTTGGTATGCTGGCGTCTTTATTAGCAGCAGGGATTTGGTTATTGGTTGCGTCGATTAAAGGCTGGCCTGTTTCAACCACCCACTCTATCGTTGGCGCCATTGTTGGTTTTTCTGCCGTCGGCATCGGCGTAGAAGCGGTTGCTTGGGGTAAGGTAGGCACAATTGCCGCTAGCTGGATTATTTCACCGATGCTCGCGGGTAGTATTGCTTTTGTCTTGTACAAAACGGTACAGCACTGGATTCATGATACTGAAAATCCTTTTGCTCAATCTAAGAAAGTCGTTCCTTTCTACATATTTCTGGTCGGCTTCATCATCTCTATGGTCACATTGACCAAGGGTTTGAAACACATTGGCCTCGACATTAGTTTTCAACAGTCAATTTGGATGTCGCTCATCGCAGGGGTTGTTATCACCTTTATCGGTATATTCTTTGTTAATCGTGTCCACGCAGACCCTGAAAGCAATGAAGAAGAACACCTCGCCAACGTTGAGAAAGTATTTGCTGTATTAATGGTATTCACCGCTTGCGCCATGGCTTTTGCCCACGGCTCTAACGATGTCGCTAACGCCATTGGCCCTGTTGCCGCTATTTACAGCGTTGTAAGCAGCTCAGGTGAAATCGCTGCGAAAGCCGCTGTTCCTGCTTGGATCTTGTTGATTGGTGGCCTGGGTATCGTAGTTGGCTTAGTCACTTATGGTCATAAAGTAATTGCAACCGTCGGCACCGGTATCACTCAGTTAACACCAAGCCGTGGCTTTGCTGCCACCCTAGCGGCAGCAACAACCGTCGTTGTTGCATCGGGTACTGGCTTACCGATTTCGACGACTCATACGCTCGTAGGCGCTATCTTAGGCGTAGGTCTTGCGGTAGGTCGTGAATCATTGAACTATCGTCAAATCGGCGCCATTTTCATGTCTTGGCTAGTCACTCTGCCAGCAGGTGCAGCACTTTCTATCTTCTTCTTCTTTATCTTCAGAGCAATCTGGGGATAAGGGCAAAAGATTTTACGAACCGGGCATTGCCCGGTTTTTTTTGCTTTTTATTATACCCAAGAGAATCAATAGCCCGCATGGCGATTAAAGCAACCGTAATTAAGCTCGACCTCACCATTAGTGATATGGACAGAGACTATTATCAGCAACATAATCTGACGATGGCTCAGCATCCTTCAGAAACCGAGCAGCGTTTAATTCTTCGTACTATTGCGTTCACTCTATTTGCACGCGAGGGCTTACAGTTCACCAAAGGACTCAGCGAAGACAGCGTGCCTGATTTATGGCAAAAGAGCTTAATTGACGATATTGAATTGTGGATTGATCTTGGCCAACCGGATGAAAAACGTATCCGCAAAGCTTGCCATAAGGCCAAACAGGTCATTATTTTTAGCTATGGCGATAATGCTGCGAAAATGTGGTGGAAAGGCGTAGAGAGTAAAGCAAAAGGGTTTAAGAACTTATCGGTGTACCACATCAGCACTGAGCAATATAATACTTTGGATCTATTAATGCAGCGTCACTTGGTTTTGAATGCCAGCATTCAAGATGCTGAATTATGGCTGAGTGATGATAAACACAGCCTGCACATCACTCCACAACAGTGGTTGTAACACACTCTTTATAAAACGATTTTCTTCTAAAACGATTATTATAAAAAGGCCCTTTCTAGTCAGCAAGGGCCAAATCAAGCTCGCCATTACGCATCATTTCACGGCTTCGTATTCGGTTACGTCCAGAGGATTTCGCTCGATATAAATGATTATCTGCAATCGCATACATACTTTCCAAGTCTCGACCATCGAAACCATATTCCGAGACACCAATGCTGACGCTCAGAGCAATAAGTTTATCCCCTCGAGTATAGGGTACATCAGCAATATTCTTACGAATGGTTTCAGCAATACTGATCGCTCTTTCTAAGCTCGCCCCTGGTAATAGAACACCGAACTCCTCTCCTCCCAAACGGCACGCAAGATCGGTTTTACGTAACCGATGGCAAATCGTGGCAGAGACATATTTCAATACTTCATCACCCACGTCATGTCCGTGGTTATCATTCACGTGCTTAAAGTGATCTATATCTAATAATAATAACGATAAATCACTGTTATTACGGATTGCATGATTACGCTCGCGTTCAAATACATCCAAAAAGCGTGTTCTGTTAGCCAAAGACGTTAGGCTATCCGTAGTTGCTAAGTGTAATAATTTTCGATGAGCACGAGTCCGGCTCACTTCATAGACGTGAGAAAATACCAATGTCGCGACGCCTGCCAAAATGACATTACTGGTCGCAACCACGTTAAAAATGGCATTATTATCATGAAAGCGAATCGCGAATAAAACAAACCCAATCGGCATAAAAATAAGCGACAACCCTAAACCGAACCAGCGACCCAATAATAAATGTGACAGTACTGGAATAACTAAGATCCAGACATATCCAGTCTCCGTTGAGGTGGGCATGGTCAAAACATATAGAATTATAGAATATAGAGGCACCAGAAAAAGCAGTGATACCTTGAATTGTTGCTTATCATTACGAGCGAACGGTAATAGAACTAAGGAATAAGTCGCCAATGCTATTTCGACGATCGCCATTTGCGCATTACTCTGCCAATTGAGTAGAGTAAAAAAGAAACCAAAAGCGGCTGAAATCCACAATAATAACTGCAATACACTACGACGGTGCTGTTGATTAGGGAGCTCTATAACTCCATCATCAAAGCTTCGGCTGTCTGAACTATTTTGATTATTACTGGCTGACTGCATCATGCATTGTCCATTATATTAGCCATTTTCAATTCCTTTTAAAAATTCAGTCTCTCACTGTTATCTAAAATCTGTACTTGATGATTTTTGGCTCGATAAAAAGGCTTCAACCTCATCAGCCCAGGCCAACCAAGCCTGCTCCCCGAGAATACCGCGTCTCAAGGTCAAAAAAGGCAAGGCTAAACTTTTACGTTCGTGATGACTTAGAGATTGATATTGCTGCTCGATTTCTAGCATGATGTACAAGGCTTTATTATGCTGTTCCCTGTGCTGCCTCATCTCATCTAAAAGAACGACCTTGTCTACTAAGTGACCACCATATAACTTGACCAATAAGCTGTCATTGATCTTTTGCGGCTTACACGCCTTATTTAACCAAACCAATAACTCTTTATGCCCAGCTTGAGTCATCGCATAAATCTTTCGATCAGGCTTGCCCTGCTGGACTTCAATCGTGCAATCGATCAATTTTGCCTGATGCATCACCTTTAACTGCTGATAAATTTGCTGATGACTGGCTTGCCAGAAGAACCCCAAACGTTGCTTAAAACGCTTAAGTAAGTCATAACCACTGCCCGACTCTGTTTCCAGAAGAACCATTATTGCGTGCTTTAACGACACAGAATTACCTCTTTAGCCTCTCATCAATAATGCAAGACTATCACGATCGTATGCAAGTATTTGCATATTTGATTTTTGTTGGTTAATCTAGCCTAAAAGCATATGCAATAAGTTGCATAATAAGAATAATTCAAGGAAATCACATGGCTAAGGTAAAGATTAAAACAGGTAAGCGTTTTCGCGCCTCTCGTGCTGAAGCACATTACGATACCATCGTTATTGGCTCGGGCATCGGCGGTTTAGCTAATGCGGCATTTCTCTCTTTGCTAGGAAAAAAAGTCTGTGTTCTAGAGCAACATTATACCGCTGGCGGTTATACCCACGCTTATGAACGCGAAGGCTATGAGTGGGATGTCGGTGTTCATTATGTTGGTGAAGTACACAAGCCATCGACCTTACGCCGCGTCTTTGACGTGATCAGCGAAGGTCGTCTTGAATGGGCTGCAATGGAAGATGAATACGACAAGGTCATTATAGGCAAAGACGAATATAGCTTTGTCGCGGGCCGAGACAATTTCGCGAATATGCTAAAAGAACGCTTTCCAGGTGAAGAGAAGGTTATTGATGCTTATATTCAGTTGATCCGCGATATCAGTCGCTATACGCCTAAGTTTTTTGCTGGCCAAGGTATGCCGCGCTGGATGGCAAGTCTATACAACAAAATTCGTCCTTTATTGGTTCCTAAGCAATTTTTTCAGACAACCCGCGACGCTTTAGAAGATTTAACGTCAAATCAAAAACTTATCTCAGTATTAACTGGACAATGGGGTAACTATGGCCAGGCCCCTGTTGATGCCGCTTTTCTGATGCATGCGCTCATTGCAAAACACTACCTCGCTGGCGGCGCTTATCCCGTCGGAGGCGCGTCACAAATTGCACGGACCATTATTCCTACCATTCAAAAAAGTGGCGGTGAAGTATTCACTTATGCCGATGTTGCGGAAGTGCTAATAAAAGATAATAAAGCCTACGGCGTACGCATGGCCTGCGGTGCTGAAATTACCGCCGATAACATCGTCAGCAACGCGGGTTTTTATAATACGGTTAAAAAATTATTACCTACTGAGGTTCAAAATCGCTTAGGCGTTGATGCATGGCTAAAGAAAGTATCCCCCTCTTCCGCTCACTTTTGTATTTATGCAGGTTTCAAAGGCACAGCAGAAGAACTGGGCCTAACAACAACTAACTTATGGATTTATCCCAGCGGCGATCACGATGCTAACTTAAAAAAGTATCAAGCAAACTATAACGAAGACTTTCCACTGGTGTATATCTCATTCCCATCGGCTAAAGATCCTGATTGGGAAAATCGCTATCCCGGTAAGTCGACCGTCGAAGTTGTTACTCCCGCTAATATGGATTGGTTTAAACAATGGGAGGGTAGCCAGTGGCAAAAACGTGGGGAGGATTATGAGACCTTTAAGAAGAATTTTGCTGATCGTTTAATGGCTAAATTATACGAACGTCATCCTCAGTTACGAGAAAAGCTCGAATACTTTGAACTATCAACGCCACTGTCTACCAACTGGTATCAAAAAACCAGTGCTGGTGAAATGCTGGCGTTAGACCATTATGTGGATCGCTTTAAACAACCTTTTTTACACCCCATCACCCCGGTTAAAAACCTGTATATGACAGGCTCTGACATCATGACCGCTGGGGTCGGTGGCGCCATGATGGCCGGCATGATGACGACCTGCGCTATGCAAGGTCGTAAAGCGGGAGACGTGGTCAAATTGCTAAAAAACTATCAATCGAGCTAGTCTTTTTATAACTAGCTCTACAGATCAGGCAGTTATAACCAGCGTCTGACCGATTGGCAATACTGCTTGAAGGACTCACCAAACTTTTCAAGCATGGCGGCTTCTTCAGGCTTAATCTGAAAAGCCGTCATGTAAACAAAGAAAATTAACGCGCCTGAATACGCTAAAAAATTATCTAAAAAATCTCCCCAACCTAATAGAACCACCAGCATTCCCAAGTACATTGGGTTGCGGGTTAACTGATAAACCCCAGAGACAACTAAACTGCTTGAGCGGCTAGGATCTAATGGATTCAGTGTTGTATGTTGAACTAAAAATTCCTTTACTCCCAACATGGCCAAGCCAATACCAGCGATTAAAAAGATTAAAGGCCAAATCAAATTACTTAAATCAGCAACTTGCTGCTGCATAAAATCTAAACCTCGCTGAGACAGCACCAGAGAGAATACCATCGACAACAACATCACAATGGGAGGAGGACATTTGAGCTGCAAAAACTTCATGCGTTAAGGTTCCTTTTTTAGTTATTTTTATAGTCGTTTAGTGACTATTTATTCTAATTATTTATTCATCATTTTTTATAATATGCCGAATCATCAGCTGTACGCTTTGCATACCCCGAAATTCATTAATATCTAACTGATAAGCACATGTTATTTTCTGACAAGATTCATCCGTCCATTCATCTAAATCAATATTAAACGCAATGCCATCGATACAGTGTTGCGTGCCCGGGATGCCCAGCGTTAACTTAAGATGATTACTGCCAACAATTTTTTGATTGATAATCATAAATTGACCATCAAAAATAGGTTCTGGAAATTGTTGCCCCCAAGGCCCCGCATATTTAATCATGCCAGCTAAATTTAAATTAAAGTCATCTGGCTTCAGCTCACCATCGCTCAAAATAATTTGATCAAGTTGATCTTCAGTCATCAGCTCATGGCAAATCTGATCGAACTCACGTTGAAATTCAGCATAATGTTTTAACTTAATACTTAACCCCGCCGCCATCGCATGACCACCGAATTTTGTGAGAATTTCTGGTCGACGTTTAGCGATCAAATATAAGGCATCGCGTATATGTAAACCAGGAATTGAACGTGCTGAGCCTTTTATTTCCTGCTGCTCTAATTGCTCTTGAGTGTTCAAACCTGCCGCGAGTTCGGCGTTAGCAAACGCAATGACAGGACGATGCACTTTATCTTTAATCCGCGATGCTAAAATACCAATCACACCTTGATGCCAATCGGGATCATGCAAACATAAACCCCAAGGTAAATGCTTATGCTCGGCTTCATGATCGAACTGCGCAAGTCTTTGCGATTGCAACCAAGTCATCGCTTGCTGTTGCATACCGCGCTCTATATTTTTACGCTCTTCATTCAGACTGTTTAACTCTTCAGCATATTGAAACGCTAACGCATCGTTATCGGTTAATAAACACTCAATCCCCGTTGCCATATCATCTAAGCGCCCTGCGGCGTTTAACCGTGGACCAATCGCAAAACCCAAATCACTGGCGACCAAATTGTGTGCTGATTTTCCTGCAATTTTTAATAGCGCATTGATACCCGCAATGCCCTTACCTGCACGAATTCTTTTTAAACCTTGGTCAATTAAAATACGATTATTTTTATCTAAGGGTACGACATCCGCAACAGATGCTAAGGCTAATAAGTCCAAAAACTGAGCCATATTAGGCTCGGTTCTATTAACAAACCAACCACGGTTTCTAAGCTCAATCCGTACTGCCGTCATGACATAAAAAATCACCGCACAGCCACAAGCGGCTTTAGATTCAAACTCACATGCAGGTTGATTAGGGTTGACGATAGCATCGGCATTAGGAAGCTCATCTGCGGCTAAATGGTGATCAGTCACCACCACTTTAATGCCCGCATCTTTAGCGGCCTTTACCCCAGCCAAAGAAGATATGCCGTTATCAACCGTGATTAATAACTGAGGCTGCATGTGAAGAGCGACTTCAACAATTTCAGGCGTTAGTCCATAACCGTATTCAAATCGATTAGGCACTAAATAACAGGCTTCATGGGCACCAAACTGACGCAATGCCCGTATCGCTAATGCCGTACTCGTTGCGCCATCAGCATCAAAGTCGCCCACGATTAAAATACGCTCTTGTTGCTCAATCGCATCGGCAATAATCATCGCCGCGTTGTCGATATCGTATAAGCGATGAAACGGCAATAAGCCCTTTAATTCATATTGCAGCTCTTCGTAAGACTGAATGCCACGAGCTTGATAAATAGACGATAAAATAGGATGGGTATTTGCGAGAGACAGTGCCGCGGGGGCAAGAGCATGACGCTCAATTTTAACAGACATAATATGCGCCTAGAATCGTGGTAGCAGCAGTTTACAAGGCTTGCTGACACGGTTCTAGGGAATGCATTAAATTAGCACGATTAATTAAACAGATTCTTAAGTTTATCTTTCGCCTCTTTTTCTAACTGCTTCTTCTTTTCGTCCACTTTCGCTTTCGCCTTGTCTTGCTCGGCTTTTTTCTTTTGATCTAGTTTACGCTTAGCTTCGGCTTTTTGCTGATCTTGAAAAGAAGACAATTCAGAATTCGCCAATTGCTTTAATTTAGCCTGTTTATCCCCCAACGAACCGCTTTCTAGATCCATTGCCTGCAATTGCTCTTTATAATCGCCCGCGTAAGATAGCAATTTTTCGTTAAGAGATTTTTTCAATTGAACTTCAAGCTCTTGCTGCTTCTCTTTTAAGCGCTGACTAAAAGCCTGACTTAATTGCGTATCTAGATCGGATTCAATACTTACACCAGGAGCCGTTAATTCACCTTTCGCCTCTGCTTCAATATCAAAACGATCAATTTTCGCTAATGCTTTTGCCATTTCAATAGCAACCTGGGTTTTATCTTTTGAGCTGAACTTCGCGCGAGTAAACTGAGCCGTCGTATTAGCATCTAACTCACCCGCCACTAATTCTGCATGGCCAATGATACCTAGCTCACTACGATCTAATTTCAATCCCATAGCACCGACATCATAATTATTTAATGCCATGCCTTTAATCGTTAAATCAAATACATCCTTACCCGGCGTAGCTCTATGATCAAGAGAACCGGTTAAATCTAATGACTGAATATCCTTTAATTCACGACCTGTCGCAACAATACGGGTTGGACGACCGATAACATGTTGCTGATGAGTAATATCAAAAACCTTAACAGCAACCTGCCCAACATCTAATTCAACTGCTAAATTAACTTGTCGAATCAAAAAATCAGGTAATGGACGATCTGTTTCATAATGAACAAAGCGACCTTTATTACGTACGACCTCAATTTCAGCTTGCGCTTGAGCATCACCTTCATCAGAGATTAAAAACGGTCGAGCTTTTTCATACCAATACAATCCTTGCTGTGACCACTGTCCCACCTTATCGCCAAATAATAACCTGCTCAAATTAGCCACACCATTACCGTCAAGCTTGTATTTATTTTTTAAGTTATCAAAGTCTTCAGAAGGTGCTTTTTGCAAGTCTGACCACTGATTTTGCAGCTCTGTTTTACCGTTAGACAATACCTTACTCGCTTCGCTAATCGCTTTCTGATCTTGCTTAATACGCTTCTTCAACGCATCAAATTCTTTCTTACGTTGCTGAAAGTCTTCGATAGAATCAAATTTTCCTGAAGTAATTCGATTGAATTCATCTTCATAAGAAGCCAAGGCTTTGCTATCCGGTAACGCGGCAATCGCTTTATCAGAATCAGACTTGATCGTCTCATAACTATTTTTGAAGGCCCGCCCTCTTTGTTCGGTTAATAACGGTTCTCGGCTCAATAGCTCGTCTGCTGTTGGTAAAGCCTGCTGACTTAGAGTATTGGCGTCTTTATCTTCTGACTCACTCTTATCTTCCGTACTGGAAGATTCATCGGCGTCATCAACATTATCTAAAGCACCTGAAGTTAGTCGAGCTGTCGAAAAAGCCAACCCCGTTAACGCAACTTCATTAACAATGCCCTTACCCAATAATAACGGCAGCAATTCGATGTCCGCGACGGCACGTTCGAATTGCAGTAGATTTTCCATCGGTTTATCCGCGTTAGCGACTTGTAAATTTTCTATTTCAATACCAAAGGGGTCAAATGTTAACCCCACTCGGCCAACTTCTACTTTGGCTTTAGCTGCTTGGCTACCGAAAGTTTCAATGCTGTATTTAATAATAGGTCCAGCGGCAAAAAGCCAACCAAGCACTAACACAGCACCGATTACTACAAAACCTGCTAAACCTGACCAGCGAATCCATTGTTTCATTTTGTTTCCCTTTAATCCGCTAGCGCTTGATAAACTTTATAGAACTTACTGGCTTTCAATAGCTTAGTAATTTTTAACTTATCCACCCATACCATTAACTTATTTCGATAAGCTGAGATTAACCAACGGCTAATAAGCAGTACTGGAATAAAGGCGACCAGTGCAATAATTAAGCTGCCAATGACTAAGGTATTATTGAATCGTGTCGCACGCCAAAAGTCACTTTGATATAACTCGGTCAAAAAAGTTTGTGCAGAACCATGCGTTAAGACTGATTCCCCTAAAGCAATCGCAGCAGGATCAAGCAAGTAAGCTAAACCACTAAAGAATAAGGTGCCCAGTAAAAACGCACCAAAATTGACTCGTACAATGCAGGCAATAAAGACAATCAATACATTATGTAAACTGAATAATGGCGTAAGACCGGTAATTAATGCCAAAGCAAACGCTAAGGCAATTTGTCCAGGTGCCGAATCTGAGTTTAATGCTTTTAGCAGCTTGGCTAACATAGCAATCATAGAAGTTCCTTATTCATGGGGAAACATTGAGTAAACGCTATCTTAGTAATTGCAGCGCAATAAAGAAAGCGATTCACTCACATTCAAACTTTCTTACTGCGAATTGCTAAGGTGATACCGATTAAGATCAGTGAGCAAGCCAACAATAGAGTAAACGATAATTGCTCAGACAAGAACACAACCCCCATTATAAGAGCCAACACAGGCACTACGAGCTGAGCTTGCGCTGCATTCTGTAAACCCAGCTGCGGCAAAACTTTATACCAAAGGGCATAACCCAAGCCGGATGCCAGTGTCCCAGATAAAACAGCCAGTACAATGCCTTTTATACTACTGCCCTGCCAATCGACGAAAAAAATCAAGGGCACGCACCATACTAACGACCAACGAAAAGCGATTGCTACATCATTAAGCGGCTGCTGACTGTTTCGTCCTGCAAAAACAAATCCTGCCCACGCTAAGCCCGCAATCATCATAATCGCGGCTCGATCAAAATCAGGCGCTGACTGCCCAGGCAATAACAGAACGATTAGCCCCATAAACGCAATCATAATACCAAGCAAGGTAAGCGCATTGGTTTTTGCACCTAACAGCTGCGCGACGATATTCAATACAATTTGAATCGTCGCAAATAAGATGAGCGCCCCCATCCCAGTGTCCATACCAACATACGCCCAAGAAAAAGCAAAAGCATAAATCGATAAACTGATCGCTGATAGCCAGTTCGTTTTATTGAGTGACATATCGATCATACGCTTCATTTCACTCACTCTAGGCCGAACCAACAGCGCTAATAATAGCGCTCCCGACATAATACGAATAAGGGTGAAAGGCAAAGGCTCGATAGCATTCTCAACAAATGCCATGCGAGATAGTAAGGAGTTAGCCGCAAACGCGAATAACGCCAAAGTAGTAAAAACAAACAAACGCATAATCAACCTATTTGAATCGTCTTTGGTATATTATAGAGTAACCGCTCTGACAGTCATAAAGACATAAAGTGCCGATATAATTGCTGAAGTGAGCACATGAACTGATAATATATGGGCTAATCAGTCAATAACTCACGTAAAGAGCCATTATTGTTCCATATTCGTCAACAACCATTCCCGAAAACAGGGACTAGTTCCGACGTGGAAATACCGCTTTAATATTGCCATACCAAACTTTAATAATTAGGTTTTAACATGAATACGACATTCTCACGTCATAAGCGACGCTTATCCACTTTGGCACTTTCCAGTGTATTACTCTCGCTTACTCTTTCAGCCAATACCTCTGCACAAGGCCTTCCTGCTGAAGTAGTGCGTGCCACTGAGCAGAATGTCCCAACGTATATTGAAGCGGTAGGCACATTAAAGGCCAATGAATCTTTAATCTTACGCCCTGAAATCACCGGCAGAGTCCAAAAAATAACCTTCTCTGAAGGACACGAAGTTAACAAAAACGCTACCTTGGTTCAATTTGACGCCTCTATGTACCGCGCACAAGTTAACGAAGCCAAAGCCCGCGTTAAATTAAGTGAAGCAGAATACCAACGTGTGAATAAACTGTTTAAAAATGGGGCTATCTCAGAGACTCAAAGAGATTCGGCATTGGCACAAATGCAAATCAACGAAGCGCAGCTTGAGCAATCACAAGTTAGTTTAGACAAAATGACTTTGCGTGCGCCTTTCACCGGCATTGTTGGCTTGCGTCAGTTTAGCCCAGGTGACTACATCACCGCGGGTGCCGACATGTTAGAGATAGTTGATATCGACAGCATGAAGCTCGATTTTAGAATTCCTGAAATTTATCTACCTCAAGTCGCTCAAGGGCAAACGTTAAGCATCAACTTATCAGCTTTTCCAGGTGAAGCATTTGAAGGTAAAGTAACCGCGATTAGCCCACAAATTAGTGAGCAAGGCCGCAATATATTGATACGTGCTTTATTGCCAAATAAGGATAAAAAATTACGTCCCGGTCTATTTGCTAAAGTACAACTATTAGTCAAACAGGAAAATCTCATTGTCATCCCTGAAGAAGCCATCATCCCTCAAGGTGAAGGTTTCTTAGTCTATATTTATAAAGACGATAAAGTGACGCCTATGCCGGTTCAGCTTGGACAGCGTATGCGAGGAAGTGTTGTGATCAGTGGTATCAATGTTGGCGATGTCGTGATTACGGCAGGACAATTAAAGTTACAACCTGGCTCACCTATAACGCCTATTTTTGTTGATGGCAGCGCGCCTGCCCCTGATTCAGGCAAGAAGCAGCCTGCAGGACAGGAGTAATCATTAATGAAAATTTCTGAATTAAGCATATCCCGTCCGGTCCTCGCGACCGTGATGAACATACTCGTAGTCCTCATCGGTATCATTGCCTACAAGGCTTTGCCGGTGCGCGAGTATCCAAACATTGATGTTCCTGTGATCACCGTTGAAACCTCTTATGCAGGCGCCAACGCCAAGATTTTGGAAAGTCAGGTTACACAAATTTTAGAAGATTCTTTATCCGGTATCGAAGGCATTGATTTTATGTCTTCTAAGAGCCGCTCTGAAAAATCTCAAATTACTCTAACCTTTAAATTGGATCGAGATCCTGATTCCGCTGCCAGTGATGTACGTGATCGTGTTGGTCGTGTTCGCGGCTTGCTACCGGAAGATATTGAAGAACCGATTGTTGCTAAAGTAGAAGCCGATGCTCAGCCTATTATCTGGTTAGCCTTCTCTTCAGATCGCCATACCCCACTGCAAGTAACTGATATTGCTGAACGCCAAGCGCGTGATCCACTGCAAACCGTACCCGGTGTTGCCAGTGTTGTGATTGTGGGTGAACGTCGTTATGCCATGCGCATTTGGTTAGATCGTACCCGTATGGCAGCTTACAACATTACCAGCCAAGGTGTTGAGTCTGCTTTACGTAGCCAAAACTTAGAAGTACCTGCCGGCCGGATTGAAAGTAGTGAACGTGAATTCACGGTATTAACTCAAACGGATCTTAATACCACGGAACAATTTGAAGACATTGTACTGCGTAACGAAAACGGTTATTTAGTGCGCTTAAAAGATGTCGCTAACGTAGAAGTTGGCCCAGAAGCCGAACGTATTATCTCGCGTTTCAGTGGTCGCAGTGCAGTGGCGCTTGGGGTTGTTAAACAATCAACCTCCAACCCATTAGATGTGTCCAGTGGCGTAAAAACCTTATTAGTAGAAATCAATAAAAAGCTACCAGAAGGCGTTGAGGTTAAAGTGGCCTATGACTCTTCGGTCTTTATTGATAAGTCGATTCAATCAGTGCAAACCACCATTTTTGAAGCCGTTATGCTGGTGATTCTGGTGATCTTCGTTTTCTTACGAAATGCACGTGCCACGTTAATTCCATTACTCACCATTCCTGTTTCTTTAATCGGCGCTTTTGCCATTATGAACCTGTTTGGTTTTAGTATTAATACACTGACGCTATTAGCCTTAGTACTGGCCATCGGCTTAGTGGTTGATGATGCAATTGTGGTATTAGAAAACATCTACCGCCACATCGAAACGGGTATGGACCCAATACAAGCGTCGTTTAAAGGCATGAAAGAAATCGGCTTTGCCGTAGTCGCGATGACCGTGACCTTAGCCGCCGTATTTGCCCCTATTGCCTTCTCGGAAGGTCGAACCGGTAAATTGATTTCAGAATTTGCACTAACCCTCGCAGGCGCCGTCATTGTATCGGGCTTTGTGGCCCTGACGTTATCGCCAATGATGGCATCACGTATGCTAAAACATAACGAAAACCCAGGTAAGTTCTATCTATGGGGCGAAAAAGTGCTTAATGGCATGGCCGATGGTTATGAAAGAGCATTGCGCAAAGTGCTCGCCTTCCCACGCCTAATCGCCGCGGCGGGTTTAGTAACCATTGCCTTAAGCGCTTTGGTTTATATGCAGCTACCGCAAGAACTGTCACCCTCAGAAGACCGTGGTTTTGTGATTGGTTTCGCCATTGCACCGGAAGGTTCATCAATGGAATTTGTCGATAAATACACCCGTCAGATCGAAGGTGTATTGAGTAAAGTTCCTGAATCGACCAATACTTTTTCTATTGTTGGCTTCCCTACCAGCACTAATAGTATGCAATTCCTGCAGCTAGAATCTTGGGAAAATAGAGAGCGCTCACAACAAGAAATCGCCGCTGGCCTTATGGGCCCGATGTTCGGTGGTATTACCGGGGTAATGGCCTTCCCAATGAACCCACCTTCATTAGGACAAAGTATTGTCTCGCGTCCGGTAGAGTTTGTGGTTCAAACCACAGGGTCTTATGAAGAGTTGCAAGATTTAACGTCTCAAGTGATGATGAAAGTCTATGCGAATCCAATGTTCGCCCAACCCGATATCGACTTAAAGCTGAATAAACCAGAGCTTTCCATTAAAGTTGATCGTGAAAAAGCAGCGGCCATGGGTGTCGGTATTGAAACCATTGGTCGTACACTTGAAACCATGATTGCCGGTCGCGAAATCACTCGTTTCAAACGTGAAGGCGAGCAATACAACGTTATTGTGCAAGTAGCTGACATTGATCGTTCTAATCCTAGCGATTTAACCAACGTTTATGTGCGCTCGAGCGGTGGCGAAATGGTACAGCTAGCCAACCTAGTTAATGTAACAGAAAGCATTGCACCCAAAGAGTTGAATCACTTTAACAAGCTAAAATCAGCGACGATTCAAGCGGCTCTTAACCCGGGCTTCAGCCAGCAGCAAGCAAGAGAGTTTCTTGATGCAACAGTGGCAGAATTAACGGCTGACAAAGCAGGCTTTCAAGTCGACTATGCAGGCCAATTACGTGAATTCATCAGTGCAGGCAGTAGCTTAAGTGTTGCTTTTGGTTTGGCATTGATCTTTATTTACTTGGTACTAGCAGCGCAGTTTGAAAGTTTCCGCAGCCCATTAATCATTATGTTCTCGGTACCCACTGCAATGTTAGGCGCCTTATTAGCACTTTGGATAACGGGCGGTTCCATCAACATCTACAGCCAAATTGGTTTAATCACTCTAGTCGGGTTGATTACCAAACACGGTATCTTGATTGTTGAATTTGCCAACCAACTACAAGAATCAGGTTCGTCTAAGCTGGAAGCGGTTATTGAATCGGCTAAGCTGCGTTTGCGTCCAATTCTGATGACGACCTCAGCCATGGTATTAGGTGCAATTCCTCTGGCCCTTGCCAGTGGTGCAGGCGCTGAGAGCCGTGAACAAATTGGTTGGACGATTGTAGGCGGTATGACACTGGGAACAGCATTGACCATCATTATCGTGCCAGCCTGCTACTTACTAATTTCTGGCAAAGTGAAAGAGCTGGTTAAACCTGACTAGCCTTAACTAACCGATAACTAAACCCTGTTAACTTAACTCAATCTTAGCTAATATCCTGATCAAGTTTATTAGCTAAGATTGATCTTTAATATCGTTACCCACACTACCTTCATTCTTTTTATTCCCAAACCTTGCTCCCTTTATTTTTTGGTGAGCCAGTTCAATGGCAATGACCGCCAAACTCACATTTTCATTTTAACGCTTTATCAAAAATCCTCGCGCACTCGTAAATAGCGAGCAAAGCGTGGCTTTCCTGTAGAAGTAAGTCCTGAATATTGGAAGGTAATTTCGCTGCCGATCGCCGGTGGATTTTTTCGATCGTCATCGCTAAAACCCGAACCTATTTTAAAGGTCTGCTTAATAAGCTTTCCCTCGTTATCATTAAGAGAAGCTTCAACCCACACAGCCCCCATCATTCCTTCATATTTACCTTTACCGGGTTCATAACCCGTCACAATGGCCTCGCAATCAAAGCTCGGCTTTAACTTTAGCAAATCGTCGCTGCGCTTGGCCGAATAAAGTGAGCGACCGTCATGCAGCATCAAACCTTCAGCTTTATTTTTCACAAAATAATCTAACTGAGCGAGTAATGCCTCTTCACTAGCAATACGCCACTGCGGAATAATGACTAAGTGAGTCGGTAATAGCGTTAGAGATTGAAGTGCTAATAAACGCTGATTAAACGTGCCCGAATGGTGAGGCAAGTCAAAAACCATATAACGAACGTGACGCCACTCGTCATCAATTGGTTGCTGCTTACGAACGATGCCACTCAAGCGATCAAACTGCTCACGCGCCAACCAAAGCTCTCCATCTAAAGGAACTTCGGGGAAATCGGCAATAAACCATGCGGGCGCATGATATTCGTTGCCCTGCCTTGAGATTAACCGCTTACCATCCCAAAATGCGCGCACACCATCGTATTTTTCACTAACCCAATATGGATCGAGATCAATACCCGAACTGTTCTGCAGAACATTAGCCAACATCAAAGGTGGCTTTTCTTCCGCCATCAATTCAAACGGGGCCAACATCATAGCCACAACTAAATACAAAATTTTAAACATAAGACATCCTTGTCTGTAAGATACGATCTATTTTAGGTCTGTTAATTAGGGATGAAAACCAAATGACAACATAACAACAGGTGCATCTGAAATATCAACTTCTTCAGTACTGCTATTATCAGCATCCAAGTTTAGTTTTCTCGCAAAGCTCTGACCTAACTCAAACGCAGCCCAAAGTTTTGGTTTAAATTGATAACGGATTCCTGTGGCAGCAACCCAGCTAGAGTACGAAATATTCAAGCGCTCATCTTCTTCAGATTGATAACGCCAATTGCCTCCCACTGGAGCAATAGAGGCATACACAGACCAATCACTTTGCCAGCGATACTCAGCTTTGGTTATAGGAAAACCAACATCAAATTGAATATTATCAGCAACTTTATATTGGTACGATATTAAAGGAATCGGTTTATATTCACCAAACAAGCGTGTAAAACCGACTCCCATTGTCCATGTACTCACCTCTGTTGACTGATATCGCCACATCGCCAGCCCCAACAACGAAAAAGCATCCTCATCAATTGCATCTAAATCCGAATGTAAGCTCGGAGTGAATTGAATAATGCGAGTCCACTGATCATCACTTGGAGTAACCACCATTAACGTGCTTTTGAGGGTATAAACTTCTTGATTGTCTGCATCAACATCGTCAAAACGAAAGGCTGTCTTCTCAATAGATAAAGAAGGAATAAAAAAACTTTTACCAAAATCAAACTTACCCAAAGGCAGCTTCACCAGCGTACTGTCCATCGCAAACTTCGCGCTCGTCTTCTCTATCGAAGAAAAATCATAAGATCGATGTTTGATGCCCATCGCCATATCTTTGGGAACTGTTAGCTTTTTTTCAGGCTTAGAGACTTCAGCACCAGAGCTCTCAATACCAGACTTCTCAATACCAGAGCTTTCTGCGCTAACCCAATGAGAAAAAATCAACAAAGTAATACTCAAGGCACTTCGATAGATATTAATAATAGAAACCCTTTCTAAATTAAATGCCTAAAAGTACCGGCATAAAATGCAAAAACCGCTATTCATTTTCATGAATAACGGTTTTTTATTACTTCAAATACTGAGTATTATAAAGCACTATCCAAACGTTTTATCGGCAATAAACTTATGAATCTCAGCTAGATCCGCAGGCAATACATCCATACGCTCTTCACGTTCCATCAAGTCCGTTAAATGATGAGGCAGCTTCGGCATATCAAAACCTGCACGTAAAACCGCTTCTTCAAACTTAACCGGATGCGCCGTACCCAAAGTAATCATAGGAATTTTATTATTACGACGTACTTCACGAGCGGCTTTAACACCAATCGCAGTATGAGGGTCTAACAAATACCCCGTCTCTTCGAATACGTCTTGCATGATTTTAATCGTTGCATCTTCGTCGACTGCGTAGCTATCGAACAACTCACGGGCTTTCGCTAGCTTCTCTTCGTCTAACTCAACCACATCGGTCTTAGCATTCATACGACCCATTAGCTCAGACAAGGCTGCGCCATCACGATCGTACAAATCAAACAATAAACGTTCAAAATTTGAAGATACCGCGATGTCCATAGACGGCGTAATTGTATGCATTAACGGATGAACTTCGTACTTGTTCTTGCTCATCAAACGGTGTAATACATCGTTCTTGTTGGTTGCAATAATCAATTGTTCAATCGGCAAGCCCATCTTCTTCGCCATGTAACCGGCGAAAATATCACCAAAGTTACCGGTAGGAACTGAGTAAGCCATTGGACGAACAGGACCACCTAAGTTCAAAGCAGAATAGAAGTAATAAACAATCTGCGACATGATACGTGCCCAGTTGATACTGTTTACCGCTACTAATTTGCGCTCACCTTTAAGGAAAGACTGATCGCCAAAGCTGGCTTTAACCATGTCTTGCGCTTCATCGAAATTACCTTCGATGGCAATATTATAAATATTATCGCCAGTCACTGTCGTCATCTGACGACGCTGAACTTCAGAGACTTTACCGTGTGGGTGCAAAATGAAGATATCAACGTTTTTACACGCTTTAGTCCCTTCAATCGCTGCTGAACCGGTATCACCAGAGGTCGCGCCCATGATCACAACTTTTTCATGACGACGTTCTAAAACGTAATCCAAAAGGCGACCTAGAGTTTGCAAAGCAAAATCTTTAAACGCCAGAGTTGGTCCGTGGAACAACTCTAAAACATATTCGTTATGATCAAGCTGTTGCAATGGGGCAACCGCTTTATGAGCAAAACCACCATAAACTTCAGACAAAATCTTTGCCAACGCATCGGAATCAACACAGCCTTCAACAAAAGGATAGATAACCTTATGCGCTAACTCAGCATAAGGAAGATCACGCCAAGACTCGATTTCTTCTTTACTAAACGTCGGTACTTCTTTTGGAACGTACAGACCACCGTCAACCGCAAGACCGGTTAATAATACTTCTTCAAAAGTTAACTCAGGGGCTTC
This sequence comes from Oleispira antarctica RB-8, assembly GCA_000967895.1. Lineage (GTDB taxonomy): Bacteria > Pseudomonadota > Gammaproteobacteria > Pseudomonadales > Oceanobacteraceae > Oleispira > Oleispira antarctica. The sequence continues at coordinate 2,867,172 of FO203512.1, forward strand.
GCCGCGAGTTGAAATATATTTCATCATAATTTAAAAACTCTTCTCTAATCTTTTAAACCAATCTTTTAAACAAATTTTTTAAACCAGGTACTCAACACGGATGCGGGTAACATCGCCTTGGGTTCCTTCCAATGCCTGAATTGCAGAAATGGCATCGTTCATGATTTTTTCTTGGATGATGTGAGTCAACAAGATCACCTGCACAATCTCTTCACCTTCGGCTTGTTCTTTTTGGATCAGCGCTTCAATATTAATGCCACGCTCACTCAAAATAGTCGCAATATTCGCTAATACACCGGTTTTATCCAACGCAGGAATACGCAAATAATACGCAGTCTCAATGTCTTCTATCGGCAGAACTTTAGTATCATCAACTTGCTTATAGCCCAAGTGATGAACACGGCTTGACGCAGGAGCATCAATCAAACGTGCCAAATCAATAATATCAGCAACCACTGCAGAAGCTGTTGGACCTGCACCCGCACCTGGGCCAGAAAATAAAGTATCGCCAACCGCATCGCCGTTAACCATAATCGCGTTTAATACGCCATCGATCTTGGCAATAGAGCGCTTCTCAGGAATCAAGGTTGGGTGTACGCGTAAATCAATACCACGGGCAGTGCGACTGCTCACACCTAAGTGCTTAATGCGGTAGCCAAGCTCTTCGGCATACTGAACATCTTCTGGGGTAATACCGCCAATGCCTTCACAGAAGCAATTTTCAAACTGCAGCGGAATACCATAAGCAATCGAAGACAAAATAGTCAGCTTATGCGCAGCGTCAATGCCTTCAACATCAAACGTTGGATCAGCTTCGGCATAACCCAGCTCTTGAGCTTCTTTCAATACATCAGCGAAATCACGACCTTTATCGCGCATTTCCGTCAGAATGAAATTGCCAGTACCATTAATGATACCCGCCAACCAATTGATCTTATTACCCGCTAAACCTTCACGTAACGCTTTAACGATAGGAATACCACCGGCAATACCGGCTTCATACATAACCGAAACGCCTTTCGCTTCCGCCGCGGCAAAAATCTCAGTACCGTGCTCAGCGATTAACGCTTTATTGGCAGTCACAACGTGCTTGCCGTTTTCAATCGCCAGCAATACCAGTTTTTTAGCAACGTCATAGCCGCCAATCAACTCAACCACGATGTCAATTTCTGGATTGGTGGCGACGTCAAAGATATCTCGAGTAACATCGGTATTAGATGTATCGGCAGCTGGGTTATCACGACGAGAACCCACCTGCTGAATAATAATTTCACGACCTGCACGGCGAGTAATCTCTTGCGCATTTCCGGTAAGCACATTAAAAGTGCCACTACCTACTGTACCTAATCCACAGATTCCTACTTTTACCGCTTTCAAGGTCGACTCTCCAACATAAGCTTACAGATAGTTCAAAATTGCCCGATATTCTACACGAGAACAATACTAATGTAAGTTCAAACACCATAAAGCGCGGCGAAATAAGCGCTTAAATATCAGAGATAACAAGGGATGCGAGACAGCTAAGAATTAATTTGCTAGCTTTAGTCTCATAAACAGACAAAGTAAGGAAAAAAGATGTCGAAGTTTCTGATTTTAACCATTATCGCCGACGATAAACCCGGTATCGTAGAAACAATAGCCGCGACCATTGCTGATCAAGGTGGCAACTGGTTAGAAAGTCGTATGTCACACATGGCGGGTAAATTCGCCGGCATATTACGTATCAGCATTGCCGAAGAAGAAGCCAATAGTCTGCGCATCAGATTATCGCAGCTCGCAACTCAAGGCATCAGTATCGGCGTTGAGGTCAGTGCAGAAGCTGGAGACTCCATTGCCACCAAAGATCTCACCCTCAACTTAGTTGGCAACGACCGCCCAGGTATTGTGAAAGAAGTATCACAAGCTTTGGCCAATATGGGGGTTAACGTATTAGAGCTGACCACCAACTGCGAAAGTGCACCGATGTCAGCGGACCTTTTATTTAAAACCGAAGCGCACTTACGCGTGCCGAAAGGTTTTGATGCTGATGCTCTAACGGATGCGTTAGAAGCAATTTCAAATGATTTAATGGTTGAGATTAATCTCGACTAATCTTTAAGCTTATTTGGCCAAATGGATCACTCGCGAGCCATTTGGCCTTCTATCATTATATTGTCTAAAAAAGATGCTTTTTCTTCTGTTCAACAACGAAGCCAGTTAAACTCCCTGCTTTGTTATTCCTATAAGCCTTCTGGAGCCACCATGTACCAAGATATTAATTTAACCATCGACAATAAAATTGCGCTGATCGAGATTAACCGCCCAGAGGTTTTAAACGCAATTCGAGTACAAACTTACCAAGACCTAATTGCTGCTTTTAAAGAAGCCGATGCTTCTGACGACGTTAATGTTATCGTATTAACCGGCGCTGGCGGCAAGTTTACTGCCGGTAACGATTTATCTGACCTAGTCGCGGGTGACGATATACGCCAAGATGTTATGGACGGTGTTTCTGGTATTTTTACAACGTTGAGCCGCGTTAAAAAGCCGATCATTGCTGCCGTTGAAAAAGTAGCCGTCGGCATCGGCACAACCATCCTACTTCATTGCGACATGGCTTTTGCGGGTGCAAATACCCGCTTCCGCCTACCTTTCGCTAACTTAGGTGTTAGCCCTGAAGGTGCTTCTTCTATGTTATTAACGGAATCTGTTGGCCCTAAAATCGCTAACGAGCTGTTATTAACCGGTCGTTTCTTCGACGGTAGTGAAGCTGAGAAATGGAACATCATCAATAAAGCGACTGAAGATGGCCAAGCACTTGAAGCAGCAATGTCAGTTGCACAAGACCTAGTTAAGCAGCCGCTGGCGTCTTTAATCACCACTAAGCAGTTATTGAATGTTGGTAACTCTGAAGTGATCGAAGAAGTGGTAACTGACGAACTTGAAGCCTTCTCTTTATTATTACAAAGTGAAGATACTCAAGCGCGTATTAATCATTTAGTAAATAGCAGCAAATAAGCTTCTGCTTATGGGCTGTGATAAAGCGTTTCTATTCTCTAATACCTCTACTCGCTAAGATAGAGGTTAACAGAAGCGCTTTATTTTCCTTTCAAATAACACACTCAACGCTTCTGCTCGCCTGCTTGTCTAACGACAGCCCCCCTCTTTAAGACTTTTTCACTTACCACCCTCTCAAACTAAAACGCCTGCATTTTTATGATCCGTTTTTTCTGATAGTCTTGCCTGATCAAATAAATAGAGATGTTAAGGGCAGAGACAAAGCATGGATAAGCACAACAATAAAACGAATCAATCTATTTACAGCAACGAAAAATCTGGCCATAAGATCCTCATGATCATTGGTGCACTTTTCTTCTTAATTTCATCTCCTACGCTCTTTGTAATCCCTGGTGAAGTTCGACAAGGAAACTATGGCGTTTTCGCTGCTCTCATTATTCCATTAATAGGCATTGCCTTGATGCGCTTCAGCTGGAAAATGCGTCAAAAGTTTCTATTTTTTGGTTTAACCCCTCTCACACCCTGCCCTTCAATAGGCCAAGTCGGCGGACAAATTGGCGGACGCATCAATATTGAAAAACCTTGGGAAAAGCGAAAGATCAATGTCACGCTAAGCTGCATACACTCCTACTCAACAGGTAGTGGCGATGATAGAAGATCGCACAGCGATATTTTATGGCAAGAACACGACAAACCCATTGATCGCGCGAATGGCAATACCAGCACCATCGAATTTGCTTTCGACATCCCTGCCGACTGTTCAACCAATGGAACCCATAATGGTCGCGGCGACATTATATGGCAGGTCGTCGTTAAGGGCATAATTAGTGGAAAAGAATTTAATCGTAGCTGGACTCTTCCCGTTGAGAAAGGCACTGGGCTTTCTAGTATTGTCATCCCTCTCGCGCAAAAAGAAGCAGCGCATGCGGCTAAAATTAAACAAGCAGAAACAAGTATCGAGCAACAAATTAAGACAGAAAAAACCGCTACGGGTTTAGATATTCTTTCAGATCAAGGGCGTAATAAATCCATGAGCGGTGGGCTAATAGTATTTGGATCGATTTTTACCTCAGTGGGATTCTTCTTATTTTATCAGCTGATTAAAAGTGGCGACGTGCCTTGGATTATGCCCCCAGTATTCTCTTCAATTGGTCTGATCATTATTGGTTTTGGCCTATTTTTATTAGGTCGAAAACTCGAATGCAAAATCATCGGCGACCAAGTGCATACCCGTCGTAGCCTATTTGGCCGACAGCTTTATACTCGCCAAGGTCAATTAACATCGCCAGACCAAATTTATCTCAAGAGCACAATGTCAAGTACATCCAATGGTATAAAAACTGAATACATGGCGCTCTATGCTCGAGTTAACGTGAATGACGCTAACGGTTCAACCCAGCAAGACATAAAGCTGATTGAAGGCATTGAAGGAAAAGCAGCAGGCGAAGCCATGAAAAGAAAGTTGATCGGGTTTCTACAAGAAGATGTTATTGACGATTTAAATCAAGAACTGGGGGTCTAGACTCTAGCACCTTAAAAATAGCACCTTAAACACAGCGCGATGATTCAGAACAATAATAGTTTAGAAGGTTCGCTAGACGTGTATTAACACGCTAGCGCTTAATTAAATGCGATTGATGACGATCTACATCTTAACCTTCAGCTAAACCTCAATATCTTCCGGCATTTTACCTAACAACTTATACAGCACAGGCACAACAATCAGTGTTAATAAAGTCGATACCAACAAGCCACCAATAATAGCCCAACCCATCGGTGACCACATACTAGAACCCGATAACGTCAGCGGTAATAAGCCCCCCACTGTAGTCAGCGTGGTTAATATAATGGGCACAAATCGCGTTTTTGCCGCGGCCATAATCGCCTCCATTTTTTCCAAACCATCACGGCGCATTTGGTTGGCATAATCGACTAAAATAATCGAGTTATTTACCACGATCCCTACCAACGATGTTAGGCCGATAAACGCGGTAAAACTAAAGGTATAACCACTAATAAATAAAGCGATAAACGCACCCACTAAGGCAAAGGGAATCGCTGCAAAAACAATTAACGGCTGCACGAAAGAGCGGAACTGCAATACTAAAACAGCAAAGATTCCAAATACCGCTAGCAATACAGTTTTCGCCATTCCACCAAACGCCTCTTTACGATTTTCTTGTTCACCACCAATGGCGTAATGAACACCTTCAGGGAAATCATAGCCATTCAATTTTTCAACGATCGCATTGGTTACTTTTTCTGCGGTAAAGCCAGGTAATACATCCGAAGTAATACGCGCCATACGTTCTAAATCATAATGCTGAAAACGCGCAATACTGGTTTCCAGATTAAGTTCAGCTATTTGCAATAACGGCACTAACTGATTGCTATTTGATCGAACTTTAATATCTTCAAAGGTTTCTATCTGTGGATTTTCGTATTGGGATAAACGTAGAACTAAAGGAAATTCCTCCCCTTGATCATCGCGAAAGCTGCCCATATTAGTGCCTACTAAAGCCGTTCGTACCGTGCGGTCAATTTGCTGCAAAGGCACACCGAGCATCGCGGCTTTATCGCGATTAATATCGACCTTCAAATCAATTTTAAAATTACCAACGGGATTATCAATACCCACAGTACCTTGAGTATTGGCCACCAGCTTTTCAACATCCATTGCGACCCGTTGAATATCAGCCAGTTCTTCACCGACAATACGAATGCTAATGGGCGCAACCAAAGGTGGACCTTGCATAAACTCTTTCACCGTAATTTTCGCGCCGGCAATATCACCCACCTGACTACGAATAGTATCGACTAGAGGCTCCACAGCAGACAGCTGATAATCATTAAGGGTGACAAACAATTGGGCAAAATTAACCGTCTGACGCGTCGGCATAATATTGTAATAAATACGCGGGTTACCACGGCCAACGTTCTGCGATACATCATTCACTAATTCATGCTGGCGCACACGCTTACTAACTTCATCAGCAACTTCTTGCGTCCGCGCAAAAGTAGATCCCTCTGGCATATCAATGTTCACCAAGATCATAGGCTTCTCGGCTTTCGGAAATAGACTCACGCCAATAAAAGGAAAAAGTGCCAAGCTTCCCACCAGCATCATGACCGAAATACCAATGACTTTCGCTGGGCGATCTAATGCCCAAAGTAATATGCTGCTATAACGAGTATCCGCAATCGACTCTAGTTTCTTTTGCGCTCGTGTCGTTTTCTTCGCGGAGTTTCCTAATTTACTGGCTAATAAAGGCGTTAACGTTAGCGCAATTAATAACGACGCAAATAACGTCACGACAACCGTGACCGGCATAGCACGCATAAATGTGCCAGAGCCATTTTGCATAATTAACATCGGCAAAAATGATAATACCGTCGTCAAAGTACCACTGGCGACCGCCCAAGCGACTTGAGAACTGCCTTTCACTGCCGCTTCTCTTGGGGTATCACCATCTCGTAGATGACGCGAAACATTCTCCACCACCACGATGGCATTATCGACCAATAATCCTAATGCGATGACCAAGCCAACAATCGACATTTGCTGCAAACCGAATCCCGCTAGATCTACCCAGCCGATCGCGATAAAAATCGACAACGGCACCGCTGAAACAACCACCAAACTGGGTTTAAAACCTAAAACAATAATGCTTAAAATCGCAACCAGAATAAGTCCTTGATTCAAGCTGTTAAAGAAACTACTGATTTGTCGCTCAACGCTTATCGACTGGTCCATTACCGTGAATAATTTTATCTCACTTGGGATACGCGGTTTGTATTCTTCTATTTGGGCATTAATGCCTTCCATCACATTAAATATCTGACTGCCTTTACGCTGCACAACCGAAACAAAAACGGCTTTTTCCCCGTTTAATTTTGCACGATAAGTCGGCAATGTTTCGCCCTGGCTAATCGTCGCAATATCACGCAGATAAATAAACTTACCTTGTGAACCACGAATCACCGTATCTTCTATTTGCTGTAACGATTGATAATCACCCGACGTGCGTACAGTAAAACGACGATCACCACCATTAGCATGACCCCCCGGTAAGTTTTGTGCTGCACCTTGTACCGCGCTAAAAACCTCATCCAAACTAATGCCTAAAGCATTCACTTGACGCTGATCGACTTTTATTTGAACTTCTAATTCAGGCAACGCTTCAACATCCACACGCTTAACACCAGAAGCTCGCTCTAAGCGTTGTTCAAGTGCTTCTGCATGACGTTTCAACTCACTATAACTGGCTCTTTCCGAGACTAAAGCAAGCTGTAAAATACTCACATCCGCAGGAGATATTTTATCAATTTTAAGCGCCACAATACTGGACGGTAAATCACTACGAATACGGGCAATACTGGCAACCACTTCGTCGTATTTATCATCAGGGTCAGTGCCGTATAAAAACTCAATCCGCGTGACTACTAAGCCATCTTCGACATTTGTTTTGATATTTTTAATATCTTCTAATTCATTCAGCGCTTCTTCAATCGGGTCAACGACCAACTTTTCCATATCCATCGGAATCGTGCCGGGACTGACGACCTTAATAACCGCCGCTGAAAAGTCAAACTGTGGATCTTCTGAGCGAGGCATAGTAAAAAAAGATACGATGCCGAGAGTCACCAAAAGTAAAAATAGAACGATGGTAAATTGATGATTTCGTATTGCTAACGCAGGTAATTGCATGATGCTTTCCTATTCGTCTATATTATTTACAGAGATTTCTGCACGGCGACTGCACGGTCTTCTGATAAATACGGAGCACCTTGAATCACAATACGTTCACCCTCTTGAATACCTGCACGTACCGCCATACGACTGCCTTCAATAAACGCCACATCAATTAAACGTACATGCGCTTGATCTTGTTCATCTAAAACATACACCTCTGCTTGCTTACCATCCGCACGTAATAACGCGGTTAATGGTAATAAAACCAAGCGTTCTTTTTGTGTCGGATAAACCCGACCATGACCCACAAAACCGGCTAATAAATTTTTAGCACCGTTCTTTTCTGAAGAACCTTCTAACCGTAATTCAATTTCAAATGTTTGAGTTTTTGCATCGGCGCGCCCTGCTACTTCGGAAACTGTCGCTGGAAATATTTGATTAGGGTACGCATCAAAATACAACTCCGCTTTATCCCCTAACTGAGTGCGCACAATATCTTTATCGGTAATACCGGTGCTTAAGATCCAACCGGTTTTTTTAGCGGCAAACACAAACACAGGCTGTCCTGCTTTTACCAATTCATTGGGCTCTAAGGCACGATTTAAAATGCGCCCTTCCGCTGGCGCTTTAATCACCGCATGGCGACGATTAAATTTAGCGACGGTCAGATCTGATTGCGCTACATCCATACGCGTTTGCGCCGATTGTAATTGATCCATCGACAAGGCATTTTGCCCTTGCAGTGATTGGAAACGTTCAAGATTACGCTGCGCATTGGCCAATACCGATTTCGCTTTCGCAACTTCTGCATCAATTTCTTCTAAATCCAAAGAAGCTAATAGCTGGCCTCTCTTAACAAATTGACCTTCATCCACGTAGACCTTACTCACTAGGCCCGGAACTTTAAAACCCAGAGATTGCTCCGATTTATTTTCTAATAAGCCACTAATCCTGATGGCTTTTGCGTATTCAGCGTAGTGAGCACTAACAACGTCAACAGGCACAGCCGTATCTTCTGCGAGTGTTTTAGCAATAACGCCAACGGATAAAAGTATTACAACTAAGGAGTTAAACAGCAGAGTAATAAACGTAGATGCAGGTTTCATAATAAACGGCCTGTAGTGATTCGGTCATGTTGACAGTGAAAACATATAGGCATACATTCTATCTATTCAATGTATTCACCGTCAACACTAATTGACATATCGTAATGAAAACAACAGACTTTAACGCACATTAAATAGGGCCAAACATCAGCATGAGCAACGACCACCCGACCAACTATCATCACGGTAACTTACGCCTAGCGCTATTAGAGGCCGCCGTTGAACAGATCAAAGACGTGGGTGTCGAAAAGTTAAGCCTGCGCGGCATTGCCCGTACTGTCGGAGTCTCACAAACAGCACCCTACCGCCACTTTAAAGACAAGAATGAACTGCTTGCAGAAGTCGCAGCCCAAGCGTATCTCGACTTATATCACGCAACTTCGAAGCACATCAGCAATGATCAAAGCGCAAATGAAAACATCCAAACCATAGGTGCTGCGTACCTGGCGTTTGCCATCGCCAACCCAGAAAAATACAAGCTGATGTTTGGACCCAGCATTCAAAATCGACGCGCTTATGCCAATATGGTCGCCGCCGGTGAAAAATCGTTTAATGTGTTAATTAGCCAAGTCGAACGGGGAATCTCTGACGGTGCATTTCTGAGCGGATGCTCTATGATCTTGGCCAATACCCTATGGACGCAAGTTCACGGTATGGCTTCTTTGATTATTGATGGTTTCTATCAAGATAGAGACATGCCAATGCCATTTGATGAGTTCCTACGCACGCAAATCAGTATTGCCTCACGCGCAATTCAGCTCAATCCTAGACCTTTCACCCTCACCAAAATTGACTAACAAGTCAGGTTTCATCAACATTTCAGGCAATTTCATCAAGCTCGAAAGTGTCAAGCTAGAATTAACCCTTCTTTTGAAGTACCATCGTGCCAATATTGAGTATTTTAGCCATCATAATTAATCTGCAAGATGCCAAAGCCTGACTTTATCGGTATACTTGCGGGCCTTTTTTAGCGCGACTTTTAAACAAGCGGTTTTTAAACAGCGACTGTTACGGATCATAAAAATATGGGTAAGCAAACACCTCTGTACCAACAACATCTAGATGCTAACGGCAAAATTGTCGATTTTGGCGGCTGGGATATGCCCATTCACTACGGCTCGCAGTTACAAGAGCATAATGTAGTACGTGAAGACGCAGGCATGTTCGACGTATCGCACATGACGATCGTTGATATTACAGGCCCAGAAGCGTTGGCTTACCTACAAAAAATCTTAGCTAACGATGTATCCAAGCTTGGCTTTACCGGTAAAGCTCTTTATACCGGCATGTTGAACGAAGAAGGCGGCGTGATCGACGACCTTATCGTTTACAAAATGGATGGCTGGTACCGCACCGTTGTTAACTGCGGTACACGCGAAAAAGATTTGGCTTGGATGAACAAGCAAATCGCAGCGTTCGACGCCACTCTGACTGAGCGTCCTGAACTTGCAATGGTTGCTGTTCAAGGCCCTAACGCCATCGAAAAAGTAAAACAAGTTCGCCCACAAGACGCTGACGTGATTGGCGAATTAAAAGTATTCCAAGGCTTACCCGTCAACGAATGGTTCTATGCGCGCACAGGTTATACCGGTGAAGATGGTTTAGAAATCATTGTCCCGGAAGCAGAAGTTGTCGAGTTTTGGCAAGCACTGGTCGCTGCAGGCGTGGCACCGACGGGTTTAGGCGCTCGTGATACCTTGCGCTTAGAAGCTGGCATGAACTTGTACGGTAACGATATGGACGATTCAATTTCGCCATTAGAAGCAAGCATGGGCTGGACCATTGCTTGGGAACCTGCTGATCGTGACTTCATTGGCCGTAAAGCCTTAGAAGCACAAAAAGCCGCTGGCATACCGACTAAGCTAGTCGGTATCGTATTAGAGACTCGCGGTGTTATGCGCTCACACCAAAAAGTAGTTGTAGAGGGCATAGGTGAAGGTGAAGTGACGTCTGGTACTTTCTCACCAACACTGCAGCACTCTATCGCCATGGCGCGTGTTCCTTATGATACCGGCAGTGAATGTAATATTGAAATGCGTGGCAAGTTAATTCCTGCCCGCGTTGTAAAAATGCCGTTCGTACGTAATGGCAAAAAAGTTTTCGAATAATCGTTTTTTAAAATTTAGCTTGAGAGAATATTAAAATGAGTAATATCCCTGCAGAATTAAAGTACGTTGAATCTCACGAATGGTTACGTAAAGAAGAAGACGGCACCATCACTGTTGGTATCACGGACTTCGCCCAAGCGGCCCTTGGCGATGTTGTATTCATCGAATTGCCAGAAGTTGGCGCTGAAGTAGAAGCTGACGAAGATATCGCTGTTGTTGAATCGGTTAAAGCCGCTTCTGACGTATACGCACCGATCGCCGGTACTATTGTTGCCGTAAACGAAGAGTTAGTAGACGCACCTGAAAAAGCCAACGAAGACCCATACGGCGACGCTTGGTTTTTCCGCATGGAACCAACCGATCCTAACGTTTTAGATACGTTAATGTCGGCTGAAGAATACGCTGCAAAGTGTGATTAATTAGCAGTACATTAAGCCCTGCCCTTTTTAACTTTGTATTTTATAAAGTCACTCAAAAAGGCTGCAGGGCTTTTTATATTTCTTTTCTTCTATTTAAAGAGAAAAGAATTTTTCGTTCATTCCCTAACTTTCGTAAACTATTTAGCACACGCTTTCGTACGCTAAATTAGCACAATATGAGCAAGCCCATGAGCACACAAACCCTGGTACAACTGGAACAGCGCGACAACTTTATTGGTCGTCACATTGGTCCTGATGCAAGCGAAGAAAAAGCCCTACTAGAAGCAGTCGGTGCTACTAGCCTAGAAGATCTTTCAACACAGATCGTTCCTGCTGATATTTTGCGTGAAGAATTTTTAGAAATTGCTGATGGCCGCACAGAATTTGAAGCGATTAACTATTTACGTTCTCTTGCAGACCAGAACAAGGTTTTCAAAAGCTACATTGGCATGGGTTATAACGATACGATTGTTCCGCCAGTTATCTTGCGTAACGTATTGGAAAATCCAGGTTGGTATACCGCTTATACACCTTACCAGCCAGAAATTGCTCAAGGTCGTTTGGAAGCACTATTAAACTTCCAGCAACTGGTTTGCGACATGACAGGCATGGAATTAGCAAACGCTTCCTTGCTTGATGAAGGTACTGCGGCGGCTGAAGCCATGGCAATGACCAAGCGTACTGTTCGTAAAAACAAATCGAATACCTTCTTCGTTGATGAGAATTGCCTACCGCAAACCATCGACGTTATTAAGACCCGCGCCGAAGCATTCGGTTGGGAAGTCATTATTGCACCCGCCGCACAAGCCGCTGACGCCGATGTATTTGGGGCTATTTTCCAGTACCCAGGTAAAGGCGGTAATGTTGAAGATTTCACTGACATTATTACTGCTCTACATGCAAAAGATGCATTAGCCACTGTCGCCACCGACCTTATGGCCTTGGTTGCATTAAAAACCCCTGCTGAAATGGGCGCCGATATTGTATTGGGTAACGCGCAACACTTTGGTGTACCCATGGGTTTTGGCGGTCCACACGCTGCGTTTTTCGCGACTAAAGATAAGTACAAGCGCTCCATCCCAGGTCGCATCATCGGTGTTTCCATCGATGCTCAAGGCAACCAAGCATTGCGTATGGCATTGCAAACTCGCGAGCAACATATCCGCCGTGAGAAAGCGAACTCTAATATCTGTACAGCACAGGCATTATTGGCCAACCTTTCTTCTTTTTATGCGGTTTATCATGGTCCACAAGGTTTAAAAACCATTGCGGGGCGCATCCACCGCTTGACTGATATTTTAGCGCTGGGCTTGAAAAAAGCAGGCATTAAATTAGCGAACGATACTTGGTTCGATACGTTAACCGTAATCACTGACGATCGTGATGCCGTTATTCATCGCGCCCTTGCAGCTGAAGTCAACTTACGCCTTGATAGCGCTGTTACTGTTGGCGTATCTATTTGTGAAAAAACATCCGCCGCTGACATTGCAGAATTATTTACAATTTTCTTAGGCGATGCCGCAGAAGATTTTAACCTAGATATTTATGAATTAGACGCAGAAGTTGTAGCGGCTGACGCTACCTCGATTCCAGCGGACTTAATTCGTACTACCGAATTCCTAACGCACCCAACCTTCAACTCGTACCACAGCGAACACGAAATGCTGCGCTATATGAAGAGTTTGGAAGTAAAAGATCTCGCGATGAATCATTCAATGATCACGCTGGGTTCTTGCACTATGAAATTGAACGCCACGACTCAGATGATTCCTCTGTCTTGGCCTGAGTTCTCGACCATTCACCCATTTGCTCCAAAAGACCAAACCATCGGTTACGAGAAAATGATTGATGAGCTAGATGACTATTTAAAAGACATCACGGGTTTCTCCGCTATTTGCATGCAGCCTAACTCAGGCGCACAAGGTGAATACGCGGGTCTAATCGCGATTAAGAAATATCACGAAAGCCGTGGCGAAGGTCACCGTAACGTGTGCTTAATTCCACGCTCTGCACACGGTACTAACCCTGCCTCTGCACAAATGGCTTCAATGAAAGTTGTAGTGACTAACTGTGATGAACTTGGCAACGTAGACTTCGCAGACTTGAAAGCGAAAGCCGAAGAAATTGGCGACAACCTTTCTTGCTTAATGATCACCTACCCTTCAACACACGGCGTATACGAAGAAGGGATCAAAGAAATTTGCGAACTTGTTCATAGCCTAGGCGGCCAGGTGTACATGGATGGCGCCAACCTAAACGCACAGGTGGGTATTACTCAGCCTGCGTACTTAGGCGCTGACGTATCGCACATGAACTTGCACAAAACTTTCGCTATTCCACACGGTGGCGGTGGTCCAGGTATGGGTCCAATCGGCGTAGCAGCACACCTTGAACCGTTTGTTGCTAACCACGCAGTTCGTCCAATCGATAACGAAAGTAAAGGCCAAGGCGCGGTCTCTTCAGCTCCTTATGGCTCTGCGAGTATCTTAACGATCTCTTGGATGTACATTACATTAATGGGCGGCAAAGGTTTGCGTAAAGCGACTCAGCACGCTCTATTAAAAGCGAACTACCTAGCCAAACGTTTAGGCGAACATTACCCAATTTTGTATTCAGGTAATAAAGGCTTAGTGGCACACGAATGTATTATTGATTTGCGCCCATTAAAAGAGCAAACCGGTATCACAGAAGTTGATATCGCTAAGCGCTTAATGGATTACGGTTTCCACGCACCGACTATGTCGTTCCCTGTTGCGGGCACGTTCATGATTGAGCCAACGGAATCGGAAAGCAAAGCAGAAATCGATCGCTTCGCTAACGCAATGATCTCGATTAAAGGCGAAATCATGGCAATTCATAACGGCGAACTAGATGCGGAAAACAACCCGCTTAAAAATGCACCGCACACAGCAGCAGTTGTTACGGGTGATTGGGATCGTCCTTACTCGCAGCAGTTAGCGGCATTCCCAACTAAGAACCTAGGCGCTCACAAATTCTGGCCTTCAGTTGGCCGTATTGATGACGTGTACGGCGACCGTAACTTGATTTGTTCTTGCCCTGCTATTGAGAATTATGAAGATTAAAACTCTCTGAGCTTTAGGTCTTTTATAGTTTTTAATACAGACATAAAAAAACCCGCGAGAGCGGGTTTTTTATCGCCATTTTCTTATTCTAGAAGTCTGCATCTTCTAACGAGACAGGTTCAGGGAAAGTGACATTGCTTGCACCCTCCTCTTCAATATAAACAATGTCTAAAGTAGGCGCTAATTCTTTCATAGCCAAACAAGACCAATCACCATGTTCAATACTATCTACTGCAGTTTTAAACATGACATACCGCTCCTCAACAGGAACGACATATCTAACAACAACTAATCCTTGTTTCGCATTGCTTTTAGCATCAAGGTCTCGAATCTCATGAAAAATAAAGAGATCTCGATCCCCACCAGATAATTCATTAAGCTTACTATCTTTGGATAATGCTTCAAATGCATTACACACTCTATCAAAATTAGTTACTTTATTGCCGACTTCGCCAGAACAGCCGACTAACAACATAAGAAATACAGATACGATTGTTTTTTTCATATTTACCTCGAACAAGAATGACTACAAATCATAAAATCACCATAAGATACTAGCAAGGTTTGAGTCTAGTTTCTCAAATCGTAGATATTCTAATGAAGCACTTTATAGATTATGCTAATAATCTTCAACTGCCTAGAAGCATGAGTTTTGGCTAAATTCCAACCATCTATCTTCTATTGCATGCCCGCTCATGATAGAGCTAACGCAATGATCTCGATTAAAGGTGAAGTCATGGCGATTCATAACGGCGAACTAGATGCGGAAAACAATCCGTTGAAAAATGCACCGCATACAGCAGCGGTTGTTACTGGTGATTGGGATCGTCCTTACTCGCAGACGTTAGCGGCATTCCCAACTAAGAACTTAGGCGCTCACAAATTCTGACCTTCAGTTGGCCGTATTAATGACGTGTACGGCGACCGTAACTTGATTTGTTCTTGCCCTACTATTGAAAACTATGAAGACTAATCTTCATTGCGAAATTAGCTTTTAGTTTTCACTGCTAAAATAAAAAACCCAGCCAAGTGAAGTGACCCCCAATAGTTAGACAAATAACTTTGGGGGACTTTATGTCCAAATACAGTAGAAAACTTAAAATAATCATCGCCAAAAGATACCTAGGTGATGAATCCTCTCGCCAGTTAAGTCGAGAATACAATATATCCTCCAGACAAATTCGGTATTGGGGAGCCGTTTACTCCTTCAACTCTGAACAATCATTTCTCCCTCCTACCTCACCATATTCAGCTAAAGACAAGCTTAAAGTACTCACCAAAATGCAGACAGAAGATTGGTCATTGGGGCATACTAGTGCCTTTTTTAACCTTTCATCACCTGGCACACTATTCGTTTGGCTACGCAATTACGAATCTTTGGGTATGGAAGGGTTAAGGCCTAAAAAGCGCGGTATCCCAATGAAAAAGACCCCTATTGCAAAACCAAAAGCTGCTAATGAAATGACTAAAGACGAGCTAAAGGATGAGCTTGAATACCTTAGAGCGGAGAATGCCGTGCTAAAAAAGCTCGATGCCTTGCTCCAGGAGAAGAGGTTAAGAGCAAAGAAAAAACAAAAATAATCCTGGAGCTTAAGGCAAACCATACTCTAAATAACTTATTACGAGCATTCGATCTGGCTCGAAGTGTCTTTTATTATCACTGCAAAGCGTTGGTTAAACCTGACGTTTGTGCAGAAATAAAAGCAAAAATTAAAGAGATATTTCACCTACATAAAGGGCTGTACGGTTATCGACGCATTACGCTAGCGCTGCGTAATCTAGGCATGTTGATCAACCGTAAAAAAGTGCAGCGATTGATGCGAGAGTTGAATTTGAAATCAAAGGTGCGGCCTAAGCGATATAATTCTTACAAAGGACAAGAGGGAAAATCCGTTGATAATTTATTGCAGCGTAACTTTATGGCGGATAAGCCTAACCAGAAGTGGGTTACCGATGTTACTGAGTTTAATGTAAAGGGCCAGAAGGTGTATCTTTCACCTTTGATTGATCTTTTTAGCGGGGATGTGGTTGCGTATAGTATCGCTAAATCAGCGCATCTTTCTTTAGTTAAAGACATGTTTGAGGATGCTATCTCGAAATTAAAAGATGGTGAACAGCCAATACTGCATAGCGACCAAGGATGGCAATACCGACTACCGCAGATACAAAAAATGCTGAAGAACTCAGGCTTGAAACAAAACATGTCACGGAAAGGTAATTGTTTGGATAACGCTGCTGCAGAAAGCTTCTTTGCAGTATTAAAAACAGAGATGTTTCATCATCATGATTTTGAGAGTGCAGATGATCTAATCATGAAAATAGATGAATATATTGAGTATTACAATACAATGAGAATCAAGGTCAAACTAAAAGGCCTGACTCCGATAGAACATCGAAATCAGGCCTTAATGGCCGCTTAATAATAGTGTCCAAGAGGCTGTAAATAAATTTGTGTAACTGCTCATTATCTATACCCTAAACCTAGGATCAAATAATGAGCAATATCATGGATAAGAATAAATTGCAGGCGCTGGCCAATGAACTAGCCAAAGATGTTAAAACTCCAGAAGACCTCAGCACGCTCAGTGCATTTCTGACCAAGCTGACTGTTGAAGCCGCTTTGAAGGCCGAGATGGATTACCACTTGGGTTACGATAAGAATGACACTTCAGGCCATCATAGCGGCAACAGCCGTAATGGTTTCTCTTCTAAGAAGCTCAAAGGCGACCATGGTGAAATCGAGATTCAAACGCCTCGGGATCGTAATGCTAACTTCGAACCAGAGCTAATTAAGAAAGGCCAAACTCGTACTGCTAGCATGGACAAACAAATTCTAAGCCTCTATGCGAAGGGCATGAGCACTCGGGATATTACCGAGGCTTTTCAAGAAATGTACGGTGCAGATATTTCAGCAGGACTGATTTCTCAAGTCACAAATGGGGTGATGGAAAAAGTCACTGAATGGCAGAATCGCCCCTTAGATGCAATTTACCCTATCGTTTATTTAGACTGTATCGTGCTGAAAATTCGCCAGGATAAACGCGTCATCAATAAAGCAATTTACCTAGTTTTAGGTATTAATATTGAGGGCCACAAAGAACTTTTGGGAATGTGGATATCAGAAAATGAAGGTGCTAAATTCTGGCTATCAGTATTAACTGATCTTCAGAATCGAGGCATGAAGCACATGTTTATAGCCTGTGTAGACGGCCTCAAAGGCTTTCCAGATGCAATCAATGCTACGTTCCCTGATACTAAAATTCAACTGTGCATCGTTCATATGGTGCGTAATTCGCTGAAGCTCGTGCCGTGGAAAGATTATAAGGAAATCACCTCCGACCTAAAACGTATTTATCAATCAATTACTGAGCAGGAGGCCAGTTTAGAGTTAGATCGTTTTGCCGAAAAGTGGGATGCTAAGTATCCGCAAATCAGCAAATCTTGGCGATCCCATTGGGTGAACTTAATTACGATTTTTGATTATCCAGCGGATATCAGAAAGGTGATTTATACGACCAATGCGATTGAATCTTTGAAAAGTGTAGTTCGTAAATCTGTTAAAACTCGCAAGGTTTTTCCAAGCGATGATGCGGCACTGAAAGTTATTTATTTAGCGACAGAAGCAGCCTCTAAAAAATGGACAATGCCAATTAGAGATTGGAAACCTGCGTTAAATCGTTTTATGATTGAGTTTGAGGAGCAGTTAGCTCCTCATATTTAAAACGGGCAGTTACACAGTTTGTTTTACAGCCTCTCCTTACCTTGCCATCATAGCCGCCACTATAAATTAAGGGGCCGACAATGGTATTCCATCATTGCCAATGGAACACATCAATCCCTGCCCTATTGAACTAACCTGCCAGCACGAACCGTCATGTCCTTTAGTTTCATGCTGCAATAATAAATTTTCGTTCCAAAGCCTAATAATTCCGTCAGAACCACTACTAACAAGTTCATTCTCATTAAAAAAATCAATACTTAGCACCGTACCATGAGTGGTGATAGCTTTTGCAGTTAGTTCATAACGATCATCAACTCGACTGTAACTAACGATTGCAGAATCTCTTGAGCAGCTAAATAATCGATCTCCATTAACAGCTAAATTTAATACGGAAGAGCTATGCTAATGAATCGTTTGAATAAGATTTTTATCTTCATCCCAAATTTTAATTTTTGCATCACGCCGCTGGTTATTAATAATTGATTGGCGTGAATGATTTTACAAATGTAGCTTAAAGGGTACTTATCATCTGCTCTATCGAAGCCTATGTTTTCAGCATGATTAACCAATCGCTCACATTCTACTGCTGACATAAAGCTCTTAATTAAAAAGCAGTTACCTTTCACAGTCCCTGAATAGTCAATGATATTCTGTTTCATAACCACGCCTCCAGCTGTTCAGAAATCTTCTGAGCGGCTGAATATTTATTAGAAGATTCGTTTTAAAACGGTCTATTCATTATAACGCGATAGCAGACTCAACTATTTGCAATAATACCGTCGGATAACCGGTGCCACCGAGACTTCTAAAAAAGTCATCATCGCGTTTGTTATCTTCTGAGGGTATTTAACTTTCACTACATTGCGTCAAATTCTAACGCCTTGTGGTGTATTAAACAGCCCTTTATCTAACTACGGCAATAGCTACACCAGTCGGTTGGAAATATAAAAACCTGGTATGAGAAGATAATCTTAATTTAGAATAAGAATATTTTAATTATATAGCTCAAATTCTTAAAAGAATATGTTTAGGAGTTTGGCTGATAAAAAAATCAGTGCAGTGGCTGGCTTCGTTAACTTTCAGGATAAATCACATACAGCCATACTGTTTACGCTCATCCTCCGTAATTAGGCAGGGGTAAATTTTTCTTTATTCATCTGGCCTATATCGACAGCACAACCTGTGCAGACGCTTTAGGTTGTTCCAATTCGGAAACTCACTAATCTTGATCTTGGTCAACACCAACTTCTTCAAGCAGAGGTAAATGGTCAGATTTTCGAACGTATTAATAAGCTTTTCTAAAACTCATATCTTAGTGATTTTATGGGTATTTAATATCAACTTTTTTAATCGCGTATTATTATCAAGATGATCTATTAACTCACTATAATTTAGCTCAAGGATTTTTTGACACAAAGCAGTGTCTAGAAAACCAGGGGCGATTTATCAATTAAATTGAATAAATATCTACCGACTGATGCTTTATTCTCACGTATTACTAAATATTGCCTATACTAGTGAGTAGTTTCTTATGGAGGTGCGTATGCAGTGGGTTTTATCTATTTATAATCAGGTTGAGAAAGCATGTTTCTATACTCTAAATCGCAAGATTGTGGGGAACTTGGCCTTTCTATTCGCCATTCAGTTATTTTCGTATTTTCAACTCAGCAGTTTGATCCCAGACGATAAGCAAAACGGCTTGTATGGCGTCATACTACTCACTTCAATTGCCTTTGGTTTCACCCTATTTTATTTGAATTACTTGATTGTTCGCCCCGTTAAACTGATGAAGAAGACCCTTGAGAACATCAATAAACAACAAGGGGATTTATCTCAAAGACTCCCCAGTTTTAGCCATGATGAATTTGGTGATTTAGCAAAAAACTACAACCACTTTGTCGAGAATTTACTGGCCATACTGCAAGATACCTACAGCCATGCCTTAAACGCCAGCAAGGTAAACGAACAGGTCTTACTGTCGGTAGAACAAGGGATTCATAATACCAACCAGCAAAATGAATTCGGGCAAGCGATTCATAATAGCAGCGACCAGCTCAAGCAGAGCATACGCTCTATTAGCGGTAATATTGAGCAGCTATCAACCACAACCAAGATCAATGTAACAACCGCCCAGCAATCGTCTTCAGATTTAATCGACATGCAAAGCAAAATTAACGACATCAACCAGTTACTGGGAAATTTCGCTCATACCGTTGTGCAATTAAGCGAGAGCGCAAACAACATACGTAGTATCTTAAAATTGGTGGAAGGGTTTTCTGAACAGACCAACTTACTCGCACTGAATGCCGCAATTGAAGCCGCGAGAGCGGGTGAAAGTGGTCGAGGATTTGCTGTTGTTGCCGACGAGGTTCGTACTCTCGCGCAAAAAGTGAATACCGCTACCACAGAAATTAACGAGCATATTACCGGTATGGAAAAGCTGGTCAGCCACACCAAGCAAGAGTCCTCTGAACTGTATGAAGAGTCAGATCGACTAAAAGCACAGATGGGAGAGAATTCTGAAAAATTCAGTCAAATGGTTGAAGCGTTTAATCACGACCTAGACGCTCTATCGGGTGTAGAGCAAGCAATAAAAATCGTTGATAATGCATTTGAAGAAAGCGATCAACTGGTGACTAACATTAACCAACTGAGTCAAGACATTACCGACTCCATGCATGAAGTGAACAAAAATACACAAACCATGATGGAAGAAACCGCAACTACTCAGAAGCAACTGGCGCGTTTTTTATAAACAGCTAATAGATCAGTATTATTCAATAATGCTCGCTTCACTTGCGGTATTATTTTGTTGTGTGCGCTCAATAGCTGATCCAACAATGTCATGCGCAAACTGACCTGCAAATAAAGTCTGAGTAAACACTAGAGAGCTCATCAACAAACTGTATATTTTCATGAGTTTTAAGTCGATATCCATTCCAGCCTTCGTGATAAGCCAAATAAAGCTGTAGGGTCAGGATCTACCTATATTATCAGCAGCTGACCTTTCTATTTAAGTAAGTGGTGCAGCTATTATATGAATTCAGCCCTAATACAAAGATTTAAAATGTACGCAGGTATTTCGGCCAATCAGAAATCTTATGAGCGGCTGAATATTTATTAGAAGATTCGTTTTAAAACGGTCTATTCGTTATAACGCGGTAGCAGCTTCTACTATCTGCGAGAGTGTATCCACAGTCATCAGTTTTTTATTCGAAAACATTCGCACAGTTTGCGGACTGCTAATACTATCTGTTTGCAACAATACCGTCGGATAACCAGTTCCACCGAGACGTCTAAAAAAATCATCATCGCGTTTGCTATCTTCTGGAGAAATTTTCACTTTCACAACCTTGCGTAAAACTTTAGCCCCTCGTGGTGTATTAAGCAGCCCCTCATCTAACTTACGGCAATAGCTACACCAGTCGGCCTGAAAATAAATAAAGATCGGCGCATTATATTTTCTCTGTACTCGCAGTGCTCTTTTATAACCGGCATGTCCGTAGTACCACTGACTATTACTGTACACATTCTTTAATGGTTCATATTCAAATGGCTGCTCTTCGGCAGGCATTGAGTTGGTCTCACCCAGAGTAACTTTTTCACCGCCACAGGGCTGGTCGGTAAAAACCAACTTCCCTGCCACTGTACACTTATAAATTTCGGCTGATGAAACATTGGGTAATAGGGTAAATATACAAAGTAGGCACGAGAAGATAATCTTCATGAGTAAATCCATTTAGCGGCGGGGATCACTATACTTGGCAGGAATGTATCGATAGTGTCCCGTAATACTATACGAAAAGAGCACATCATCAAGCTTGGGGCCAGCACCAATATTATGAACCACCATAGGATTGCCAGTAAGCGCTGACATTTTGTTCGTTATTAAGCCAATATGCGGAAGGTTACCGGGCAACATCCAAGTCACAATATTGCCCGCTTTATAATCAGAAGCGTCATCAGAAACGGCTAATACTTCACCATGTCTGGATAGAAAAGCCTGTAAGTTTGGCACTCGGCGATGATCAAAATTCTTATCCGTCCTGCTCAACCCCCAAATACGTTTAGACGGATAAGCTTCAAAGTTAGCCACCATATCTTCATGAACCAATTGTTGAAGATCGGTCCCTATGGCGCGATAAGTTCTGACAATGACATCTGTACAAACACCAATATTCGCTGGAACATCACCATTCGGGTAAGGGATAGAGAGATAACGACCGTCGTAGCGTACATTGTGGTTGGTACGTTCTAGGGCGGCTTCTACTACATCTAATTCAAAGTTTTGGCTGAAGGAATATTGAGAAGATAGGATTAACCCTATTAATAATAGTTTCTTAAATATCATGTTAAAAATCTTGATGCCGAATAGGTATATTTAAATTATATAGCTCAAACACTCAAAAGAGTATGTTTAGGACCTATCAAATACAGCCATGCTGTTTACGCTCTTCATAGGTAATAGGCTCAACATTTCTCATCTGCTCATCAAACCCCTGAATTGGTATTGTCCAGTATGCGTAATTAAGGTCGAATGCCTTTTCGTCTAGCGCATCGATAACAAAATCTAAATCTTTAAGCCGCTGGGCTTTTTCATAATTTGGAAAGGTTTTAATATGAGTGTTTTTAATTTCCAAGGAATACAGTAAAGGCAAATGAAATAAATTATCGAAGACTGGAATAGGGTTACTCTCTAGCCAAAATATTTCTAGACATAGGTTATTCTCCAAGAAAATATTATGAAAGACTAAAGGGTTATTTGAAATTTATAATACGTTATTCGTAAATAAATCTATATAAGGAAAGTTACCTGGCATCATCCAAGTAACAATATCACCCGGTTTATAATCACTACCTAAGCTAGAGACCGCCAACTCTTCACCATGACGAGAAAAGAACACCTGTAGGTTAGGTACGCGCCTATGATCTATATTCTTATCGGTAGAGCTCATCCCCCAAATGCGCTTTGACGGATAAGCCCGAAGTTAGCCAACATATCTTCATGAACAAGCTGCTGAAGGTCTGAGCCTATTGCACGATAGGTTCTGATAACCACATCGGTACAAACGCCTATGTCTGCAGGCACATCACCATTGGTGATAAGGGATGGAAAGGTAGCGGCCATCGTAGCGTACGTTGTGCTGGGTACGCTCGATGGCGGCTGATACAATATCAGCTTGAAAACTTTCAATTTCACCTTCAATAACATCACTGAATACGGTTGGAGTGAATACAAGCAACACGACCAATAGAAATCTGTTAAATATCATATTTAAAATCCAACTTAGAAAAGTAAAAACTTAAATAAGATTAGCTTAACAGTCGCGGATTAAACAAGGGAGTGAAAATATCTAAATAGCATATTCATATTTCAAACAATCTAACCCCTGAGCACTTTCCAGGTTAATTTTTAAATGCCTTTAAATCCATATAACTTGGCGTAAGATTTTTAGCATCCTTAACAAGCCAATTTTTAACCAGGTTTTTTTGCTCGTCTGTTAAATCTTTCCCTGCTGCCTCCATATCAAGCCAAATCATTGCTGGGGTTTTAGGGTGAATCGGTGGTCTTGTAGCAATGTGACCACCATTCGTTTCTTCAGGTGTCCCTGACAATTTCAGATTAGCTTTTCTTTCCGCTTCTTTAATCGCATAGTTTTTAACGATTTTTTTATTGGTTTCGACAGTCGCAAAAGCTGTGGCCTTGTCTCCATCAGATATTTCATACCAATGGCTATTTTTATCTTTAAGACCTTCAGGATATGGCAAGTTAAAAACACCTTGCGCGGTATCATTACTTAAACCAGATTCACCCTGAGAACTGACTTTAACAAATAAATTCCAATCCCAACCAAATTGAGAAGAAGATTCGAAAGTATTTGCAGAAAATGGTTTTATTCCCTCTGTTTTACCCCCGACAATACTGTGGTAATCAAGTGGAGTACTTGCTATGTATACAGGTTTTTTATCCTTCTCACCAAAAACCTCATCTTTTTGCTTTTCGAACCACTTAGTTACTCCCCACTTATTTTCATCATTACTCTCATCAACCTCAACACTCATTCCAGAAAGTCTAGCCAATACAAGTGGATTCTTCAGCTGCTCTTCAATATCATTATATGCAGGTATATTAGTAGAAGCTGGATCTAGTTCAAACCTAAGCCCTACAACATCATCTTTGACTATATGGCCAAATGGCGTTAAAGAAGCAGAGTATTCTGGGCCTTCCGTTTCACTTCTAGACGATGTAGGTAACGGACGATCTCCATTCTTACCCCTTTCACCAAGGTTCATCCCCTTCCGCATTAGCTGAATTCTAGCAGGAACAGATCTAATATCTTTCTTGCGCTTGCGCTTATCGTAAGCCTCAACATCAAGATCATCGCTTACCACCAGAACAAGTAAATCAACAGGGGAAGTCCATTTGAATGACGGTAAACTCAAAGCGCCATTATCGAAAATTGGTGCCTTCACGTTTCCATTTTTACCGTACCAATTTTTATCAGAGAAATGATAATTAGTAGGAGTATCAGAGTCAGCATCTGGATTAATAAAACAGAAAGCTTTTGGATTTTTAAATAAAGGCGGATAGTCCTCAGTGCCTGACCCAACTTGAAGGAAATGGCGATCTAGAAAATTTTCTTCACCGCTATAAGGTGCTTCTTTGTTGTCAGAAGAGCAAATGGCATAGGGGAAATCTTCAAATTTCTTAATCATTGTCCCACGCCCTGTGAGAACTTCTCTTTTATAACTAATTGTTTTCAGTGTTTCGTTATTATACCCAAGCCTAACTTGGTAGCCATAATCCATACTCCACACTTTATCCAGATTATACAGTGACCTTAGCTCATGCTCTGCATTCACGTTTAACCAAGCGCTGTATTGATCAGCCATGGGTTTAGTGCCACGGTGCATATTTTTACCAAATTTAAACATAGGATATACAATGGCGCCATAAACCTCATCTTCACCACCTGTCAATAAAGACTTTTCATTCGCGGTAAGTTTTTCAACATCGATTTTACTTATAAAGCCATCCATAGACGGCCCCGTCATATCACAAATATCAACTCTCACTGGCCATACACTGTAAGGAATTCTAGTAATCGTACCGGAAGCGATATGTTTTTTTACGCTATCATTGGCATTGTCAACTAAGAAGCAAACCCTGATTTGATCCAGAGGAGATATCCACTTCCTCTTTGTTTCAAGCCAATTCGGCATTGAAATCCAACCTTCATCACCGCTTGAGCCACCCTCTCTTACTGAATACGTAATACCACTATAGATATTAGAGTCTAAAGACGAAAACTCAGGTTTCGCCAGTGTGCAAAAATATTCTAGAGATTCTTCAAGTGAATAATGTATTGGGAAATATTTTTGAAAGTTTGCTTTAAATAAATACTCTTTTTCTGGGGTCATCAACGTTCTGGCATTCTCATAAATAAACTGCACCGATGAGAATAGATTGGAGGCAATATCAAGAGACTCGTCTCCAAGCAGATCAAGTGCAGATATTGCTGTGGCTGCGGCTTCATAGACTTCATCCCCCATATCTTTCCATGCCCAATCACGCTCTGCTGGATCTACTTTAACTTCCAATCGATTTGTTTTAATTAAGAACAGCCAGTATTCATCCAGTGCCAGTGTAGAAACCCCAACATTAGGGATTACCCAGCCATCACTAAGAACGTAGCGTTTAATATATTCAGCTACTTTATAATGCTCTAAGTTATCTTTATAGGTAAATACCGTACGGCCATCCATTACATTGTCAAAATCAAACTTGTTTTTATCTGAAAAAGTCTCATCCTCATTCTCCACCTCAACAGAACAACGAATCAATAACTGCATCAGCCCCGTCAGAGCCTCAGCTCGTAAACGCATTTGTGATTCAAGGTAATAAGCAGGATTAATTACAGCATTTGGTTCTAGCCCTGCTAATAACAAGGTTTGATTGGCGCGCGATAAATCGTCATTATTTTTAAAGTCCCTTAATACGTTTAAAAATGCTTCGCCATAAATATGCTTTTGCAATAGATCAAAACCGTCAGACAATAAACCGTTACCAGCTCTAACCACGGTCCACGTAAGTGAAAAAGCTGCATGCGCTGGATTTAATGGCGGCAGACCCGCAATCAAATCGATACTGCTAAGCAAAGCTTGCCCAACTTTTTCATCCACCCCTGCCATTTGAATCGTCGATAAAGCTCTAATTTTTTCTAAGTGCACCATACCTTCTCTTGAAGGTTTATATTGCTTGCTAGTATGTAATATTATGATTGCTTCAACGCGACGATTTTTGCGGCGGTTCTCTGCATTATTATTACTTGCGACAGGTTCCGAAAAACCCCGGCCCTCAATTTTTATATTAATCGCCTGATCACTACCAATGCTATTTTTAGCCAATACCTCTTGAACAGACAAGGCACGCTTCACTGATAAAATTTGGTTGTATTTTTCACTGCCTTTATTATCAGTATGCCCCACCAGTGTGATTTGGTAATCACCCTTAACAGACTTCAATAAAACAATTAGATCATTGAATGTCTTATCTGGTGCAAAAGCCGCGCTATCGAATACGAAAGTAACATTAACAAAATACGCATCACCAACCCGCGTACTCTGGGTTGTTGTCGCATATTTTTGTTGAAATTTATCCAGCTCAGCATACTCATCTTCAGTTTCTTTTACTGAAAGTGTAGCCTTAGGATTAGACTCAGAACTATCTGCATCACCCTGCTGACCAGTCGTGTTAGCAGAGCCTTCCGCAATAGCAATGTCTTCTACAAAAACCTTATGTGAGTAATCTACAAAAACTTTACCCGTATCTTTGATAGCTTTATTTAAGTCTTTAAAGCCTACATAGGCGCCGCCGATATCATTAAAGGCAGTATAAAGTTCCATTCCTTTAACGACTTTCCCAGCCACTGGCTGAATACTTTTATAGGCCTTCTTTAAGCTTGCTGGTAAGCCAACGGGGGAAGCTTCTCCTCCTACCTGGGTGGCAAAACTAGAAACACTTGCGGCAATACGTGCTCTGGCAGTTAAACCTGAATTATTCACATGATAATCAACAAATTTATCCAGCGCGCCATCGATTGCTCCTGCAGCATCAAACACACCAAAAGCTAAATTAATACTTTCTCGGGTACGTAAAAATCCTGGCTTATCGTCTGCCATCGAGCCATAAATACCTAGCCCTAAGGTTTTCATAAAAGAAAACTTTGTATCTGCCGAAATAACTTCGGCAGCCAGTTTAATTTTTCCACTATTGGTTTTCATGGCATGACCAAGGGATTCAATACCCGCCATCTGATTTTCTTGCTTCTGGGTACTTTGTAAACCTTTTAATACATCGGGATAACGCTGAGGAAACTGGCGCAATAAGCTTTCTTCCATACTAATGGCATCGCCATTAATTATGTCAAACTCACCAGCAAAAGATTGAATAGGAAAGCGTAAGCGCTCTACTAAGGTATAACAGAATTCATCACTGCCTTTTGGCCCAGGGCTTATGTTAAATCGTTCACGTGAGGCTGTTACTGTTATCTGATACATCTGATCTTGAGCATCAGCACTGGCTTGGAATTGATTTGTTATATCGAAGAAGGTGGCACAATAAATAGTATTTTTTTGATTTTCATCGCCTGGATTTCGAACAATTGCCTGTCTTTTTTCTGCCGCCTCTGTGCTATCCGCTTTATTGCCACCTAACGCCTCTAAACCACTAAAAAAAACACTCTCGCCTTTGCGATTTTTAATCGTTACCGTTGCATCGACATAACGTTCATCAGAAAAGGTAATAATAACAGCACGGCTTCTACCCATGACTAAGGCATCGATAATATCGCCATCGTAATCATCGCCACGAGAATTTTTCCATTTCGCATATTCTTCGTCAGAAAACTTCTTTTTAACATTCACTTTCTGCAAGATCATTTCGCTAGTAGCAGCATCAACAGCGTCACTAACAGATTTATTATTTCTAGTAATGATCGTATCGATACTTGCATGAAATTCAGTAATCCACTTTTCATAGCCATAAGCCGCAAAGCTGTATTTAACCAGATGCATAGGGGGGATATAAACTTTAGGTTTCACATTAGCATCTAATACCACCCCCGAAGCTAAAGAAAAGCCCTGTTTAAGTGCGGCATCTTCTGTTTTTACGTTCTTACCTGTAACAAAGCTACAAATAGCGCCATGGCTATCTGTCATATACAGATGACGGCTAGTTGTAATTTTTTCCTTAGTACCAGGTGTGCCTTCTACTTGGGCAGTCGATTTTTTTACCTCAGCTTGATCTTCCACTGTAATAAAACGATTATGTATTGGCCGTGCACTGCCCTTAGCGATCTCCCCAAGTGCTGTCAAGTTCGCCGACAGTAGATATACATTGCCTATTTTCTTTACCATGGGGCTACTTCCTTGTTGCTATTCGCTGTCATGCTTACACTCTTATAAATCGATTTTATAGAGTTATATTATTTATCTTTCTACGAGCTATCGAATAGAAATTAATAGCCCGTATTGTAAAAACTAAGATTCCCTGGTGTACGTTCTCTATTCGGGAAAATGAAATTACTGGGTTTGGCTAGATCACCATCAATTACCTCGATCCCTTCTCTATTTTTACCAGAATAGGATGAGTAAAGTCTCTGCCCTAATGTCATCCCTGCGAACGATTCCCCCCCCCCCCCTAAGTCGGGTATTTTCTGGATAACAGTATTAGGTTCTTCTACTGAGACCCAAGACCCGCCACGACTGCTTGCTTTAATATAATATTTGCCATCGGCACTTAATTTTTGCCTTCTCCTAGAATCAAAATCGCCTGGGCGCTTATCTAATAGCTCACCACTGGCAAAATCATAGGTGTAAATGCCGTCCCAACCTTCCATAGTGATGACCCGGCCACCGTCTAATAAAAACCAGTGCCCCCAAATCCCATCATCGCGAAAACGAGGCTCTATAAAATCGTCTTTTCCCGTAGCTAAGTGATATTGCTTAACGCCTTTTGCAGTATTATAAAGCAAAGAGTCACTATCGGGCAGCCATTGAAAACTTGGCCAATCCCTACCCCGCGATAATTCAATGACCTGTTTGGTTTCAAGGTCTATTATTAAATTTTGCGTGCCTAATTTTATCGCAATATAGCGATTATTGGGTGAGCGTGGCATTGACCAGACAGAACGCCCCGCCCCCCTCTCCGTGCTGAATAATAACTCAGGGCTTACCACTTCTCTAATATCGCTGCCATCTAAGCGCATACTCCAGATACCCATATCTTTGTAATCACTTAAGCCTGGTCTGGCCCATCTAAACTGCACTCGCGGGGTACTTAATACATCGGGGTCATCCCATACTTCGGTTTGATATTCGTAATGAACTTCATACGAAGTTGACCACTTACTTTCTTTTATAAACTTAGGTAGAATCGGCTGACCACAGCCCGCTAGCAGTAAAACGACCAGCAATAACACGGTATTTATCACTGTGTTAGACAATCTATTCAGCAAGGTATTTTTCATTTTAAATTATCCAAAAAGAGCCTCAAGCCCCTCATCACGAAGTTGCGATGGTGAAGGTTGGTCGCTCATTATTTCATCTTCTTCAGGCTGCGCTATTTCAGCCTCTTCAAGTTCGACATTCGTTGTTAGTTCTGCGTAGTCAATATTTTGGAACAATACGATAGGCGATGCATATCCGTCGATTGGCGTGCTGTATAAACTGAACTTGCCGCTACTGGGCAGGTTTTCAAACCTCAATTCATACCAGCCGTCTTTCACGCGGCTTAGCTGATCGCCTTTTAAGGATGAATTGACTTCTATCGTTTGAATCCAATCGGAGTCTTCGTGCTGTAAAACATATTCATCAAGAGGAATTTTGGAATTATGCGCACCAAATTCACGATGAATAATTAACATTCTATTTTCAGGAATTATGTACTCAACCGCATGAACAATCACATTATCCGCGCGGGTGTAAGTATCGGTAATTCGCAGAGCTGCAATTGATTTATTAAGTACGGATTGCTTAAGATTTTTATTCTCTTGGAAATCCTTTTTAACCGTTTTAAATCGATCAGGGATGGCAAAAACTTCAAAGCTGTCGCCATGCTTGGCTCTGAATATTTGACTTTCAAAGTCATGCGCCACGTTATTTTTTTGATCAACGGGTAAAGTATTCTGCGTTTTATTAAAGCCGACTAAGTTAATGTAAACTTCGTCGGAAATCGGGGCGTCATTTTCACTTTCGACTTCCAGAACAAACATATGACGCTCATTCTGAGATATGTAGCTAACGGGTATCGCTTGCGCTATCTCGACTTCAGGCGCGTTATAAACCGACATCGGCTTAGCCGGCTCGATTTGTTTTAATAGAATGCTAAGTTTATTACATAAGGGAGCAGGAACATGGTCATATACCTCCCAGCCACCATTAACGCCTAAAAAACTATTATTACTTGATTCAGCAGGCTTCCAATAAACTAATGGGCGCGCTGGCTTGTCCATATCACGATGTACGTAATAACTTGTGCCATTTTTTAAGCTATTTAGAACGGCATGATTTAAATCGTTTAATGGCAGGCGAGTACGGTCTAGCCATACCTGGAAATTAGTAATCCCACGATTAGGTACTATGCCCCGAGCCTTGTGCGTTTTTACAGCACTCTCGACATCGGCTTTGGCAAAGAAAGGGTCCTCCAATAGGTGAAGGTGCCGCCAAGATAAATTTTTTGCGTGAATCAATTCAGCCATAGTATTTTAACAACCACTGCTCATTCCATGAGGGCAACATATTAATATTCGTATGCGCCAACTACAAGCGCAACACTTTTAATTTAAGAAGCAATAACTAGTTCTGTTGAACCTTGCTACCTTTAAGAATGACGTTACCCGAACCTTCTATTGTGATGTTCGCGCCTTTAATGGATATATCACCATTTTTGCTCATGGTAATTTGTGCTGAGCCCGCCTTGAATACGATTTCATCACCTGCTTGTACGGTAATGGTTTTACCCACATCAAGGGTTTCTGCTGTACCGATCGAGGTTGTTCGGTTTGCACCAATATCGCGCTGCTCATCGGTGCCAACGGTTATGGTGTAGTTCGCACCAATGTTGGTGGTATCGTCAGTGGTAACGTCGGTTATGCGGTTATTACCTACCGATAAAGTTTCATCGGTCGCAATGGTATGGGTACGGTTATTATTAACGGTTAGGTTTTCATCATTGCCAACCGTTTGGGCACGATCGTTTACGACTTCAACTATTTCATCATTGCCAACTTTTTCAGTGCGGTCGTGACCAATGGTAATGGTTTCATCGTTAATAACTTCGTCAGTACGATCATTACCCACAAAATGACTTTCATCATTTTCGACACTGAGGTTCTGATCTTTTTCGGCGTGAATTGTTAATGTCTCAGAACCTAACGTATCGTCAAAACGCAGTTCGTTGAAGGTTTCTACTGAACCGCCCTTGCTACTGCGAGTTTTAATACCGCTTTGATTTTGATTTTCAGGTAGCGCATACGGAGGCATGTTGTCTGCGTTATACACACGCCCAACAATCATAGGTTTATCAGGGTTGCCTTCAATAAAGTCGACAATCACTTCCTGGCCCATACGTGGAGTAAAGATTGAACCCCAGTTACCGCCTGCCCAAAGTTGCGATACACGCACCCAACAAGAACTACTTTCGTTGCGCTCGCTGTACCTGTCCCAATGGAAGTGCAGTTTTACACGGCCATACTCATCGGTCCAAATTTCTTCACCTACAGGCCCTACGACAATCGCTGTTTGATGCCCAGCAATGACTGGCGCAGGCGAATGGAGTGCTGGACGGTATTGGGTTTGACTAGGCATGCAAGAAAAACCTATTTCCATTTGAACGTCTTGCTGCTCGCCACTCTCATACGACCCTGTCGAAATGTAGTAATACACCTTGGTTAATAGATACTCACCATTATTAGCATCCACTGGGTGTTTTGATATGTTAAACAACCCGCCAGCATGAAAATAAGCGCAGTTACTGACACCGCTAAATTCTTGGGTTGCACAGTGCAGCTGCTCCATTCGTAATTGAGCATAGCGAGTGCCATCGCTTCGCTCGGTATAACCGTTTTGGTAGTCATACACTTCCATATGAGCATGATCATGATCTTGCGCAATGGAGATATTAGTTTCTAGCCCTGCTCTTGGCTTTTCAAAATCAAAAGCGTTTAGAGCATAACTGCCCGACCCGACAGCGACGGTATTACTCCAAGACTCAATAAAATGTTTATCACGAACAACTGAGCCAGGAGGGTAAAAAGGAATGTCTTGGCAACCGGTAATTATTTCATGGGCACCTGGGGAGTCACTGAGTACTAATATGTGCTTATCTTCAAGCTGTTCGAAGTGATAATAAATACCTTCTTGCTCGATTAAGCGATTGATAAAATTCATATCGGTTTCGCGATACTGTACGCAATATTCAATGGGGTTGTAAGTGTCGCTCAAATTAATCTTATAATCCGAAAACCCATTTTCTTCAAAAATATTAGTGAAAATATCAACCACACTTTGATGCTGAAATATTCGACAATCTTTTGTTTTATCTAAAAATCCAAGCCAAGGTGCAAGTTCGATTTCATATTTTGCGAATTTACCCTGCCACCCGCGATGACTAATGGCCATTACATGACCATGAAAGTATTTTGCACCAACCAGATGATGCCCTTGCACTTTAATCGATATTGTTGTTCCTAATAATGATTTCAAATCTAAATCATTATTCTGACAAAGGGTTGTCAGCCTGTGCTGAAATAAAGAATTTAATGCTTCATCACTATTGAACTCTAGCAGCAGTAAGTCGTTATCAAAGCTGCCAATCGAATTACTAGCAATGATTTCAATCTCGCGATTATCAGAAAAACTCATTTGAATTCCTTCCCTGGAAGATATGCGCTTAAACACAAATTTTGTAGAATATTTCACTTACATTAATATTATTAATGATACTATATTTCAAATATTATTGAACGGTCTTATTAGCTTATAAATCGTTGTTTGATCACAAAAAAACGTAAGGTTTTTGTATTAGTTTTTAATTTATTACTGGTACTTTTTAATGATTACCTTTAAGGAAAAACAGTGACATTAAATAGCAATACACGTGAGAAGCTCCAACCGTCTCTTCTCGACCGCCTAATCGATGACAATCCAGAGCAACTTAATGAGTCGCGCTATAAGCGCATAATGAATATTTCTAAGTTGCGAGATTGCGTTATTCGCGATATCAGTCATTTATTAAATACACATCACATGGAAGGTAATACCGATATTGACAATTATTCAGAGGTTTCTAGCTCTGTTGTCAATTACGGTATATCAGGCCTTACCGGCTTTTCTCTGCATAACATTGACATCCATGAAGCTGAACGTCAAATACGTCAGGCAATCATAAACTTTGAACCTAGAATTCTTAAGCATACTCTCAAGGTAAACATGACTCGAGACACTGAAAAATCGAGTAATCATGCCATGGTATTTAAAATCGAAGGACAAATTTGGGCAATCCCAATTCCTTTAATGCTAATGCTTAAAACTGAAATTGATCTAGAGACAGGCAGCGTTAATGTTGTCCAAACAAACTAACTTGGCTGTGAGCAATTAGAGTGAACGATAATTTTTTAAAATATTACAATAAAGAACTTAGACATATTCGTGAAACAGCTCACGAGTTTAGTCAACAATACCCTAAAATTGCAGGTCGACTTGGTATTGAAACACTTGAAGTTGCAGATCCTTACGTTGAACGACTGCTCGAAGGTTTTGCTTTTATGGCTGCTCGCGTTCAACTTAAGATAGATGCTAAGCATCCTGAGCTGACTCAGCAGTTAATGAATATTATCTATCCGCATTATCAAGCGCAGACCCCGTCCTGTGCCATTGTTCAATTCTCTCCTATTGCTGGCGAAGGGTCCTTACTTTCGGGTTTTGATATTGAAAACCATACACAGATGTGGAGCCGAACAGGTAATGATAAGCAAGCAACGCCTTGCCAGTTTCGCACAACGCAAGCAACAACACTTTGGCCAATTGAACTATCTGGCGTTAAATACTTCTCTAGCAACTCGGCTTTGTCAGCCGCAGGCTGGCATGGTCCTGAAAAGTGCAAAGCCGGAATTCGTTTTCAATTATCGACTCAGCCAGGTATAAACTTTTCACAGCTCCCTATTGATGAATTGGTTCTGCACATTGCGGGTGAAGATGATTTACCTATGAAACTCTATGAGCAAATATTTGCAAATGGTCTAGGTTTCATTGTTAAAGATAAAGAAAAACCAGAAAGCCAAGGGCAGTATTTCAGCGCAGATCACATTGCACAGTCTGGTTTTGAAGATGAAGAAGCACTATTACCCTATCCAGATCGATCTTTTCAAGGCTATCGTTTACTGCAAGAGTACTTTACCTTCCCTAAGCGTTTTCTATTTTTTAAATTTACTGCATTGCAAAAGTTCTTAAAAGATTTTTCAGGCAGTGATATTGAAATCACCATTCTACTTGATAAGTCTCACTCAGAGCTAACCACGCTCACCACCCAAGATCAGTTCAAGCTGTTCTGCACACCAGCAATTAATCTTTTCCAAAAAAATAGTGAGCGGATACGGTTAGAAAAAGGACAATATCAATACCACATTAGTCCTGATAGAACTCGGCCAATGGACTTTGAGATATATCAAGTCGATAAGGTAAGGGGCTATAAGAGTGGAGCACAAACTTCACAGAGCTTTTTACCTTTCTATGGTCATAAAGATCATGTTCAAGATCATTTAGATTCTGGATTTTTCACAACAATTAGAAAGCCTAGAAAACACTCAAGCCAGCAAAAGCGTTTTGGTGCTCGCTCAAATAGCTATTTAGGCAGTGAAATACACCTATCGATTGTCGACAGCAATAACGCCCCTTTTCAATTTGATCTCAAACAATTAGGGGTTGATTTGTTATGCACTAACCGCGATTTACCGTTACACATGCCTACAGGTCGTGGAAATACTGATTTTACGCTAGAAACTGGCGCTCCGATTGAATGCATCAAAGTTATTACGGGCCCATCAACCCCCATTCAGGCAAAGCCGCCTTCTGAAATTAGCTGGCAGTTTGTAAATCAACTATCACTTAACTACTTATCATTGTGCGATAGCGATGAAGGTGCAGATAAAATTAGGCAGCTGCTAAGACTGTACTCAAATTCTCAAAACCCCAGTATTGAAAAGCAAATTGAAGCGATTAAAAAAATTCGTTCAAAACCTATCAACCGCCAACTAATGTTTTCCGATAAAGTTGCTTACTGCCGTGGGTTAGAAATCGAACTTGAATGCGATGAAAGTGGCTTCGAGGGCCAAGGCATCTATTTATTGGGAGCCGTATTGGAAAAGTTCTTTTCTAAATATGTCTCGATTAATAGCTTTACCCAACTCACACTAACGTCAACGCGTCGTGGAAAAATACACACCTGGCCACCCAAAGTAGGAGGCCAACCCATACTATGAGCTTTTTTGATCAGATCACTCAAGACCCCAGCGGGTTTAGTCTTTTTAATACCTTGCGATTCGTCGATGCAAAATATTCTGATGCCCCTAGGATAGGACAAGCCGGAAAATCGACAGAAGAACACATTGTATTGCGACAGCAACCCTCCATGGCTTTTGCTAACACCCCCTTAAGCCACTTCATCCCTGCTAATGAAGACTTTGAAAAAGATCAGCTCTTTAATTTATCGTTTGGGCTATTTGGCCCTATGGGCGCCATGCCTTATCATTTAACTGAGCATGCCCATAGTCGAGAACATCAATATAAAGATCCAACGTTTGCACGTTTTGCGGATGTTTTTCACCATCGTATGATCAGCCTATTTTATCGGGCGGAAGCAAATATTCAGCCTTGCATAGAAATGGATAGGCCAGAAGAAAATGAGTTTGATCTATTTATTGGTGCGTTAGCAGGTTTATCGCAACTTGAAAGCAACCATTCAACGACAATCGAAAATCAAACAGCGCAATCGATTCATAAAAATAAGTGGGATCGCCTATATCGCAGCGGCCTATTTTCAATGGCGACTCGGCCTGCCGATGGCTTAAAAAGCTTGATATTAGATTTTTTACAATTACCGGTAAAGATTGAACAACTTACCGGCGGCTGGTTGCAGTTAGCAGAAGAAGATCAATTTAATATTGGCGTATTTTCTAATAACAATCAGCTCGGCATTAATACTAGCTTAGGAGAACAGGTTTTTGATGTCCAACATAAATTTACTGTAAAGATAGGACCATTAAGCATTGAAGATTTTTACAGCCTACTCCCCAATACTGATTTATTTCAACAATTACGAGAAATGATTCGTCTTTATAGCAATGATGAGCATGACTGGGATATTGAACTGGAACTTAAATCTCATCATGTACCAAAATTTCAGCTAGGTGTTCAGTCTCAACTAGGCTGGACAACTTGGGCTGGCTCACCAACGCAAATTGCAGATCAAAAAGTTCTATTAGAATCTAAAGGTTTCTAGACTTACTATATTTTATATTCATATCAGATTAAAACGAAAAAACCCGCTAGAAGCGGGTTTTTGTTTACCTATCACATATTTAATTAAAAATTAAACAGCAATATTTTTCTCGATGTTGAAACCAGTTTCAACAGCTGCTTCACCAGAACCATCTTCTTTCTGAGGAGTATATTCAACTTTGTATTCTGCAAAGTTTAAAGTAACAGTTTCAGAAATATCGCCAGAACCACCAACAGTAACGTTAGAAACGATAGCGCGCTTCAAAGTAATTCGTAGGTATTCTAGAGCAGATTTACCTGCTTTACGTACCGTTAGAACGACTTCAGGAACGTGTTCGCCAGATGCACAATGAGCCATCAAGGTTGCTGATGCACGGTCGATATTCTTAACAATCACCAAATCCTGCACACTAACACGACCAGCACCACCGCCGCCGCCAACATGCATAGAACCGCTTTGGCTCATGCCCCAATCCCAACTAAGAACGTCAATTTCATCTGCATGAACGCTGTCCTTAGATTCGCCTTTAATACTTCCAATCTTGATAAACATATCCGAAGCCATGGTAAATTCCTTTTTTTAAGGTTTAGAGAAGCTATATCAATTGGCGATGATATAGCAGTGAAAAACTACGACTTGCCCGAAGGCAATTTTGAAACCAAGCTCAAAGACACAGTCAAACCTTCTAACTGGTAATGAGGTCGTAAAGAAAACTTAGCTGAATAATATCCAGGAGAACCTTCAATTTCAGCTACGCTTACTTCTGCTTCAGCCAGAGGTTTTCTGGCCTTTGTTTCTTCTGTTGATGTTTCAGGGCTGCCATCAACATACTGCATAACCCAGTTCTGCAACCAGCGCTGCATATCAGCACGATCAGAAAAAGTACCGACTTTGTCACGCACAATACATTTTAAATAATGCGCAAAACGACAGGTTGAGAATAAGTATGGAAGACGAGCACCTAAAGCAGCACTTGAGGTTGCATCAGGGTCATCAAACTCTGCTGGCTTATGCAAAGACTGAGCACCAATAAAGGCGGCCATGTCAGTATTCTTTCTGTGCAGTAATGGCATAAAACCATTACTTGATAATTCAGCTTCACGGCGATCACTAATAGCAACTTCCGTAGGACACTTCATGTCTACACCGCCATCATCTGATGGGAAAGTATGACAAGGAAGACCTTCTACCAAGCCACCTGATTCAACACCACGAATACGAGAGCACCAGCCATATTCTTTAAAAGCACGGTTAATGTTAACCGCCATAGCAAAAGCTGAATTAGCCCAGCAGTAATTACCGGTATCACCAGAATCAGTCAGCTCTTCAAAAGCAAACTCATCAACAGGATCAGTCGCTTCACCATACGGCAAGCGTGCTAAGAAACGCGGCATTGTCAGCGCAAGATAGCGAGAATCCGAAGATTCACGCAGAGAGCGCCAAGGAGCATAATCTGGAGTAGAGAAAATATTGGTTAAATCACGAGGATTGGAAAGTTCCTGCCAAGAATCCATACCCATAACTTCTGAACCAGCACCGGTAATAAACGGCGCATGAGAAGCGGCTGCAATCTTAGAGATACTCGTCAACATATCTACGTCTTTAGGGCTGTGGTCAAAGTGATAATCACCAACCAAACAACCGTAAGGTTCGCCACCTAGCTGACCAAATTCTTCTTCATAAATGCGTTTGAACATTGGGCTTTGATCCCAAGCGGTTCCCTTAAATTTCTTTAAGTTTTTGCGCAAGTCATCTTTAGAAGCATTCATCACACTAATTTTTAGTTGCTCATCTGTCTCAGTATTATTAACTAAGTGATGCAAGCCTCTCCATGAACCTTCAAGCTTTTGAAAGTCATCATGGTGTAAAATAGCATTAACTTGAGCATTCAATTTTTCATCAATGCTAGCGATCAACTGCTTAATAGTAGCAACGGCATCTTCTGGCACGATATTGACGTTAGACAATACGTTTTCAGCAAGGGTCTGCACAGCAGAGCTTACTGCTTCAGAAGCACGCTCGGATTTTGGCTTAAACTCTTGCTGCAATAAGGCAGAAAAATCGTCTGCTGCAATTGTTTGTGTTGCTTCTTCTAACTTCTCAGGAGCTTCGACTTCAGACATGATTAAACTTCCTCTGTCTCTGGGGCTTTACTACCAACCAAGGATTGTAATAATGCTTGGTCACCTAAAATTTTAGTAATCAGTTCTTCTGCGCCAGCTTTACCATCCATATAAGTCACTAGGTTAGCCAACTGAGTGCGTGCCTCTAATAACTCATCAAGACCTGGAACTTTTTTAGCGATTTGACCAGGAGAGAAGTCATGCATATCGTCAAAAGTGATATCGACAGGCAGATCGCCGCCTTTATCATTGATCAAGTTAGGAACATTAAAAGCAACTCTAGGTTTCATTGCTTTTAAGCGATCATCAAAATTATCAACACTGATATCAGAGAATTCACGTTCATGAATACCTGGCAATTCGCTATTGTTTTTGCCAGATAAGTCAGATAAAACTCCCATCACAAAGGGAACTTGTACTTTCTTCTCTGCACCATACAGCTCTACATCGTATTCAATCTGAACACGTGGCGCTCTATTTCTGCCAATAAATTTTTGACTGCTCATTTCATATCCTCGAAATAGTTTATTTTTAATCCATTCCAGTGCTTTAGATAAGACACTGCTGTTTTCTATAATTTACTAATACGCTAGCAGTTGCTAACTATCAGCATCAACACCTGCAATTAATTCAACCTGCTTAACCCCATCAGGGCTAAGTTCTTTCATAATGGACATAAAGTCCATTGTTACTAATTTTTTTGTTCTTTCTACTAAAATTGGAACAGGGCTTGAAGGTTCATATTTTTCGTAATACTCACAAATCCTCCCTAACGCCTCTAATACATCAGTCCGATTATTAATCCCAGTGCTTTTTACGATCACTTGCAT
Organism: Oleispira antarctica RB-8; assembly: GCA_000967895.1. GTDB lineage: Bacteria > Pseudomonadota > Gammaproteobacteria > Pseudomonadales > Oceanobacteraceae > Oleispira > Oleispira antarctica. The sequence goes on from FO203512.1 coordinate 2,906,811, forward strand.
ATCGTTTGCCCCAGATTCATTATCAGGTTCATTCTCTATCATTTCTTCGACTTCAACAGCTACGCTTACATACTTAGAATACACACCCGATATATATTTTAAATCGCTTATTAACTTATCCCAGTCATATCGAGCATGACTGCACTCACTAGTAGTGAGTTGATCTTGTAACTGAGTAAGATCATCCTGAATCTGATTAACAAAGCTCAACGATGCGGATAAAACTTCTTGCTCACATTCTTGAAAAGCCGCTTCTACCAAACCCATTTCAGGAATAATTTCTTCTGAGCCCTCTACTAATAGAATCTCACCTCTAGCTAATCTAATATCTCTTAGCGTAAATCTACCCGCCTGCTTTGACTCAACAATAGGCATAGCAGTAAGCAAACTAATCAGCGAATCACCTGACAGCTCATTCAACGTCATTATTCGCCAAGGCGTTTCATCTTTCGCATCATCCAGTATCGGATGAGCTTCGGCCCAATAACTCGATAAGGTTTTTTTAATCAACTGAACCGCACTGGCTAATCCAGGTAAACGCTTAAGCTGTAATGCCGCTTGCGCAAGAAAAACATACACTCGAACATCTTTAGTCTGCTTCGCTAGATCTTCGCAGCGGGCAAGCATATCTCGCCAATCAACATTTTCGTCATCACCATCTAAGGTTAAAGACTCCTGATTAATCCGTGCAATACTTTCTAGCATTACAAAATCATCTTCAAGAGCTTCATCATCATCGATAAAAGGGCCGCATGGCAGATCTAATGAAACTTCTTCCGTAAATTTTTCAAACATACATCAAATCTGCTCTAACAATTTCTGCTCAATAATTATAATAAACTAGAGAAACTGAACACGAATAAAAACACTAATTAAAAGTGCTGTAAACCTTCAAACCTAGACTTTGAAGCAAATCTAACGCTTATGTATCAAGGCGGTAGAGGCATCTATTTTTAACGGGCTACTTTCTAGTTAAATAACCGTAAAATCACTAAGTTTATAAAGGGTGCATTATCAATCCTGACATAATACATGTCTTTTAAAATTAAATAATTCACCCCAATATTACTACTTTCTCATTACTTTTATTTTTATAGCGAACCCTATTCCTCTCTATTTTTTGCCAGTACTGATTCATCAATACAATTGCAGCGGCTCACTATTATTTTTTATGCCAGTAATGGTCATAATTCCAACTCTGTTTCTTCAAGTAAACGCTTTAATCGATCGGCGTTGTCAATTTCATCTTTTCTTAGTATTGAACTGTCACTTGCTAAGAAGATATCAATTGAATTAAAAATTGATGCATTAATATCCTGACCGATATCCGTAGCCACACTACGCTCGGCGTTAACATCAGCATCAATATCACCCTCAACATTCAATTTATTAGCAGCAATTGCAAACGTATTACTAGCAATTTTCAAACCACCTCTAAAGCTAACATTATCACCCGATACACTCACATCTTTTCCTGTGAACTCAACATCATTCAAAAAGATTAAATCACCTTTAGTATTAATAGTAAGGTCATTCGTAATATCGAAATCATTAAACGTGATATCTTCAGATGTGTTAATCGATAAGTTACTAGCATCTATTGTTAAGTACTCAAAGCCCGATGTTGAATTAACATCTCCAGTTGTGACTATGTCCACAACTTCAATATTTTTAAAATCAAAACTAAAACCAGCTTGATTACCAGATTGGCTAAAGCTGTCAACGCCATCTCCTTGAGTGATGGCTATACTGTTATTGCTATTAGTAATGAATTTATCTGCTGCCGCGACCTGATCAACATTATTCAAATTATTCTGCTGAGCATCTAAATCAGCGGAATAAGTTAATGTTAGGCCAGGATTATCACCATCTAACAAGGTAACATTTTCAAAATACACATCATTTGCAATAACTGTATTAGTAATGTCTGTTGTCACAAATACATCTTCTGAAATACTACCCATAACAGTCGAAGCTGCTGCGTTCGCTCTCTCTATATTGCTGAGTAAGATTCCATTAACAATAAAATTATTATCATCAGCCAGCTGCCATGTTTGCTCGATATCAGATGTTACAACATCTTCACCCAATTCACTTTCACCCGCATCGATACTACCAATATTAGAAAATACTAGCTGATTAACCATAACGGCATTGTCAGTCGCACTGCCATTAGATGAAACCAGTACAAACTGATCAGCTTGATCAGACCCTATTAAAATACCCAAGCCAGAATTAGAGACCGTTTCTATTTCGGAAAATCGAATATCTTGCGCTACTATCGTATTATCGATATTCGATACCTGCCAGCGCTGACCATCTTGGCCAATCAAGTTATCTTCTCCATCAGCGGCAACAACTGCTTGTATATTATTGAAAGTCATATTATTAGATATCAACTCCTGACGAGTGTCTGTGAGCTGAAAACTATCGCTACCCGCGGATCCATGTACTCGGTTCTCACCAGTACCACCGTCAATATGAGTAATGCTAGCGAAGTCTATTTCTTGGCTAGTCACTTTGTTGCTGCCAGCAGCTGAACTAGTGGAAAAAAGATTAAACTCATCAGCAGTCTCCATACCTACAAGTTTATTATCCCCAGCCTTTGCATTAACTGATGTTACTTGATTAAACGTTGTATTATTTACAGTAACTGATTGCAGCCCCGCTAAATAAAATTCATCCGTATTACTCGTTCCATTTATGCTGCCTTTATTGCCGCTATTAGCAACCTCAGTATTCAGAAAACTAATCTCAGATGCTTTAAAGCCTTCCGATAATAGATCCCAAGTATTGGAGCCAGAAACAGTATCAAGTTCGCCCTCTACTGTATTTCCTTTAGCATCGACTTGCGTTATTTGGTTAAAGGTTATGCCATTAATAGCAACAGACTGAGTGCCTGTAATTTCAAATTCATCTTTAAGCTCAGTACCGTTTACCAAGCCAGCGGCACCGCTATTAGCGACTTCAACATTAAAGAAGTTAATCGCAGAAGCCTTAAAGCCATTAGAAAGAATATCCCAGGCATTTGATCCTGAAACCGTATCGAATTGACCAAGTGTATTATTCTTAGCATCAACCTTACTTACTTGATTAAACGTTGTGCCATTAGCTTTAACAGATTGAATACCTGAGATGACAAATTCATCGTTAAACTCAGTTCCGTTTACAGTGCCAAGCTCTTCACTATTTGCAACTTCGGTATTAGTGAAATGAATATCTTCTGCGCTAAACCCTACAGATAAAAGGTCCCAAGTATTTGAACCAGAAACTGTATCCATACCACCGAATGAAGAAGCATCTCTTGCATCAACATCGACCACTTGATTAAAGGTTGTACCATTGGCGGCTACTGACTGCGATCCCTTAATAATAAATTGATCATCATTATTAGTTCCATTTAACTTACCTGCGCTCCCACTGTTAGCAATTTCGATATGAGTAAATCTGATACCAGTAGATTCAAAACCATCTGATAGAAGAGTCCAAATACTTGAACCAGAAACCGTATCCAGCTCATTCGTTCCTGAACTATCTTTCGCATCAATACTGGCTACTTGATTAAACGTCGTACCATTAGCGATAACTGATTGATTACCTATAATCATAAACTCATCTTTAAGTTCAGTTCCGTTTAACGAACCATTAGCGCTGCTATTAGCCATTTCAGTATTGATGAAACGAATACCTGAAGATTCAAACCCTGCTGCTAAAAGATTCCAAGTATTTGAACCTGATACCGTATCTATACCACTCGCTGCCGCCCCCCCCTTTGCATCAACATGTGCTATCTGGTTAAAGGTCGTACCATTTGCAGTAATTGACTGCGTCCCTTTAATAACAAATGCATCATCATAATCACTACCATTCAATGTGCCGTTTTCACCACTGTTCACAACGTCAACATTTGTGAAACTAATACCTGAAGATTCAAAGCTATTTACTAAAAGAGTCCAATCATTTGAGCCTGAGACGGTATCTAAGTCACCCGAAAATGCATTATCTTTCGTATCAACGTTGGTTACTTGATTAAAACGAGTACCATTAGCAGCCACTGACTGAGTATTCAAGATGACGATGTCATCTTTAGAATTAGTACCGTTTACAGTGCCGTTATTTCCACTGTTTGCGACTTCTATATTAAAGAAACTAATACCTGATGCCTTAAAGCCAGTTGTTAACAGATCCCAAGCATTGCTACCCGATACCGTATCAAGTTGCCCAGCGCCTGTTTTACCATCAACCTTACCAATACCGTAATAAGTAATACCATTTGCACTGATTGCGTTAGTGCCTTTTATATTGAATTGGTTTTTTCCGTAAGTACCATTAAGGTTGCGATTCGTAACACCTAGGCTATTAAATTTATTAATAGTTTCAATATTCGTGAACGATATGCCATCAAGTCTTGTTGCTTTCGCTCCCGCCATTGTCCAGTTAGCTGAATCATTTTGAACGTCATCATCGCCATCACCTGCGGTGACTGCTGTAACTTGATTAAAGGTCGTGCCGTTGGCAGCAACTGATTGAGTACCTGTAACAACAAATTTATCTGCAGCGTTTGTACCGTTTAATGTACCTGCTGCACCACTGTTCGCAATTTCTACACCCGTAAAGCTGATATCAAACGCTTCAAATCCTGAGGCTAATAAATTCCAAGTTGTGCTGCCTGATACCGTATCAAGATCTACTTCAGAATTTCCAAGAGCATCTACCGAACCGATACCGTAATAGGTTATGCCATTAGCACTGATTGCATTCGTGCCTTCGATATTTAGCAAGTCTTGTCCAGCCGTACCGTTAAGGTTGCGAGTAGTAATGCCGGTACTATTGAATTGGTTAATGCTTTCTACATCGGTAAATGCGATGCCTTCAATACTGCTCGCTTCTGTTCCTTGAATGGTCCAGTCTGCTGAATCGTATTGCACATCATCATCGCCATCACCGGCCGTGACCGAAGTAACTTGATTAAAGGTCGTGCCGTTTGCGGTAACTGATTGAGTACCTGCAACAACAAACTTATCGGCATCGGTTGTACCGTTTAATGTACCCGCTGCACCACTGTCTGCAATTTCAACACCTGCAAAACTGATATCAAACGCTTCAAACCCTGAGGCTAATAAATCCCAAGTTGTACTTCCTGATACTGTATCAAGATCTACTTCAGAATTTCCAAGAGTATCTACCGAGCCGATACCGTAATACGTAATCCCCTTGGCATTGATTGCATTCGTGCCTTCGATATTTAGCAAGTCTTGTCCAGCCGTACCGTTAAGGTTGCGAGTAGTAATGCCGGTACTATTGAATTGGTTAATGCTTTCTACATCGGTAAATGCGATGCCTTCAATACTGCTCGCTTCTGTTCCTTGAATGGTCCAGTCTGCTGAATCGTATTGCACATCATCATCGCCATCATTCGCTGTGACCGAAGTAACTTGATTAAAGGTCGTGCCGTTGGCGGCAACTGATTGAGTACCTGCAACCACAAACTTATCAACAGCGGTTGTGCCATTTAAAATACCTGCTGCACTGCTGTTTGCAACTTCAACACCCGTAAAGCTGATACCAAAGGCTTTAAAACCATCAGCTAATAAATCCCAAGTTGTGCTACCTGATACAGTATCAAGATCTGCTGTAGAATTTCCAAGTGCGTCAACCGTACCAATACCATAATAAGTAATGCCATTAGCACTGATTGTATTAGTGCCTTCGATATTTAGTAGGTCTTGTCCAGTCGTACCGTTAAGGTTGCGATTGGTAATGTTAGTACTGTTGAACTGGTTAATGCTTTCAACATCGGTAAACGCGATGCCTTCAATAGTGGTCGCTTCCGTTCCTTGAATGGTCCAACCCGCTGAGTCATATTGCACATCATCATCGCCATCACCTGCAGTGACCGAGGTAACCTGATTAAAGGTCGTGCCATTGGCGGCGACTGATTGAGTGCCTGCAACAACAAACTTATCCTCAGCGGTTGTACCGTTTAAAATACCTGCTGCACCACTGTTAGCCGTTTCAACGCTGGTAAAGCTGATACCAAAGGCTGCAAAACCACCCGCTAATAAATCCCAAGTCGTGCTGCCCGTTACCGTATCAAGATCTACTTCAGAATTTCCAAGAGCATCTACCGAACCGATACCGTAATAGGTTATGCCATTAGCACTGATTGCATTCGTGCCTTCGATATTGAACAGGTCTTGTCCAGCGGTGCCGTTAAGGTTTCGATTGGTAATGTCTGTACTGTTGAACTGGTTAATGCTTTCAACATCGGTAAACGCGATGCCTTCAATACTGGTCGCTTCTGTTCCTTGAATGGTCCAATCCGCTGAGTCGTATTGCACATCATCATCGCCATCGTTCGCAGTGACCGAAGTAACTTGATTAAAAGTAGTGCCGTTAGCCGCTACTGATTGAGTACCTGCGACAACAAACTTATCCGCAGTGGTTGTACCGTTTAAAATACCCGCCACACCACTGTTTGCAGCTTCAACGCTGGTAAAGCTGATACCAAAGGCTTTAAAACCATTAGCTAATAAGTCCCAAGTCGTGCTGCCTGATACCATATCAAGATCAGCTTCAGAATTCCCCAGAGCATCTACCGTACCAATACCGTAATAAGTAATGCCATTAGCATTGATTGTATTAGTGCCTACGATATTTAGTAGGTCTTGACCAGTCGTACCATCAAGGTTGCGATTGGTAATGTCTGTGCTATTGAATTTGTTAATACTTTCAACACCGGAGAATGCTATGCCATTAACCGTTGTTGCTTTTTCACCCTCGATCGTCCAGTTAACGACATCGCTCTGAACATCATCATCGCCATCACCGGCCGTGACTGAAGTAACTTGATTAAAGGTCGTGCCGTTGGCGGCAACTGATTGAGTACCTGCAACAACAAACTTATCGGCAGCGGTTGTGCCATTTAATGTTCCAGCCGCACCGCTGTTCGCAATTTCTACTCCCGTAAAGTTGATACCAAAGGCTCCAAAACCTTCAACTAATAAATTCCAAGATGTGCTACCTGATACCGTATCAAAATCAGTTTCAGAATTTCCAAGAGCATCTACCGAACCAATACCGTAATACGTAATACCGTTAGCACTGATTGCATTAGTGCCTTCGATATTTAATAGGTCTTGGCCAGTCGTACCATTAAGGTTGCGATTGGTAATGTTAGTACTGTTGAACTGGTTAATGCTTTCGACATCGGTAAACGCCATGCCTTCAATACTGGTCGCTTCCGTTCCTTGAATGGTCCAACCCGCTGAATCGTATTGCACATCATCATCGCCATCACCTGCTGTGACCGAGGTAACCTGATTAAAGGTCGTGCCATTGGCGGCGACTGATTGAGTGCCTGCAACAACAAACTTATCCTCAGCGGTTGTACCGTTTAAAATACCTGCTGCACCGCTGTTTGCAGTTTCTACTCCCGTAAAGTTGATACCAAAAGCTTCAAAGCCACCCGCTAATAAATCCCAAGTCGTGCTGCCCGTTACCGTATCAAGATCTACTTCAGAATTTCCAAGAGCATCTACCGAACCGATACCGTAATAGGTTATGCCATTAGCACTGATTGCATTCGTGCCTTCGATATTTAGCAAGTCTTGTCCAGCCGTACCATTAAGGTTGCGAGTAGTAATGCCGGTACTATTGAATTGGTTAATGCTTTCAATATTTTTGAAAGAGATACCTTCAATACTTGTTTCTTCTGATCGCTGGATAGTCCAGTTATCAGAATCATATTGAACATCATCATTATCGAATACTGCCACATCTTCACTTTCTCCCGCATCAACAGTGCCAATACCATAATACGTAATGCCATTAGCACTGACAGCATTGGAATTGCCTTTTTCTACGCTAAAGGAATCATTACCTGTTGTTCCTGCTAAAGAGCGGTTGGTGGTATTAAGACTATTATCTTTATTGACTGTATCTATACCAGTGAAATCAATACTTCCTATTTTGGTTTCATTAGCATCTTTTACAAACCAGCTATTTGAATCATGTGCAATGTCATCATTACCTTTACCAGCATTGACCGTACCAATATCATTAAACACGATACCGTTAGCTGTTAATCTATTATCTGAGATGGCCGAAAACCTATCTGCTTGGTCTGAGCCTGCTAAGGTATTTAATAAATCACCTTCAATTGGGGTATAACTGGAAGTAACATTTTTGAAACCGTAAAACTCTGTTCCACCAAAAGATAGCTGATTATCTATACCACTAACCAAAGAGAAGGTAGAGGCAGTTGAACTAGTAAAACTAATAGTTTTTAGTTCATCTAATTGCGATAAGTCATAGATTTTAAAATTGGAGAATAATGTGGCATCAGCCCCGGTTAGCGAAGCGTTGAATGAATTAGAGCTGGCATCAAAACTTATAACAGATTCAAGAGTTACTTTGGAGTCAAATATAAATTTATCGTTATTATCGATGCCATCGACCGATAATAACGTTAAAAAACCAGATGACGTAACTACTTCCTTTCCATTAACTACAACGACGACTTGATAGTTCCCACCGTCTTTCTTTAATAAGAATGTTTCTGTACCGGCTTCAGTTAAACCAAAAAATTTAACCTCATTGATATTCCCCCCAACAGTATAATTTGTAGAGTTTATTCCCTCATCAGAACCAACACTAAAGTTTTTTTGAAAACTATATGCACCATTATCTAAATTTAAACTATATCCCAGTGTAGAACCTGGAGCAGCTAGAGTATCACCGACTTCCCCTTCCATTCTTTCAAAATCACTAAAAGTAATGCCTCTATTATTATCAGTGATAGTGCTGTTTGTATCTAACGTGAATGATTCATCAACGCTGTTCTTCGTATTTAAAATATCACCATACAAACTCTTTTTAGCATCAACTCTCTCAATACCATTAAAAGTAAAAGTAAGATCAGTTGTAAACTTCACCTGATTACTAACTTCAGTAGTTTCATACACCTCGGTTCTAGACGTGCCAATTAAAGAACCACCCGACTGACTATTCGCTACTTCAGTATTCGTAAATGACATCCCTGATCCAGCGAAGCCAAGAACTCTATAACTACCGTCGGAGCCAGCAATCTCTATTTGCCAAGTCTGGCCAACTCCAACTACTGTATCTAAATCATTACCCTTAGCATCTACAGTACCAATACCGTAATAGGTAATACCGTTGGCACTGATTGTATTAGTGCCTTCGATATTTAGTAGGTCTTGGCCAGTCGTACCATTAAGGTTGCGATTGGTAATACCAGAACTGTTATTTTTATTGATAGTTTCAACATCAGAAAACGTTATGCCGTCAACACTTGTTTCTTCTGTTCCTTGAATCGTCCAATTAACCGAATTACTCTGAATGTCATCGTCGCCATCACCAGCATTAACGGTACCAATACCATAGTAAGTAATGCCATTAGCACTGACTGCATTGCTTCCTGCAGCTGTAAAGAAATCTTCTCCTGCGGTTCCTGCTAAAGAGCGGTCGGTAATACTAGCACTGTTATATTTATTAATGCTTTCAATATCAGAAAATGCGATACCTTCAATACTGGTCGCTTCCGCTCCTTGAATAGTCCAATCACTTGAATCACTCTGAACATCATCACTTCCATTACTACCATTAACAACAGTAACATTAGTAAACGTTGTACCACTCACTAAAACAGATTTACTGCCCTTAATTACGAAACTGTCCGCAATCAGAGAACCATTTACCGTTCCATCTGAACCACTATCGGCGGTTTCAACATCGATGAAGCTGATTTCATTAGCTTTAAAACCAGTCGATAATAAATCCCAAGTCGTGCTACCAGAAACACTGTCAAGATGTTCAGCATTGGTATTAGCTTGAGCATTAACCGTAGTGATGTTGTTAAAGGTGGTACCGTTGACTAGAACAGATTGATCACCGGTAATTGTAAAACTGTCCGCAATCAGAGAACCGTTTACAGTACCTGCTGAACCACTATCGGCGGTTTCAACATCGACAAAGTTAATTTGGTTAGCCGTGAAACCGTTTTCTGAAAGACCCCAAGTCGCGCTGCCGGAAACACTATCAAGATGTTCGGTATTGGTATTGGTTTTTGCATTGACGGTTGTAATATTGCTAAAGGTGGTGCCATTGACTAGAACCGATTGATCGCCGGTAATTGTAAAACTGTCCGCAATCAGAGAACCGTTTACCGTTCCATCTGAACCACTATCGGCGGTTTCAACATCGATGAAGCTGATTTCATTAGCTTTAAAACCAGTCGATAATAAATCCCAAGTCGTGCTACCAGAAACACTGTCAAGATGTTCAGCATTGGTATTAGCTTGAGCATTAACCGTAGTGATGTTGTTAAAGGTGGTACCGTTGACTAGAACAGATTGATCACCGGTAATTGTAAAACTGTCCGCAATCAGAGAACCGTTTACAGTACCTGCTGAACCACTATCGGCGGTTTCAACATCGACAAAGTTAATTTGGTTAGCCGTGAAACCGTTTTCTGAAAGACCCCAAGTCGCGCTGCCGGAAACACTATCAAGATGTTCGGTATTTGTATTAGCTTGTGCATTAACCGTAGTGATGTTGTTAAAGGTGGTACCGTTTACTAGAACAGATTGGTCACCCGTAATGGCAAAACTGTCCGCAATCAGAGAACCGTTTACAGTACCTGCTGAACCACTATCGGCGGTTTCAACATCGACAAAGTTAATTTGGTTAGCCGTGAAACCGTTTTCTGAAAGACCCCAAGTCGTGCTGCCGGAAACACTATCAAGATGTTCGGTATTGGTATTAGCTTGTGCATTAACCGTAGTGATGTTGTTAAAGGTGGTACCGTTTACTAGAACAGATTGATCACCCGTAATTTCGAAACTGTCCGCAATCAGAGAACCGTTTACTGTACCTGCTGAACCACTATCGGCGGTTTCAACATCGATGAAGCTGATTTCATTAGCTTTAAAACCAGTCGATAATAAATCCCAAGTCGTGCTACCAGAAACACTGTCAAGATGTTCAGCATTGGTATTAGCTTGTGCATTAACGGTAGTGATGTTGTTAAAGGTAGTACCGTTGACTAGAACAGATTGATCACCCGTAATTTCGAAACTGTCCGCAATAAGAGAACCGTTTACCGTTCCATCTGAACCACTATCGGCGGTTTCAACATCGATAAAGCTGATTTCATTAGCTTTAAAACCAGTCGATAATAAATCCCAAGTCGTGCTACCAGAAACACTATCAAGATGTTCGGTATTGGTATTGGTTTTTGCATTGACGGTTGTAATATTGCTAAAGGTGGTGCCATTGACTAGAACCGATTGATCGCCGGTAATTGTAAAACTGTCCGCAATCAGAGAACCGTTTACCGTTCCATCTGAACCACTATCGGCGGTTTCAACATCGATGAAGCTGATTTCATTAGCTTTAAAACCAGTCGATAATAAATCCCAAGTCGTGCTACCAGAAACACTGTCAAGATGTTCAGCATTGGTATTAGCTTGTGCATTAACGGTAGTGATGTTGTTAAAGGTGGTACCGTTGACTAGAACAGATTGATCACCCGTAATTTCGAAACTGTCGGCAATAAGTGAACCGTTTACCGTACCTTCTGAACCACTATCGGCGGTTTCAACATCGATAAAATTTATTTGGTTAGCAGTAAAACCGTTTTCTGAAAGACCCCAAGTCGTGCTACCAGAAACACTATCAAGATGCTCAGTATTTGTATTAGCTTGTGCATTAACCGTAGTGATGTTGTTAAAGGTGGTACCGTTTACTAGAACAGATTGGTCACCCGTAATGGCAAAACTGTCCGCAATCAGAGAACCGTTTACAGTACCTGCTGAACCACTATCGGCGGTTTCAACATCGATAAAGTTTATTTGGTTAGCAGTAAAACCGTTTTCTGAAAGACCCCAAGTCGTGCTGCCGGAAACACTATCAAGATGTTCGGTATTGGTATTAGCTTGTGCATTAACCGTAGTGATGTTGTTAAAGGTGGTACCGTTTACTAGAACAGATTGATCACCCGTAATTTCGAAACTGTCCGCAATCAGAGAACCGTTTACTGTACCTGCTGAACCACTATCGGCGGTTTCAACATCGATGAAGCTGATTTCATTAGCTTTAAAACCAGTCGATAATAAATCCCAAGTCGTGCTACCAGAAACACTGTCAAGATGTTCAGCATTGGTATTAGCTTGTGCATTAACGGTAGTGATGTTGTTAAAGGTAGTACCGTTGACTAGAACAGATTGATCACCCGTAATTTCGAAACTGTCCGCAATCAGAGAACCGTTTACTGTACCTGCTGAACCACTATCGGCGGTTTCAACATCGATGAAACTGATTTCATTAGCTTTAAAACCAGTCGATAATAAATCCCAAGTCGTGCTACCAGAAACACTGTCAAGATGTTCGGTATTGGTATTAGTTTTTGCATTGACGGTTGTAATATTGCTAAAGGTGGTGCCATTGACTAGAACCGATTGATCACCCGTAATTGCAAAACTGTCGGCAATAAGTGAACCGTTTACCGTACCTTCTGAACCACTATCGGCGGTTTCAACATCGATAAAGCTGATTTCATTAGCTTTAAAACCAGTCGATAATAAATCCCAAGTCGTGCTACCAGAAACACTGTCAAGATGTTCGGTATTGGTATTAGCTTGAGCATTAACCGTAGTGATGTTGTTAAAGGTGGTACCGTTGACTAGAACAGATTGATCACCCGTAATTGTAAAACTGTCCGCAATAAGAGAACCGTTTACTGTACCTTCTGAATCACTATCGGCGGTTTCAACATCGACAAAGTTAATTTGGTTAGCCGTGAAACCGTTTTCTGAAAGACCCCAAGTCGCGCTGCCGGAAACACTATCAAGATGTTCGGTATTGGTATTGGTTTTTGCATTGACGGTTGTAATATTGCTAAAGGTGGTGCCATTGACTAGAACCGATTGATCGCCGGTAATTGTAAAACTGTCCGCAATCAGAGAACCGTTTACCGTTCCATCTGAACCACTATCGGCGGTTTCAACATCGATGAAGTTGATTTCATTAGCTTTAAAACCAGTCGATAATAAATCCCAAGTCGTGCTACCAGAAACACTGTCAAGATGTTCAGCATTGGTATTAGCTTGTGCATTAACGGTAATGATGTTGTTAAAGGTGGTACCGTTTACTAGAACCGATTGATCGCCGGTAATTGTAAAACTGTCCGCAATCAGAGAACCGTTTACAGTACCTTCTGAATCACTATCGGCGGTTTCAACATCGACAAAGTTAATTTGGTTAGCCGTGAAACCGTTTTCTGAAAGACCCCAAGTCGCGCTGCCGGAAACACTATCAAGATGTTCGGTATTGGTATTAGCTTGAGCATTAACCGTAGTGATGTTGTTAAAGGTGGTACCGTTGACTAGAACAGATTGATCACCCGTAATTTCGAAACTGTCCGCAATAAGAGAACCGTTTACAGTACCTGCTGAACCACTATCGGCGGTTTCAACATCGACAAAGTTAATTTGGTTAGCCGTGAAACCGTTTTCTGAAAGACCCCAAGTCGCGCTGCCGGAAACACTATCAAGATGTTCGGTATTGGTATTGGTTTTTGCATTGACTGTTGTAATATTGCTAAAGGTGGTGCCATTGACTAGAACCGATTGATCACCCGTAATTGCAAAACTGTCGGCAATAAGTGAACCGTTTACCGTACCTTCTGAACCTGAATTTACATCAGTAAATCCCTGAAAAGACGCATCCGATATTTTAAATCCGGCAGCATTTAGATCAAAGGTATTATTGTTCGCATTCGTCCCAGAAACCAAACTTGCTGACGAGCCAGTCACCAGGCCTGAGTATTTGATTCCTCCAGCAATTTCAATTTCAGAAATATTTAGTGAACTACCTACATCAATAGTTCCACTTCCAGTTAAGCCTAATCCAGTTAATGTGATTGTTTCAGCCGAAAGACCTGCTACCAAATTAATAATGCCTGATGTTCCTGCGGTATCCCCAACAGTTCCAGCCACAGTTCCTTCTGCCTCCAATACTAAACGGCCACCAACCCTAATAAGTTGATTAACATTGATATTGCCATTTGAAAACAGTTCAAGAGTACCTGTAAAACCAGTATCTATAGCCGAATCAACAATAATAGAATCTGTTGCTGTTAATCTTACATTGTTTGTTTCCAATAAATTAACGACGGTACTAGCTTTTATTGAGGCATCGTCTGGCTCTGGCACATCAAAAGTTACCTGCCCTATAGCATCATCAACATGAGTATGTGGAGTCTCAGCCTCAGCTTCCCCCACAATAGTCAGCGTTGCAGGATCAAGCAATAACTCACCAGAAAAACCATTCTCAGCACTAGTATCAACCGAACCATCAAAGCTAAGCGTCTGTTTACCCGAGACTTCAACATCGCCGCCATTTCCACTTTGGCTTCCGCCCTTCGCTTCAATATCACCATAATAACGAGTGGTATTATCTGCCCAAACGACAACTTCACCACCGTCACCAGCAGTGCCTGCGTTAGCGCTAATCTTAGTGCCTTCACCTACATAGGTTGCTTCGGCATTTTTTACCTGGCTATCTTTGCCTTGGTAACTACCACCAACTTGAATATCACCGCCACCTTGTTCGCCATCGGCGTTTACGATAGCGCCACCGGCTAGACCGACTTGGTCACCAAGAATATCAACCTTGCCACCTTTACCAAAATCACTACTGACATCAATGGTGCCCGTATGAATTACTTGCTTGCCTTCAATGACTACTTGGCCGCCATTGGTTTGAACTGGAGTTTTACTGTTTGAAGCAGTTAGGTTGTTTGAAGCATCCAATGTGCCACTATTATTGATATCGCCATTTGAATTTAGGCTGATGCTTGGAGATTCATCGGCGGTGGGTAAGTTAAAACCTGTGGCTCTAATCATGCCTGTATTGTTGATAGCGCGATCGAATAAACCACTGGTCACTTTAGCCGAAATAGCTACTCGTCCACCTGCGCTTAATTCACCGTTGTTTTCAATTGCTTGCTCTAAACCCAGTTCATTATTAATAACGTCCTGGTCAATTTTAACCCCTAGAAAACCTTGTTCATCAAAACTTAGAAAGGCTTGCTTACCTGCCGCTAAATTAATATAGCCAAGCTCGGCCTGAATAATACCGTTGTTAATTACCGACTCACCCAGCAGTGTAATACCACCACTAGACGCATGGATTGCACCATTATTGATAATAACGCCTTGGCTATCATCTAAATCTTTAAAAGCAAACTCACCATTTAAAAAGGATTTTTTAGCAATCGATAAACTACTAACAATTAGCCCTGCTGTATTGATCTCAGCACCAGAACCAAAAATAAGGCCGCGAGGATTAATCAGTATCACTTGGCCATTTGCGTTTATCTGACCGTTAATTCTACTGGCGTCATATTGCAAAATATTATTCAGTGCAACTGAGCTTGCACCAGGCTGATGGAAGTTAACCGTTTCATTCGAATTTACGTTAAAGCTGTTCCAATCGATCATTAATTGATTGCTGTTTTGCAGAATACTAGTGGTATTGCCTTGCGTACCAATTGAGCCAGAACCATGAGTTATATTACCACCCTGAGGGCCAGCATAACTGCTCGCGCCCAATAAGGCATTCGCCAACAAGATACTCGTAAATAATGTTTTACGTGGTAATGCTTTAATACTCATAATCCCTTACCTCGAACAAACCTTACTTTCGGCTTATTCGTATATATTTTGATCCATTAGTCATCAATAACTAAATTTTTATATTGATGCATTTTTATATTAAAAATTTTTAACTAGCTAAAATGTATAGCGAACATTCACTAACCATTTTCCATTATCGCCTTCATCGGAGAACTGATAGTCATCTTCAGAAAATTGTTTATCAACAAAAGAAATACTCGAGTCGACAGTTAAGTTTCGACGCCAGCTGTATCGTAGTATTGCACCATAACCGCTAACTTCTGCATTCACTGGCACAGTGCTTTCATAACCATTTAATCGCGCACCCGCTTTTTCAATAAATAAACCAGCATCAAACTGATGATTAGCGGCGAAGCGTCCTTGATTAATTAGATCGAAGATATCTGTTGTCCATTCTAAGTGGCCGAACAAACCAGAGTCACCGACAAATACCGATGATGAGAATGCTTTTACCTTATCAGGACCACCAATACTAAATTGCTCATAGCTGGGTAATGCTTCATCGCTGTAACTCCCCATTGCATAGAAAGAAAGTCTCGATTTAAAATAATGGCTAATATTAAGCAAGGTACTGGTATTAAAAGAAATTGTGTATTTTTCAAAACTGTCATCAACACGTATCTCATCAGCATCTTTAACAGATCCTACATACCCTGAAATATCAAATAAAACAGCAGTTTTAATGGGATTAACAAGAAAATCAAGATTCATATTCAATCCCAAGATATCTGCTTTTTCAGTGCGTTTTTCTTTTGTTCTATTTGCATCTAAAATAAAACTTGAATCAACTAACGCAGACTTTTTATTGGCCATCAACTGTAATTGTAGGTTGATATCTTTACTCGCTAATAAATTTTGCAATACCGAAAAACCTAAGTTTTCTGTCTTACCTTCTACTGAAACAGGAATACCACCGCCAATATCTCGCAGTGCTGAATATAAATTCTGATCATAAGAAAAACGTAAACGGGTATTTGGAAGAACGATTGGGTATTCATAATTAACAAATCCAAGTTGCGTTTTTTCAGGGTTAAAAGCGTGAAGATACCCTAACGCTAAATTATCCCCATGCCCCAATGGGTTCCACCAAACAACAGAAGCCATCGCCCTGTTCTTCCCGGTGAGCTCTGTGCCGTAATTATCTCCGGATAGAGAAACAGAACCCCACGTCCTTTCTACATCAACAATTAGATTTGTTTCTCCTGGCTTATCCCCTACTTCAAATAACCCCGATTTCACTGTAAGCCCAGGTAACAAACCCAGAGTATAATAAGTGTCTGAAATATCTGTGGTGACACCCTGGCCAATATAAGCTTCAAAAATATCAGCGATAATTTCATCACTGTAGGCGAATCCATGATCACTGTTAATTTTCACTTTACCCAATACGCCACTCTGCAAGGTTAACTGAACAATACCATTGGCATTCGAAAAGTCTTGCTGAGGCACATAGACCGTCGACATAATAAAACCACGACTGCGATAAAATGCTTTTAATGTATCTGCAATTTCACCCAACCTGAAGAATGTAAGCCCCCTAGATCGATACACATCCGTTAGCTGCTGAATTAATAAGCGATTTTGAAAATCATTTAATTCACCACCATTAGTGCTGTAATACAGATCAGCAATAGAACCCGCGAGTAGTATTAGCTGCTCGCTCGAAAAGCCATTGACACCCATAGGGTTATAGTTTGTTTTTTCTTTCAGTTGACGATCAAGTAATTCTTTAGCTTCTTCGCTGTATCTTTCGATATTTTCATTATTGGAGGTATTCATAACAATTTCGTTAACCCACAGCATTTCTGCACGAGTTATCTTGCTATTAATCTTGTTGTAGCAGTTTTCTTCATCAGTGGACGATTCGCTATGCTCTATCACTGACAAATTAACCGATAGCTGAGATTTCCCTTTAATACGATACCATTGAGCCTTAACTGTGCAATTCAGCTCAGACAAATAGAATTTTTCAATTTCACCCGAAGTATCTTTGATCTGGCTACCAATAGATTCTAAGCTCGCGATTCCAATGTTCGCGGCAACTTTTTTATTAGCAGAGCTGATATCGTAAGCTAGGTTAAATATTTTTGTCAGTTGAGAGTTTGTAAGTGTCCCTCTTCGCTCCACATCCATCTCTGGAAAAAGCTTGGTCAAATATTCGGCAAACTCATTTAGCCCTTCTACAGAACTTGCAACCGCTTTATCATCACCTTCTAGCTCATTAATAATTAATGGCGCAATCTGATAAAAACCAAAACCTGGCGAATCTGTTTCTACTTGATTATCAAGAAATATATTCCATCCCTGATAACTTCCGACTTGAATTTGCTGGTCTATGCTGTCAATTTCAACGATATTATTGATGCTGCTTTCTAAAGACCATGCAGGTTGTAAATACATCATCCACAACACACAGCATGCATATAGTTTTTTCACGTTATACCCTACTTGGTCAATTCCATTTGTCTAACAACCCTGAAGCCTGTCACATCATTATCCTCAGGACTATAGTCCTGGAGTGCTAATGTATTACAGCTTTCCATTGGGGTAAGTTTCGATCCTCCTGCAGAACGATATTTATCTCCGTCACGCACAATTTCTTGTGCATTACCGATATGACTAATCAACCCCCAACCATTTGCTTGACCAATATCAACGGGTAATAAACGATTACCTTTTACCAAACCACGAGAGTCAAGTTGGCAGTTTCTATTAATATCTAACTCTCTATTCCTTGCCTTTGCTGCATGCAACCACTCTTGGTATGCTGGCAAGCGATAAGAAAATCCAGTTTCTTTGCTTAACCATTGCAAATAGCTATCAACCAGCTCTAAAGAATAATCCGTAGCGGGTAACTGGTAGTCCTTCTCTGCAGGCACCTCACATTCACCACTGCTCTGACAGAAAATGGCCATTTGACCTTGAGTGACTTCATACTTACCCATTGAATAAATACCTAACGTATCACTTTGAACAACGACTAACTCCGGACCGCGAATAGTCAAATCATTAATAAGCCGATCGGTACAGGTATAACGTCTTCCCTTACCTGCAAAAGCAGGAGAGCAAGAATCAAATGGTCGAATATTGACTTTATTAAGTTCAGAAATGTAGCTAGGGAATAGTGCTTTAGCTTGAAGCAATACCGCCTTTCCTGCATTAGGATCAGTCTCACCAAATAAACGAATACACTGCCCTAAATTGTTTATATGAGTGGTATTACCTTGGCTGACATCATTGGGAATCAAACGATAACTTCTAGTCATTTTCGCCAATGTCTTTTGCAGAGCGTTCATATCAAAGGTAAAGCTACTGCTTACAACTGACAATTGCTCTGAACACGAATCAACTTGGCGAGTCACTAGTTCATTTTTAGTTTTATAAGAACTTAAACTCGCTTGCCTAAGAACCTCTTGATCTTCTGACTTTTGAGCTTCCCATTTTTGGGTTAATAACGCCTGGGTAGCCGGAATTTGCTGATTACCTTTATCATACTGACGCGCCAGCCCAATCATTTTTTGTGCAGCAGAAAAGTCTTCTATATAGACTTTATCTCTTGCTTGCGAAAGGTAAACATTAGAAACTTTTTGATAATAGCTTTGTAACCAATTTTCAACCGCAAGCTTGTCGGCATCAAACATACTCTCAGCTGTTTTAATAATTGGCTGTAAATAATCTTGTGAGTTTTCTTTTGAAAATTCACTAAACCAATCAGTCTCTTGATAAACATTTCCCAAAGACGAGATATTACGACCTACCGACAACTGCCACTCTAAGCTATCAGAAGATGATGATACAAAGGCATGATCGTCGAGTCTTTTCTTCAATCGAGTCGCATTTTTCTCATAGGCTTCAATCTGAAGATCAAGCTCATACTTCGCCTTATTAATAATTCTATTTTGGGCCCTTTCTTTCGCGATTCGTTGGTTCTCAAGTTCTATTTCTTTTTGCGAGGCTAGCTGCTCTTCTTGAATTCGCTGCTGCTCTTTAATCAAAGCTTGCTCTTTAATTAAAATTTCTTGCTGCTGCTGATAGTACAATACACCACTGCCACAAAGTGCAAGAACCAAAGCAGCCAACACCAGTTTCGCACTGCGTCCTAATTTGTTTCTCTCTGGTAAAAAATCATTGAGAAATGCATCCACTGTTTCATAGCGATCTTTACGCTCGATAGCAATAGACTTTTGAAGCGCCTTTACCTGTCTACGCTTCAATCCCTCAACAACTGGCAACTTAACCTGCTTAGGCGTTACTTTGTTGGCCGGTATTTTTCCATAAGGATGCCTGCCCGTTAACACTTCATAGGCAACACAGCCTAATGCATAAACATCATCACTCTTACAAGCATCTTGGCCGTTATGCATCTCTTTACTGGCGTAAGCCGGAGTTAATGCATTTAATGTTGATGCATCAAACATCGTATGATCACGATTATCAGTATTAACATCACCCAATGCCATCGGCCCAGTGCCAATTTCGGAAACCGCACGGGCAATACCAAAATCAAATACTTTAGCAACCTTGCTTGTGGTGTAAAAAATATTTCCTGGTTTAAAATCTGAGTGAACAATATTGTGTTTGTGTGCTTCAGCTAGAGCACCACCCACCTGGCGGATAATATTTAATGCGTCTTCTTGCTTAAAGCCTTTTTTGTTACGTTTAATAATATGATTTAAATCTTCACCACGCAAAAGCTCCATGGTCATAAAGACCGTTTCACCATCACGGTCAAAATCGTATACACGTACAATATTAGGATGTGCAAGCTTTTGGCTTTTCTGAGCTTCGCGTTGCAGGGCGATAAAGGCAGAAGGATGCTCTTTAAAAGCGTCGTTCAATAATTTAACAGCAACCCAAGGGTTTTTGTCTTGAGCTTCGACTTTTCGTAAGTCTTTTGCCCTATAAACTGTTCCCATGCCCCCAACGCCTAATTTGGAAGCTAATAAAAATCTTTGGTTAATTATCTTTAAACGTCGATTTTTATTTTTAAGCCCTTGTACTTCTTGGTTTGTTCGATGGATCGCATCTGTAAGGGAAGCACCAGAAGTGGTACTTGTTGTATCCGTTTTAGATATAGAAATACCATCAGATATTTGAGTGGCATCATCAATAATAGGAAGGCTAATTGATCTAGACCGAAGTTGAGTCCGGTCTCCGACTAGCACTTTTTCATTAGTACCTTTTTCATTCTTTATCGTCGGGCGTCTTTTACCTTGCGCAAGTTGCGTAGCATCGTCTACATCAAAACTTTTGAGTGCCTTACTATTAGATTTTTTAAGAACGACAGTACCATCCTTCTGGTTTTTGCCACTCGTTACATCATTCTTTATATCATCTGACACGTCAAAAATTCCTTATTTGAGCGGCCTAATACTTTAGCATTACGCATGATTAATATTTCTTCATACATAAAAATTATGCGGGAGAAGATAACAGAAATCACACTAGGAATGTATAGAAAATGATTCATTAATTTATTTCTGTAGTACACCACTTAAAAAAACACAAAAAAAAAGGCAAATATTTTTTTTAATGTTACTATCCGACTTCTCATGCGTAATTACGAATAAACTCTAATTTATTGTGAAATGGATTTCATGAAGTTAATTTTTACAATCATAAATAATCCTTCCTGTGGTACTCCGCTAGAAAAGCAAAAGATTTTCGATTCGGATTTTGCTGTAATTGGTCGAAGCCCTAGTTCTGACTGGGCTTTACCCGATCCTGATCGTTTTATTTCTTCAAAACATGCAGAAGTCAATTTTCGCGATAATCAATTTTTTTTAAAAGACGTTAGTTCCAATGGAACCATCAACGGCCTAACTGATGAAGCTATCGGCAATGGTCAAGAAATACTTATTGGCGACGGCCAGACCTTCTTAATTGGTGAGTATTTAATTCAGGCTGAACTGGAAGGTTTTTCAAATCACAGTGAACATCAGCCAACTCGGTCAATCGCAAGTGAGAATGCTGATTGGGATAACCAAATGGATGATTTTTGGGGGAATAGTTCAGACCCACTAGACTTGCTAGCTCCAAATAGAGCCCCATCTGTGGCGAGCACCGCGAATGAAAATGCCCCGTCATTAGCAAATAGCCTAGAGCGTACTCCCGCTTTCAAGCAAGCTATGAACTTTTCTAACAATGCCACTAAGTCACCTGAATCAACAGCTGAAGATGACGTTAATTCAGGCATACCTGAGAACTGGGACAATACGAGCTTTTCATTTCCCGAACCTGAAATGGAAAGATCACCAGCAGCACCATCCCCTGCAATACAACATCTAACTCAGCAACCAGTTATTGAAATAGAAGATATTGCAACGGATGACGATTTTTTCTCAGGCCTTGCAGAAGACAGTTTCTTTAGTGATGAACTACCCCAAGCCATAAGCCCAAGCCCAAGCCCAAGCCCAAGCCCAAGCCCAAGCCCAAGCCCAAGCCCAAGCCCAAGCCCAAGCCAGTTTGAACGCCCAGCAAGTACTCGTCCACGAAAAAGACAGCATAAAGAAGAGGCGATTAAACCACCACCCAAGTCTAGTGATAATTTATTAGATAAAGCTCGATTAGAATTTGAGCGACAAGGGCTTGATCAAGAATTGTTAACAACAGAAGTCGCCGCTCAATGGCTTTCTCTTATGCCAACTGTAATGCAAAGCACTATCGAATTATTACAAGCAAGAGCTGCGATTAAAAATGAATTTAGAGTGAGTAAAACACTACTAACAACGACTGAAAATAATCCATTGAAATTTTCGACTAATGCGGCAGATGCTATAAATTCATTATTCCATCAAAATCGACCTGGTTTTTTGACCAGTGACCTTGCCTTTCAACAAGCATTTAAAGATATTAACCAACATCAGTCAGCGTTATTGCACGGAGTTCGAGTTGCAATGATGGATCTATTAAAACAATTTGATGCAGATTCTTTAGAAGATAGCTTTACTAAATCCAGTAAAAATAATGGACTGCTGGATAAGTTCAGTTCGACAAAATCCTCTCAAGCTAAACTCTGGCAGCAATACAAAGAGCTTTATAAGAGTGAATACAAAGTAGACTCTGACGATAGCTTCCAACGTATTTTTGGTGAAACGTTTGCCCAGGCCTATGATGAATTCAGTACAAATGATTAAGTTGGATTAACAATAATGAAACACTGTATAACCTTAACAAGCTTACTATTAATATTAATTTCAACGTGTATTGGATGCAGCACTATAAAAAAAGAAGGTGTTGATGCACAATTTGAAATAATAACTTCAGATTACATTAATCCAGATCATAAAAAAGAAAGTAGACCATTAAACATCTCACTTTTTTATTTAACAGACACTGAAGCATTTTTAAAGGCTGATTACTTTGATTTATTTCAATCAGATATAGACCCTCTGGCCGGTAGCTTGGTGCAACAATCAAACGTGCTGGTATTACCTAACAGTCGCAAGTTATACAGTGAAGAAGTCCCAGAAAAAGTACGTGCTATTGGCGTTATTTATCAGTTTCGACAACTTGATAAATCGCAGTGGCGCACAGTAGTAGACACACCTGAAACATGCTTCTTGGGCCTCTATTGCAGGTCTATTTTACACAGTTCAAAAGTATTCATCTCAATCGATGAGCTGAATACTAAAATAAAATTAGTTGATTAAATTATGTCTAGAGAAAATAAAGTACTGTGGACCGAAGGGCTATTTATTAAACCCGCTCATTTCCAACAAAATGATCGCTATTTCGAATCATATATCAATAAGGTGAGACAACTCAGTGGTCCTTATGGTTGGGGTTTTGACGAATTAACGATTGATAGCCAGCTATTAGACCAAGGCAAAATCGCTATTAGAAGCGCTTCTGGCATAATGCCCGATGGCACTCCGTTTAATATTCCTGAAGAAGACCCAGCACCTGCGCCTATCGACTTAAAGGAAGGTGTTATTAATCAGCAGGTATATTTGTGCCTGCCAATACGCTCTACTGAAGTTGAGGTATTTTATCCTGATTCAGAGAAAGGCCTACAACGATATACCTCTAAAACACTAGAGGCTAATGACAGCTCTACCAATCGCCCCAGCAGTACCACACTCATGGTCGGCGGCCTGCGCTTCAATATAATGCAAGAAAATGATACTCGCTCTCAATACAGCTGTTTATCAATTGCAAAAGTGCTTGAGTGCTCTAAAGATAAACAAATTAGCTTTGATAATAGCTTCATTCCACCACTCATTAATTGCCGTGCCAGTGATAATTTATCTGACCTATTAATACTGACAAAAGACCTACTCAACCAGCGTGCACTGGATTTAAGTGGAAGAATTTCTGCCAGCGCATCCGGTACTGGGGGAGTAGCAGAAGTAGAAGATTTTTTAAGCTTACAACTGATTAATCGCTTCACGCAACTGATGCAACATCTCATTGGCTTACCAAGATTGCATCCTGAACAAGCCTATCAGCACATGATCATGCTGGTTGGTGAACTGGCCTCGTTCTCAGAAAAAAGGATCATGCCCGAACTTGAAGGCTATCGTCATGACAATATTGCAGATACCTTCTCACCCCTCGCGAATTTAATTAAAGACAGCTTATCGTCGCTCTCAACCAAAGCGCGAGCATTTAATATTCCACTGAAAGAGCCTAAATATGGAATTTATCGTGCTATTTTAGCGGATCCTCAACTGATCCAAAGTTCTACTTTTGTATTAACCATCAAAGCTGACATTCCTAGCGAAGAGTTACAACGTAACTTCCCTAACTTGGTAAAAATCAGCTCTATCGAAAAAATTCGTGAATTAATCATGGTGAGCTTACCGGGCGTGAGCATAAAGCTACTTCCATATATGCCTCGAGAGCTGCCCTATCATGATGGTTTTATTCCCTTTGAACTGGATAAAAACTGCGAAGCATGGCAAGACTTAAAAAATAGTAGTGGCATGGCCATTCATATTGGCGATCAAGTGCCTGGTCTTAAATTACAGCTCTGGGCAATTCAAAGGTAAAGTATTATGAGCCAGGATGATCGTTTCTTTCAGGATAACAATGCTACGGACGATGACAGTGACCGTACCGTATTCATTTCGCGCCCGGCGAGCAATCGTCAGCGTAACCGTGCAAGCTCACCACCGCCAGCACAACCTGCGTTTAGTCAGCAACAACCTGTGCCGCCTCCAATGCAACAGTCTCGATCAATATCTGAAGTATCTCTGCACTCAGACGTCAACGTTATTGTTTCAGCGGCAACTCCTCTACTAACGCTGGGCATTAACGTTCGTTCGATGAGTCATCACCCAGACCCTAAAGCCCTTTATCAACAAATAGCCGAAAGTTTGAAAAATATCGACTTGCAGCTAAAAAATCAAGGACTGCCAAAAGAATCGATCATTAGCGCACGCTATATAATTTGTGCCTATTTAGATGAAATGGTTATGTCGACACCTTGGGGTGGGCAAAGTCTATGGGCCACTCGTAATCTGTTAATGACTTTTCATAAGAATAATCAAGGGGGTGCTCAATTTTTTGAAATTATTAAACTGCTAACCCAAAGCCCCGCGATGAATCTTGATTTAATAGAGCTGTGCTACCTCGTTTTGGATTTAGGTTTTCAAGGCCGTTATCGTATTAGTGATACGGGTTCCATTGAAATTGCCAGCATTCAAGATAACTTATATCAAATCATCTCAACTTACCGTCCAGCTCCTGTTAAACAGCTTTCTAATCATTGGCGTGGCGCGATCAATGACCAGAAAAAGAGTCTGTCGGGTAATAATCGACTATTCATAACAGCAGGTATTGCACTGTTAATAACCGCCATCGTCTTTACCTTATTTTTAATGCTGCTTAGTCAAAAATCAGATCCAGTAGCGATTAAAGCAGCATCAGTTGCGAGTAACTTACAGCCCATTGTTAGAAACAACCGACCGATCAAGCGCACAACACACTTAAGCTACATTCGCGATCAATTAAACCATGACATCACCCAGAAAAACTTGTCTGTTGAAGATATTTCAGGCGGCGTTCGTATCATTGTTTTTGGATCTAACTTATTCAAATCATCGACTGCCAAGCTCACAAGACAAAAAGAAATAACGGTTGCTAATATTATTGCCACCTTAAAAAACACACCAGGCTTCATCCAGATAACCGGGCATACCGATGATATTCCCATTAGAACATTACAATTTCCTTCTAATTGGGAACTCTCAAAAAAACGTGCAGATGAAATCGTGAAACTGCTTCAAAAGCAGATGCCCGATAGAGAAATTGTTGGTGAAGGTGTGGCTGATTCAGCGCCAATTGTACCCAACAATTCAAGAGAAAATAGAGCGATCAACCGTCGAATCGAAATTAACTTATATACGATATAAATATGATGAATAGATTAAAGAGTTTTTTCAGCAGTCCTTGGACAATCGGCATCTTTTTATTAATTATTTTTGCCGTATTTGTATTTCTAATAGGCCCATTGATTAGCATTGGTGAATGGAATCCTTTATCAGATTCTACAAATCAGTGGCTAACCATTTTTGTCGTAGCATTATTTTGGTTAATTAAAAGACTTGTCTCCATTATTGTCACGAACAAAAAAGAACAAGGCATGGTCGAAGCAATTGTAGAGGACAACTCTAGCGATGATATTAATCAAGAAGAGTTAAAAGTCCTACAAAGCCGTTTCTCCGAAGCCATGGCACTATTGAATAAAGGAACGGGGTTTTTTAAGAAAAAATTAAACCTTTATTCCTTACCTTGGTACATCATAATTGGCCCTCCTGGTAGCGGTAAAACAACGGCGCTGATCAACTCTGGTCTCAAGTTCCCCCTTACTGAAAGCACCGGTAAACAGTCTATTGAAGGCGTTGGTGGTACGCGGAATTGTGATTGGTGGTTTACCGATCAGGCCGTAATGATCGATACCGCTGGTCGTTATGTGACCCAAGACAGCAATCAAGATACTGATAGCAGCGGTTGGTTAAATTTCTTATCTCTCTTAAAGAAGTACCGTAAGCGCCAACCTATTAATGGTGCTTTTGTTACCATCAGTGCCAGCGATTTATTACTACAAACACCTCATCAGCGCCAGCAGCACACTGCTGCCATAAAAATGCGGATTCAAGAGTTGCATACTCAATTGGGAATAAACTTTCCAATTTACGTCATGATCACAAAGTCAGACTTAATCAGCGGCTTTAGTGAGTTTTTCTCTAATCTTGATCAAGAAGATCGTAAACAAGTTTGGGGGACCACTTTTTTACTGAATGACCAAAATCATCCTTGCCACACATTCGAAGAAGAATTTGATGCTTTAGTGCATCGCCTACAAGAGCAATCTCTAGGTCGTGTTAATACTGAAAAGTCAATTGAGCGTCGAGCGGCGATTATTGGCTTCCCGAAACAACTGCAGTTACTAAAGTCTGAGTTAAATGAGTTTTTGTCTGACATTTTTGAAAACACCCATTATGAAAAAGAAACGATGCTGCGGGGTGTTTACTTTACTAGCGGTACTCAAGAAGGAATGCCCATTGATCGCCTAGTGAATCAACTAGCCTACAATCAGCAGCAAAGTGCGAATCAATCCACGGGAAAAAGTTACTTTATTTCTGACATGTTAATAAAAGTCGCATTTGCCGAATCCAGTTTGGCTGGACTTGACCTTAAACTCGAACAAAAACTTAGCTGGTTACGTCGCTTCTCTGGCGCAGGTCTAGTAGCAGCAACCCTTGTTGTATCTTCAATTTGGACTGGCGGCTTTCTTTACAGTCAAGAATATATCACTGACGTCGAAAAAAATATTGATCAGTCTATCCTACAAGCTCAAAATATATCCCGCTACGAGAGCTCACCTATTAGTACGCTACCGTTATTAAACTCGTTAAAGCTAGCAGCTTTCCCCATTAATGAGCTACAGCAAGAAGAGATACGTCAAGAACAAGCTCAAATATTTACTGCCCCTTGGTACAATAGCTTTGGTTTATCGCAGCAAGATAAGCTGGCGCAACAAACAAACAATGCTTATATAAAAACATTAAAAACGGCGTTCTATTCCCGATTGATATTAGAGCTAGAAACTATTTTAACTAAGGGTCAGCTTCCGCTTTCGCTTAAGTACATAACATTAAGAACCTATTTAATGCTAGGGTCAGAAGAGCATTACCAGGCCAGTGAAGTGATCGCATTTTTTAATGAAGTTTGGCTAAAATCTCAAAGCGCTAGCTTAACCCAACAGCAACAAATTCAATTGTCTGAGCATATAAATATACTGTTTGCTAAACGACCATTACCGATGCCACTGACGCTAGATGGACGCCTAATTAATGAAACACGGGCTAGCTTGCAGTCAATCAGTTTCGACGAACAGATTTATGCACGAATTAAACAAAAGAACTTTGGACAGAATAACAGCGCCCTCAGCGTAAAAGGTTTTTCTATTTTCAGAGGTGCAGGAAAATCGTTATCTGAGCTCGTATTTATTCGGAAAAGCGGACAATCTTTATCCGAAGGTTTATCACCGCTATACACAAAACCTGTCTATAAGTTCTTAATCGCTGGCGGCATTAACGACGTTGCGGATAGCGTATTAGGCGAAGCATGGGTTTATGGTGAAGATCATCCAGCCATTCAACATATGGATCGCACAGCCATTATTGAACAAGTTAAATCTCGCTACCTGTATGACTATCGTAAGCAATATCGTGACTTGCTTGCCGATTTAGACATTATGCCATTCACATCTTTTGAAGAAGCGCGCCGAGTACTGGATGTAATGACCTCCCCTGCTTCGCCTTTCGTGATGCTAATGCAGTCGATAACAGCACAAACACAATTAACCAAACCCAATATCTTATTTAAGAAAACAGGTGAAGATGGTGCTTTACAACAAGCTCAAGAAACCTTGACTAAATTACTAGGAAACTCCTCAGTGGACGCTATTGGTAATCTTGCTTCGCAACGAAAAGACATCGTAACAGAGGAATTCGCAGAGATTCATGCCCTTGTTAATGCTGATGAAGGTGAGCAAGCAGGGAATATTATTCTTCTCGCCAACTTAGAAGAGTTAAAAAAGATCATTACCGCCATTGCCTTCGAGAATTTCGAAGGTGCTGTTCCTCCTGCCCTAGCAGATAAGGTAGGAACGGTTGCCACTAAAATAAATTACATTAGTGAAAATCAATCAAAGATCTACATTCAACCTGTCTTACAAAGCATCGTCTCGCGCAGCCTATCATTATCGCAAAGTGGTGTAATTACTCACCTTAACCAGCTTTGGAAAGATGAAATACTCAGTTTCTGTAAAGCCGCTATTGAAAATCGCTACCCTCTTGTACAAACGTCAAAAAATGATGTTCACCTTGACGATTTCTCACGCTTCTTCGGTTATACCGGCATGATGGATACTTTCTTTAATTCACACTTAAGAAAATACATCGATATTTCCGCGTCCCCCTGGAAAGTGCGCTCTTCACAAATGACACCAATTGTTATTTCATCTGCGGCACTTAAGACCTTCGAAACAGCAGAAAAAATTAAACGGGCTTATTTTGCTTATGATAGTGCAGAAGCAGGCGTTGATTTCTCTCTGCGTCCAAATAGCATGAGCGCATCAATCAGCCGAACTAGTTTTAATATTAATGGCCAAAAAGAACAATACTCTCACGGCCCCTTACTAACCAATAAAATGACTTGGCCTGGCCCAGAAGCCGAGTTTGGAGTAAGAATTAATACTCAGCATACCGATGGTTCCAGCAGCAGTATGGTTGAAACAGGCGTATGGGCTTGGATGAAGGTTTTGAATAAGGTTTCACTATCAGCCACATCCAAACCTGAAAAGTATAATTTGAGATTAAATAGTAATGGTTATGAAGTACGCTATGACCTAATTGCAAGCACAAGTAACAATCCATTTGCATTATCAAAGAACCTTAAATTTAGCTGTCCTACTAGAATCTAGCGATCCTATTAATGTTCAACTGTATAAATAATGTGAAACAAAAAGATAACGGAATAGATATGAGTAATTTAGGTTTTTTTGGCAAGATTCCTTTGACGGGTGACTTCATTCACCGTCGCATGGGCAGCGTATTTATGAACCGCTGGGATGAGTGGCTAAAGATCAATATTCTTCATAGCCAAAAGCAACTCGGGGAACGCTGGTTGCCGGTATATAGCCAAAGTCCTATGTGGCGATTTTGCATTGCGCCTGGAGTGATCGATGACAAAGCTTATCTTGGAATAATGATTCCAAGTGTTGATTCTGTGGGTCGATACTTTCCATTAACCGTTGCCCAAGCCGTCGATCCTAAAGCAATTCCTTTCATGCTGTCAGATACGGCCAATCAATGGTTTCAAAATATCGAAGACTTACTACTCGATTTATTGGAAGGTTACGAACCCAATCTACAAGTTTTTGATGCCAAAATTGCAGCACTACAACCTAAATGGATCGACGGTATAGAAGAAATTCCTGCGGGCCAAACATCGATGAATAAAGCTTTTAACTTACGTTTAGAAGTTAATTCAGCCGCGACCATTAATCATAGCGTATCGTCCTTTATGCTACATAATCTAATCGACTCAAAAAAAGGATTCACCTTTTGGTGGAACGAAGGATCTGAAGCTTACCAGCCAAGCATCTTATTTTCGGATAAATTACCCGCATTGGAACAGTTCTGCGGACTGCTTGACGGCAGCTGGCATGAACATCAATGGATATCATTACCGCTATCAAGCCCAGTATTAAAGAAAAGTGATCGTATTGAGAAACCTAATGATAAATCTTTAACAGATATTGTTAAGCCAAATTTAGATAACGCCGCTCAACATGCTCAACTAGCAAACGAATTCAATAATCAACAAGCCCCCTTAGAGCCATTAAATTCTCTATCAGATTTGAATACTCATCATGCGCTAGACAGTGAGCTAGATGATATTACAATTTCGCCATTAGTATCAGCACCTTATTTTCGTCCGCAAACATTTAAAGCAATACCTGAATCCTTCGGATTTACAGATCCAGGTAATAGCCGAAAACAAAATGAAGATGCACTATTACTCAAACCCTCTGCGGGTTTGTGGTTAGTGGCTGATGGTATGGGAGGCCATAGTTATGGCTCTTACGCCAGTCAGTTAGTTGTTAATCGCATCGCGGCGACCGACATATCGGGTAATTTAGAACAAGCACTCAATAAAATTCATATCGCACTGCAAGATGTCAATACGCATTTAATAGAGTATGCCCAACAACAAGATCAAAGTGTCTGCGGCAGCACTGTCATTGGCATGATGATGAACAATCAAACCTGCGTCTTCTTTTGGGCCGGTGATAGTCGTTTATATTTAGTTCGTAATCAAAAGATTATTCAATTAAGCAAAGACCACAGTGTAGAACAAGAACAAATTGATCAGGGACTTATTGAAAAAGATGATCCTAATTTTAGTGGTAAAAATTTAATTACACGCGCCGTTGGCGGCGATCATCATTTAGCACTCGAAATCTGTTATCACCAACCGCTACCCGGTGATCAATTTTTCTTATGCTCAGATGGCGTTTATAACGAAATATCAGATCAAGAAATAGAAAATATTATTAACATGCCTAACAGTGCAAAAGAACGCTGCTTAACCATGAATGAAGAGATCATAAGCCGGGCGGCACGCGATAACTTCACCGGTATTATTGTCGAAGTTTAGACAAGCTATTGGATTAAAAAATTGAACATAAATAAATAGACATACATTTAAAGGAACTAAATAAATGGCGACGATTCAACGCACCGCACTCTTCGGAAAACTTAACCCGGTTATCTTTAAAGCCGCTGAAAGTGCCAGTGTATTTTGCAAGCTTAGAAACAATCCAACCATCGAAATGGCCCATTGGATTCATCAAATATTGCAACTTGAAAATACCGACTTGCGCAAAATATTAGCGTACTTCGATATTAACAATGCCAAGCTGGCGGAAGAAGTGATCGCCTTCATGGACAACCTGCCTGTCGGTACTCGCAGCTTAATGAACTTCTCAGCCGATTTTGAAGAAACCATCGAACGTGCCTGGGTACAATCTTCATTAGCCTTCAACCAAACGCAAATCCGTTCGGGTTATTTAATTATTGGCATGCTGTCTGATAGAAATCTGAAAAATGTTTTATGCTCTATCAGTAATGAATTCAGCAAAATCAGCGATGAGCAGCTATCCGATCAGTTTAATAAAATTGTTGAAGGTTCATGCGAAGATAGCCTTTCTGCGAACGATGGTTTCTCTATTCCTGGTGAATCCAGCCATGCGACCGCACCGCAAATGGGTGGTACTGAAGCCCTGTCTCAATATACTGTAGACCTTACTCAGCAAGCGAGAGATGGCAAGATCGACCCGATTGTTGGCCGCGATGAAGAAATTCGTCAAATGGTTGATATTCTAATGCGTCGTCGCCAAAACAACCCACTATTAACCGGTGAAGCCGGTGTGGGTAAAACCGCTGTGGTTGAAGGCTTTGCTCACCGTATTGCCTCGGGTGATGTACCGCCACCATTACAAAACATCAAATTATTATCATTAGACATTGGTTTATTACAAGCCGGTGCCAGCATGAAGGGTGAGTTCGAAAATCGCCTACGCTCAGTAATCGAAGAAGTACAATCGTCAGAAACCCCCATCATAATGTTCATCGATGAAGCCCACACCTTAATTGGTGCTGGCGGCGCAGCGGGAACAGGTGATGCCGCTAACTTATTAAAACCGGCTTTAGCTCGTGGTGATTTAAGAACAATCGCAGCAACA
Organism: Oleispira antarctica RB-8; assembly: GCA_000967895.1. GTDB lineage: Bacteria > Pseudomonadota > Gammaproteobacteria > Pseudomonadales > Oceanobacteraceae > Oleispira > Oleispira antarctica. The sequence continues at coordinate 2,939,295 of FO203512.1, forward strand.
ACCTGGGCAGAATACAAAAAACACATTGAAAAAGATCCAGCCCTAACCCGTCGTTTCCAAGTCGTTCAGATTGAAGAGCCTAGCGAAGAAAAAGCTATTTTAATGATGCGCTCTATGACCACAATGATGGAAAATCATCACAAGGTTCAAGTATTAGACGAAGCCATTGAAGCTGCAGTAAGACTCTCTCACCGCTACATACCAGCACGTCAACTACCGGACAAATCGGTTAGCTTATTAGATACAGCAGCAGCTCGTGTAGCGGTTAGCCAATACGCCATTCCCGCAGAAGTTGATGATTGCCGTAAGCACATCCAAGCCTTAGAAACTGAATTAAAAATTATTGCTCGCGAAAGCAGTGTCGGTATTGATAGTTCACAACGTCGTGAAAAAGCACAGTCTGCTTTAACAGAAGCACAAGAACGCTTAGCCACTCTAGAAGAACGCTGGACCACAGAAAAAGACTTGGTAACCACTATTTTAGCGTTACGCGCACAACTGCGTGACGACAACCACAGCGTTGAAGGTACGGGTTCTGAACTAGAACAGCAAGCCGACCTTGAAGCCGATGCCTTAGCTGGCTCTTTAGCTGAGAATGAAAGTGAAGCTGCAGAAAATACAACAGGATTATCTTCAGAAGAGCGCGAGTCCGTTTTAGCCGAGCTAAAAGAACAGCAAGAGAAGCTAGACGAATTACAGCAAGAAAATCCGTTAATCCTACCGTCTGTTGATGCCCTAGCCGTAGGCAGCGTCGTGCAAGATTGGACCGGTATTCCCGTTGGCCGAATGGTTAAGAACGAGCTAGATACCGTGATGAATCTTGCATCCATAATGGGCGAACGTATCATCGGCCAAGATCACGCCTTAGACATTATTGCTAAACGTATTCAAACGTCCCGCGCGAACCTAGACAACCCCAATAAACCGATTGGTGTTTTCATGCTGGCCGGTACCAGTGGTGTCGGTAAAACAGAAACCGCATTGGCCTTAGCAGAAGCGCTTTATGGTGGCGAACAAAACATCATCACCATTAACATGAGCGAATACCAAGAAGCGCATACCGTTTCTAGTTTAAAAGGTGCACCTCCTGGTTATGTCGGTTATGGCGAAGGCGGTGTATTAACCGAAGCCGTACGTCGCAAACCTTACAGCGTTATTTTATTAGACGAAGTTGAAAAAGCGCACCCAGACGTCCATGAAGTTTTCTTCCAAGTATTTGATAAAGGCGTAATGGAAGATGGTGAAGGTCGTACTATCGACTTTAAAAATACCCTGATTCTATTAACCACCAATGCCGGCACCGATATGATCATGGACGTCTGCAAAGACCCAGACAATATGCCGACGACAGAAGAAATTACTAAGTCGCTGCGTCAACCATTATTGCGCACCTTCCCACCTGCATTATTAGGCCGCCTAGTAACAATTCCTTACTACCCGCTTAATGACGACATGCTAAAAGAAATTGCGAAGTTGCAATTGGGCCGTATTCAAAAACGTGTACAAGACAATCATCAAATGGCGCTTAATTATGATCAAGAAGTTCTTGATCTCATTATTAGCCGCTGCACCGAACAAGACAGCGGTGGCCGCATGATTGATATGATTCTAACCAATACCGTATTGCCAACATTAAGTGCGGAATTAATTAATCGCATGATTGCCGAGCAACCCATGACGGCGATTGATATTAAAGTTGAAGACAATAATTTTACCTATCAGTTTGTTGATTAATAAAATGCAGCCATTAAATCAAACTCAGAAAATAACAGAGCAGCAGGTTTCACAACCTGCTGCTCACATTGTTATTGGACAGATTAAAGAGATCATCAATGATCAAGTCATCGTATCGTATGACAGAAATTTACTGCCACGCTCGCAGCCTGCATTAGCGACAGTAGCGATTTCTGCAGCAGATATCACGCGACAAGTTGCCTTGATGTTTACCGAGCAAGGACAACCGATTGTGATGGGATTTTTAACGCCAGTCTCTTCTGCTACTTCGAGAACTGTTGAGCAGTCTAATCAGATGGCATTTGATATTATTCAAGATGGTGAGCATTGCCAAATCCAAGCGAGCAAGAGTATTACACTGCAATGCGGTGACTCTTGCATCACCCTGAATAACCAAGGTGAAATCGCCATTAACGGAGAGAATATTACGAGCAAAGCGCGTAAGAAAAACAATATTCTCGGCGGCACCATTAATCTTAACTAGCTTGAAAAAAATCTATGCAAATTGAAAACAAAACATCGCTGCCGCTTCAAGCCATGGTCATTCCAAATGAGCATGGCAAGCATGAACTGATTGTTGTAGTAAAAGCGACGTTTGATTCATTGCAGGCGTTAAAACTGGCCAGTGAAATGCAAGCGATCCATCAAAAAGATGTTTTCTGGGCAGAGCCACAAACCAGTAGCCTAAGATACGCCAACGAAATGCACCTAGGTAAACCGGGCACCGACATTTTAATGCACGCCCATGCCTACGCACGCAACGGTCAAGCCGTAAGACAAAGTGAAGTCTCTATTCAAGTTGCCCAATACAGCCTAAACCTCAGAGTTTTTGGTGATCGTAACTGGCAAGGTAAGCAAGCCTCCAACATGAAGCAATTTGTTCGTATTCCTTTAGTCTATGAATACGCCTTTGGCGCCCCGATGAACGAATTTAATCCGGTCGGCAGAAGCGAAACCTTATTAGCTAATATTGAAGATCCGCAAACCCTAGTAGAAAATGTAAAATCAAACCCAATGCCAATATGCCCAGGCCCTATCGCATCCCATTGGAAAACACGTTACCCATTAGCGGGAACCTACGATCAACAATGGCAAGAAACTCGCTTACCCTATTTACCCGCAGACTTTGACCGTCGCTTTAATCACAGCGCGCATCCTCAGCTGCAAACAGTTGAACCTCTAAAAGGTGGCGAACTTTATCGTTTACAAGGTGTACATCCGGTAGAAACATTCGAAGGTAAGCTGCCTTTCTGCCCGCTAAAGCTTGAAGTCACCTTAAACGATAAAACAAACGAACAGCCTATTGAACTGCCATTAAAATACGATACCGTTCATTTTGAACCCGATAGTGACCAAGTTCATATTTCATGGCGCGCCAACCATGTGTGCTTAAACAATGCTAAAGACGTTATTAGCATCAGCATGGACTTCAAATAATATGTACATTGCCGACTTTGAAATTTGCACCCCATTAAGTAATGACATAGCTGAACTCAGTGAAAAAATTCAAGCCAATGATAATGAATTTTGCTTATCAAATTATTATGGGCATCTTGGCCAAGAAATAAACATGTCGCTATGCGATAGCCAATCTTTCAGCAAACTAGATCCAAAGATCAATATAAATCGCTGCCATCGAGACAAAACCCTCGTACAAATGGCTGGGCAAGCACTTACTCCCCTACTCACTCGCTTTAAAGAATACAGCCCTACACTTGCGCCGTTAATTCTCGCACTGGCCGAACAAATACCAAAGCACAAACCTCTAGCCCCCGAACAGCTCGCTAATTCAATTAGGCAGCACCTAGGTGAAAATGGAGACATGATTCATTGGAACCAATTTATGCCTGTCACCATCGGCCGCGCAGGTGTTTTAGCCACATTAAGCTTGGCGCAAAAACTGTTTCAACAAAATAACGGCATTGAGCTAATCATCATTGGCGGCCTAGACAGCTATCGCCATTCAACCGTACTCAGCGATCTAAGCAAACAACAACGCATTGCCATGATAGGAAGTGATGGCTTTGTTGCAGGCGAAGGCGCAGGCTTTTTGGTAGTAACGAATAATAAAAAATATGCGTTAAAAATGAATCAAGGACACGTACGAATTCATCCTCCCGGCCTCGCGGTTGAACAAGGCTACATTGGCAGCCAAGAACCTAATCTAGCCCAAGGGCTAACCAGCGCAATAAAAACGGCTTTAGATACTTCACCGAGTCTACCGGTTAATCAAATTTACAGCTCAATGAACGGTGAAGCGATCTGGTATGAAGAACATGTCGCCAGTACACTACGACATAGGCATGATTTGGGGGGAAACATTGCAGAGAAAACTCACTCAGTCGCGTACAATATCGGGGATATTGGCTCTGCCACTGGCGCCCTCTCAATTGCATTGTCAGCGCACCAACTATTAAGTGACGGTTTACCCCAGCGTCACTTAATTACAACCAGTTCAGATAAAAATCAACGCAGCGCAATGTGCTTAACATTTGAACCGGCAGAAGCAAAACAGAACACGCAAAAAGAAGCACAGGACAGTGTACATAACGAACAGGATGATCGATAGAAATGGCTAAGAATAATGTTCTCGTTAATGGATTAAGCGCCGTCACCGCAGGCAGCAGTGGCATACTTATGACAAGCCCAGACGTTTGTAAAACGACCTGCGGACCTGCGACCGTCCCCATCCCCTACCCTAATATTGCCGAAAGCAAAGACCTCGCCGGTGGATCATCCAGCGTTATGATCGAAGGTAACCCGGTATGTTTAGAATCTTCAACCTTCGCTAAATCTACCGGCGATGAAGGTGGCGATAAAAAAGGGACGGCCTCCAGCACGATTCAAGACGAAGCCAAACCCGGACTTTTCTCCCCAACGGTGTTTATCGAAGGTAAAGCCATCGTTCGTAATACCGATATTTTCACCAGTAATAAAATGAACACTCCGCCAGCGCCTGTTATGCAAGCTCAAGTTGGGCCAGGGGTTGGTATAATTCCTGATCATGAATTATTACAGCGCTCCTATCAGCGAGTAGAGTTGCCCCTTGAAACCTTTGGTGACGATGAACATCTTGCCAAAATCATGGAGCAAAAAGTAAAACTTATTATCAAAGATAAAACCACAGGTAAAGTACTGCAAGAGAAGCTAGTTCCCGTAGAAGACCCAATGACATCCAGTGCGCTTTTCTTAGACGACGATCAAGAAATAGAAAGCTATATTCTTTGGCCTCATGAGTACCAAGCGCAGCCACTGATTAATAAGGGCAGATCTAAACCTACTGCAGAGAAAAAATCACTAGAGATTAAGGAGAGCAAGAACGATGCCTAGCCAAGATAATGTTGTCCATATAACTCAGTGCAAAGCCCCACCTCCACTGCAAATTGGAATCTTTTTTGATGGCACAGCTAATGATGACAAAGACCCAACCGCACTTTCTAATGTTTGGTATCTTTATGAAATGCATAAGGGTGATGATCAAGAAATTAATGATAATCATAAATCAAGAAAGTTCTATCAACGAGGGGTTGGCTCAGAATCTGAAGGTTTTTTCAGCTGGGCAGTAGATGGAGCAGGTAATGCGGGCGGCTATGGCGCTACGGTACGCTTTGAAAATGTCATTTCATATATTGAAAAATACATAACTGAATATAAAGATGGATACGAAGGAGAAATCCCTACTAGTATTAATTTAGATATCTTCGGTTTTAGTCGTGGTGCCGCTATGGCACGTCACTTTGTTAATTGTATTAAACAAGATTATTTTAATTTTAAAGATCCTGATATAAACAAGGCTTTTTCTGCCAATAACATCCTTATTAATTTCTTGGGCGTATTCGATACCGTTGGCTCTTTTAATATAGCAGGTGACAATCACGATTTTGGTTTCAGTTTTCACATAAAGCCCTCTTGGATTGAATCAAAAGCCGTACACATTTATGCACTTAACGAATATCGCTGGGGCTTTGATCAACAGGCCCTCACTCAAAAGCAAGACAGTAACTACCCTGTTGATATCATAGAGGGTAACTTCATCGAAATTGGTTTGCCTGGTGCTCATTCAGATATTGGCGGTAGCTACCCTTTTAACGAATCTGTTCAATACGCCAATAATGCCTTATTGGCCTGCCCGCCTCTCGCGCTAATGGTAAAGCATGCTAAGGAAAGCTGTGTTCCTTTAAAAGCAGAACTAGCCGATGACGCACGAAAAGATGCAGGTAGTGCCCTTATCGATGTTAATAAAAATGACGGGGCAGATGGTAGTAGAAGCTACGATGAAATGATGGACAGCTATAGCGCTATTAAACCTTATATTGAAGATAATAGCTTAAGAGCACCTATGGGCCTATGGCGTGAACATATTGCATTAGCTGACATTTATCAATTCAAACTTACTGACGTTAAGGAAAATTTCAAACCTAAAGCAAGATTTGAAGATCATTACGCGGAAAAAAAACGAGAGAAACTTCAGTCAGAAATTAATTATCTCGATAATCAACTCAAGCAAGTAAATACGAAAGTTTCTCTTTCTGAGCAGCAACTAAAGGATCTATTCAGTAGTGAAAGTGATTTTAATAATTTCAAGTCACATTACGACATTCTCTATCAAAAATATATGCACAGGTCCCACCATCCTTTCAACACAACATTTGGTATGGGCCAGCAAGATGCAGATGAGAATTTTTGGCTATGGAATAAAACAGTATCTGATGATAGGCCTCATCGTGATATTTTTTACAATAAACTTAAAGATTTTGAAAAAATAAATACCAAGCTATTGGCATCTAATAACGAGACTGCACCTGAATTCAACATACTGAATTCTGAGATATGGAATGATTCTACGCCATGAATAATACGATTAAATTACTGTTAATTTTTATAACAACTCAAACTCTATTCGGTTGTAGTGCAACTAGGTATATTTCTTCGATCTTTCATGAAGAGGTAGTTTATATTTATACATCTACCTCTTACCCTGATCAATTGAAAGATAGTAAAAGTAAGAAATTACGCCAACGAACTCTAATTCTGGGACCTTACATGCCAAATATCAGTGGTGGGGGAGGAGCTTTTGGAGGACGTAATCACGCTTATGTAGGGCCTATGGAGGGTAAAGAAATAGTCGCGTTATGGCGAATGCCAACCAAACAAAAAATACTACACTATTACGTACGAAGTGAACCAGATAAAGGAATAATCAGAGCCTCTAGAGAGGGCCATTACTCTTATAATGTGGGAGTCGCATTTGGGCCAATGCGGGTTTTCAAAGAAGGTTTAACAGAAAATCAATTTAAAAACTCTCAGATCGCAGGGTATACCGCATATGGTAACCCTCTTTATTATCGTTGGGGAGACTGGGATAAACTTTATTATGTTACTGGTATTTTTACTGGCCGCGAATTACAAAAAATTCCCCGTAAATTCCACGAAATCCAAGGCATCGCCATCACGGCTGAACAATATGATAAATTATATGAGCGCTGCCATGGTGGGTGGAAAACGGTGAGATGTTTTATGGATGAGAGTTTTCCTAATTTAACGCCTGAGCAGCTTGCTTATATTCAATCAAGAAAACACCCTGATGACGACTATCGCTTATCAGGTCAACATCCTATACCAGAACGGCGAATTAACCGATATAACTAAGCGAAGTGAAGTTGCCTTGATACCAAATTTGATAGAAAATCTCATACTCCGCTCTCAACAAATACCGTTGGGAGCTTTGATTTTCAGTCATGACGTTGCTGCATAGTAGCCACTCCCCGCCCGACAGCACCGAAGATACTTTATTGAAATCCTATATATGGAATGATTCTACGCCATGAATAATACGATTAAATTACTGTTAATTTTTATAACAACTCAAACTCTATTCGGTTGTAGTGCAACTAGGTATATTTCTTCGATCTTTCATGAAGAGGTTGTTCTTATTTTTACTTCATCATCTTACCCTGATGAAGTTTTTAATTCTAAAACTCTTCCGCCAAGACAAGCGACTTTAATTTTTGGCCCCTACATGCCGAATTTAGGTGATGGTGGTGGTACATTTGGTGGTGACGGCCATTCCTATGAGGGAACAATGGAAGGGAAAGAAATCGTTGCCCTATGGCAAGTCCCTGTTAAGGATAAAGTTCTAAGGTATTATGTTCGAAGTGAACCCGACAAAGGAATAATCAGAGCTCCTAGAGGGGGCCACAGCACCTATAGTGTGGGTGTGGCGCTAGGGCCGATGAGAGTATTAAAAAGAGGTCTAACTAAAGAACAGTTAGAAGACTCTAATATAGCGGGATACGGCTTTTATGGAGACCCCGTTTATTATCGCTGGGGAGACTGGGATAAACTTTATTATACGACAGGTCATTTTTCTAGCAGAGACCTTAACACTAAACCTCATTCATTCCACGAAATCCAAGGTATAACCATCACCGCTGAACAATATAATAAATTATATGAACGCTGCAATGGCGAGTGGGAAGCAGTGAAGTGTTTTATGGATGAAAGTTTCCCTAATTTAACACCTGAACAGCTAGCGTATATTCAATCAAGAAAGCATCCTGATGACGATGACCGTTTAGCGGATAAATTTCCTAAACCAGAGCCGTATATTAATCGATATAATTAAGCTAAGTGAAAGTTCTTCGGTACAAATACGATAGAAAAAGTTCATACTACGCTCTCAACAAATACCGTTGGGAGCTTTGATTTTCAGTCATGACACTGCTGCATAGTAGCCACTCCCCGCCCGACAGCACCGAAGATACTTTATTGAAATCTGATATATGGAATGATTCTACGCCATGAATAATACGATTAAATTACTGTTAATTATTATAACGACTCAAATCCTGTTTGGCTGCAGTGCGACTAGATATATTTCTTCTATTTTCAATGAAGAGGTCGTGTTTTTTTATGCCTCATCAGATTATCCTAATGAGGCCAAGAAAAAACCAAATACTCCCGCTAGACGAGCGACTTTAGTTTTTGGCCCTTACATGCCAAATTTAGGTAGAGCAGGAGGTGGATTTGGTGGCAATTATCATTCCTATGAAGGAGCAATGGAGGGCGAAGAAATCGTTGCGTTATGGCAAGTTCCTATTAAAGGTAAGGTTCTTCGATATTACGTACGGAGTGAACCAAGCAAAGGAATAATCAGAGCTCCTAGAGAGGGCCATTACGCTTATAATGTAGGGGTCGCATTTGGGCCAATGCGAGTTGAACCTACGGGATTAACGCAAGAACAACACTCTTCGTCAGAGGTTGTAGATTGGAACATCGATAATGAACCAATATATTACCGTTGGGGTAAATGGGATAAACTTTATTATGTTACAGGTATTTTTTCAGGAAGTGATTTACAAGAGAAACCACGTAAATTCCACGAAATCCAAGGCATTGCCATCACGGCTGAACAATATGATAAATTATATGAGCGCTGCCATGGTGGGTGGAAAACGGTGAGGTGTTTTATGGATGAGAGTTTTCCTAATTTAACGCCTGAGCAGCTTGCTTATGTTCAATCAAGAAAACACCCTGATGATGACTATCGCTTATCAGGTCAACATCCTATACCAGAACGGCGAATTAACCGATATAACTAAGCGAAGTTGCCTTGATACCAAATTTGATAGAAAATCTCATACTCCGCTCTCAACAAATACCGTTGGGAGCTTTGATTTTCAGTCATGACGCTGCTGCATAGTAGCCACTCCCCGCCCGACAGCACCGAAGATACTTTATTGAAATCCGATATATAGAATGATTCTACGCCATGAATAATACGATTAAATTACTGTTAATTTTTATAACAACTCAAATTCTGTTCGGCTGCAGTGCGACTAGATATATTTCTTCGATCTTTCATGAAGAGGTTGTTCTTATTTTTACTTCATCATCTTACCCTGATGAAGTTTTTAATTCTAAAACTCTTCCGCCAAGACAAGCGACTTTAATTTTTGGCCCCTACATGCCGAATTTAGGTGACGGTGGTGGTACATTTGGTGGTGACGGCCATTCCTATGAGGGAACAATGGAAGGGAAAGAAATCGTTGCCCTATGGCAAGTCCCTGTTAAAGATAAAGTTCTAAGGTATTACGTTCGAAGTGAACCCGACAAAGGAATAATCAGAGCTCCTAGAGAGGGCCACAGCACCTATAGTGTGGGTGTGGCGCTAGGGCCGAAGAGAGTTGAACCGACTGGATTAACTCAAGATCAGCACCTTTCTGCTGAAATTTCACATAGAAATTTTTATAATAAACCAATTTTATATCGTTGGGGTGAATGGGATAAACTTTATTATGCTACGGGCATATTTACCTCCGCTGAACTTATGGAAATCCCCCGTAAATTCTACGAAATCCAAGGCATCGCCATCACGGCTGAACAATATAATAAATTATATGAACGCTGCAATGGCGAATGGGAAGCAGTGAAGTGTTTTATGGATGAGAGTTTTCCTAATTTAACGCCTGAACAGCTTGCGTATATTCAATCACGAAAGCATTCTGATGACGATGATCGTTTAGCAGGCAAGTTTCTAAAACCTGTAGAGCATGTGAATAAATGGCTGTAAGAAAATATTCACATTTATAAACATGTAAAATTATTTTCATGAAGAGATAATATTTTTTGAACCTCATTAAATCAGGTTCAAAATGCGTTTATTAATAATCCCCCTATTAGTCCTCACACTCTCCGGCTGCTCTGGTTTATTAGCACGCACGGGGGAAAATCCTCAAACAGGCAAACCCCTTGCAGGTTTAAACCACGCCACAGAAAATGCATTATCCTGTAGCCTGGTCGTTTTATATGAATTTTTTCCAGCGTTAATAGTCACAATCCCCATTGGGCTGGTCGATATGGCCACTTCTTTTGTTACTGATATCGTACTGCTACCAATTGATTTACTAATCGATGAACCGAAACACTCTAAAGCAGAACTGTGTGAGATCAAATGGGGGCCGTGACCCACGCCACAAAAAACTAAGCAAATAGTAGTATTTACGAAAAAAACAAAGCAAAATCAGCAGCTTAAAGGATAACAAAATCCGCTTCACCCGATGAAGAGAGCTGTATCATCAAATACCCAATACTAATCTTATTGCTAATCGCTAGCATCCATAGCGCTTATGCCGATACCCCTAGCTCATTTCGAGCCGCCAAAAAACAAGCCGTACAAATATATCAAGGCCACGATACTAGCTTCTACTGTGAGTGTGATATCACCTGGAAAGGTAAAAAAGGTGCCGGCAAACCCGACCATGCAAGCTGTGGTTATGAGGTTCGAAAACAACAAAAGCGCGCCGCCCGCACAGAGTGGGAACACGTCGTACCCGCTTGGGCGCTTGGCCACCAGCTGCAATGTTGGCAGGAAGGCGGACGCAAGAATTGCAGCAAGAAGAGCCCACAGTTTAAAACCATGGAATCCGATCTAAACAATCTAGTACCCGCGATTGGCGAAGTAAACGGCGACCGTTCAAACTTTCGCTTTAGCGATTGGAATGGCACGCCCTACCAATACGGCAACTGCCCAATGATCGTCGACTTCAAACAACGTAGCGTACAACCGCCAGAACAAAGCCGAGGCGCGATCGCGCGCACGTATTTATACATGAGCGAGCGCTACGACATGTCGCTATCAAGAGCGCAATACAAGCTAATGCAAGGCTGGAACAACCGTCACCCTGTCACCCCTTGGGAATGCGAGCGCGATCAACGAATAGAAAAAGTACAAGGCTGGAGTAATCATTTTGTAAGCGACAACTGCCCAAGATTATAGCGCTACAAGCCAATACGCCTAGAATGCCAATACGCACTCTGCCAATAGGGGTTATCTAATCGCGATAGCATAACCCCGCGCGAACTTGACGTATGAATGAACTGCTTTTTCCCGACATAAATACCAATATGGCGCTGCTTATAACCGGTATTGAAAAAGACCAAATCCCCAGGTAATAAATCAGACTGCTCAACCACCTCACCTTTTAAGGCTTGTGATTGCGTCGTACGAGGAAGACGAATGCCAAATTCTTCGGCAAAGGTTAAATAAATAAAGCCCGAGCAATCAACCCCCTGCTTCGTTAACCCGCCATAGCGATACGGCACCCCCTCCCACTCAGACAATTGAGCCAATAACTGGCTACGCACCTGTGAGTGATTTGTCATATCAATAGTGTCGTTAGAAGACACCATTGTTTCAGGACGACTACTAGGAACCGAGCTGCAAGCGACTAAATAAGCCCCGAAGAAGACAATCGAAGTTAATCGATGCATCAATCTAATCATCAATTTAATTTTCACTATATTCCCTCGTTATCATTCAATAATGAATCTTCAGTATAACGTGATTATTAAAAGAAAAAGTATCTCAATTTAACAGCCCACTGCCTGCAATAAGACCCACAATCGAATCATTATATTCATAGGAGATTACTAAGTTATCCTATATTATTTTATGAAAATTTAGACAGCAACACATACAGCGCTTCATCGACGCCAATACGAGACCTCCGCAATGCAACACAACATTGACCCCATCATAAGTACCATTGATACAGAGCTTCACAGCCTAGTCAGCAAAATCAATATTCTAGATGCCGTAAAGCCACTTAATTATTTACAAGAAAAAGAAACATTTTTCGCAAACAACTTTTCTACCGAGCCCGCGTTTATTTACAAGACCAACGATGTCGACACCTTTGCGCTCAAGCGTAAACTCTACAACCTGCCCCTAGAAAGCATCAAAGACAAAGACCTTTATACACTCTACCTAGCGGTGATCGATTCTTATGCCGACAAAGTAGAACAATATAAATCAATCGGCACCAACGAATTTCTATACGACTCATTAAGATATTATGGCGAACCCAGTGAAAAAGACATTCACAACGCCCAATTCATTCTACACCTACCCCCAAACCCAAACGATAAAGTCGGTGATCTGGTCGATGCACAAGGCATCGCAAAAATCTTATCGGCCATGGTAGAAGAAGAAAAATACACCTGGGAAATGAAATTTGATGAAACCATGGTCGCCAACGCACTGGTATCAGGCACCACCGTACGCATCAATAGCAACGCCAAACTGCACGAAACCGATGCCCACGCATTAGCGCACCATGAACTGGGCGTTCACCTAGCAACCTCCTTAAATGGCAGCATGCAGCCACTGCGCATCTTATCGTTAGGCTGCCCGCTTAGCACCATGACCCAAGAAGGCTTAGCGATTTTAAGCGAATACCTATCAGGCAACCTCACACTGCAACGCCTAAAAACATTAGCGTTACGCGTGATCGCCGTTAAATCACTGATAGAAGACAAAAACTTCCGTACAACCTTCTTGATATTAAAAGAAACGTATCACGTGAGTGACGAACAAGCCTATACCATCACCGCCCGAGTTTACCGAGGTGGCGGCTATACCAAAGACTACCTTTACCTGAAAGGTTTCAGCTTAATATTAAACGCCTATGAGCATGAGAAAGATTTTAACAACCTGCTCGCCGGTAAAACATCACTAGAGTTTTTACCCTTAATAACGCGCTTAATTGAAAAAGAACAACTGATTGCACCACACTTCATCACCCCCGCCTTTAGAAAACCGGTGGTTAATGATGCGGTTAATACCTTCATAACCCATGCAATACGCTAACCGATTATTAATTGCTCCCTTTTAAAAGTACTGGTCCACAGTTTTAACGATTAGCCATATACGATGTGATAATACCAACATGATTCATATTTAAAACAAGCATAATGCTTTAGTCTTACCACGCCTTAATAGGCATATAATAATTGATTCTTTGGGAATAAATAATGTTAAAGCAAGCCGCCATCGTACTAGCCGCCATCGCCATCACAGCCTGCGGAGAAGATACGACTTCTTCAGCTGCCATTGAAACTGCACCGGTTGTAGAAACTGCAGCCATTGTAGAAACAACGGAAGCCGCTGTTATTACAGATACAACTGAAATAAAAGCAGAAGACAAAACAGACGAAGCCGCTGCTGAAACGACTATGGAAACAGCGCCAGTAACTGATACTGTTGTTACCGGTGACGTAGAAGGATAACTCCTTTTATTCGCAGCACAAAAAGGCCATGAATATTATGTTCATGGCCTTTTTTGTAAGTACTAATTAAAAATGATAGATCGATTCAATAAAACTATAAAACATCAGCGCAATGATGAATATATTCAATATGCAAATAACTCCACCACCCAGCATTCCCTCTGAATACGACAGCGCCTTAAGCGCTTTCGCAAACATTAACCCTTCCTATAATAGTGAATCGAGGCTTCTACCCCTGAATCGCCATAAAGCATAAGTTTAATAACCATTCCACTCTCCCACTTCATACATCAAGCACTAGACTCAGGTACTGTACATACAAACACTGTATATAAAATCAGTATAAGAGAGTTTAAAGAAAAAGAAAACACCAATATACTACTGATTGAAAATGCCATTAATGTTAGTGTTATGCTTTAACCAGACCACAGCCTTTAAATACACAATCATTCAAATTTGGGGAATAAACATGTTAAAGCAAGCCGCTATCCTACTCACCGCCATAGCCATCACCGCTTGCGGAGAAAACACAGATGTCTCTTCGATAACGACTGAAACAGCGCAAACGAAGGAAGAAAAGAAAGCCGCCAACCTTAAAGAAGCCACCAAAGCCGCCATCGTTATACAATCCTATGAAGTAGAAGAAAATAAAGTAACACCCGCAACAAAATCAGGAGGTGCTGGCGGCGCAGAAAGATAATTCCTTATCTCCACGCATAAAAAAGGCCATGAACATAATATTCATAGCCTTTCTCCATAATTACAACGTATACCGAAGGCTCCATTAACATTAGACATGTTAAATTGTTAGTTAAGCTAACTAAATGACTTTGTATGAATATGAATTTGGAAGATAAAGAATACGAAGACTTTGAAAAAACACTCACGAAGATTTGTGCAATATCAATAGATGAATCCTAAATATGCGTAGAGAATTAATTAGAATTTTATACAATAGCGCGTACTCCTTCCTCCTCCTGGTAATTTCTCAATACATAATTTATCTAATAAATCAGCCAAATGTCGAGTCGCAGTCGCCTTACTTACCTTTGCAACTTTTTGATATTGCGATGCACTAATACCCTCAACAAATTCTTTTTCACCGTCGTCTAATAAGCGATTTAAAACCTTAACTTGCCCTTCACTTAAACCCGAATCATGATGCCTCTGCCAAAATTGAGTTTTCAATAAAGTAGCATCAATAGCATTCATCGCATTATCTAAACTGATATCAAGAGAATCAAAAAACCAAAGCAACCAAGGCGTAAGGTCTTTAGCAGAATCAAAAGACTGGCTTTGCTCTAATATTTGATAATATTCTTTTCTATTTTCCAATATAGCAACCGACATAGCGTAAAGCCGAACACTCTGACTATCAGCCTGAGCTAAAGCCATGTCAGTAAGCGCTCGTGTAATTCGGCCATTACCATCATCAAACGGATGCAGAGTCACAAACCAAAAGTGAGTGATAGCCGCACGCAATAATGGATCTAAATCAGACTGCTGGTAACTGAGGTATGATCATTTCTGGTGTATCGGGTAAATAAGTAGCAGCGTATCCTGTTGATTGATCTTGGCGGATCAACAACCAAAAGGAGTACACTGCATGAATGATAATAATATTTCTCAGCTACATAAACCAGAGCCAACTGACTTATTACAACAAGTTTTAAAGCAAGGCGCGCAGCAGTTGTTAGCCCAAGCGATTGAAACCGAAGTTCAACAGCTTTTAGCCGATCATAAAGGGTTATTAACAGAAGATGGAAAGACTGGCCTGGTGCGCAATGGCTACCTTCCTGAGCGAACTATACAAACAGGCTTAGGAGATATTGATATCAAAGTTCCTAAGGTGCGTGACCGTACTGATAATGGCATAAAATTCAACAGCTCACTTGTACCGCCTTATCTAAAACGCAGCCAAAGTATTGAAGAGTTTTTACCGTGGCTTTATTTGCGCGGCATTTCAACGGGTGATTTTAGTGAGTCGCTAAAGCACCTATTGGGAGAGGAAGCGAAAGGCCTTTCGGCTGCTACAATCAGCCGGTTGAAAACAAGCTGGGAGGCTGATTTCACCCAGTGGCAGAAAAGAGATCTAAGTAAAAAGCGTTATGTTTATGTTTGGGCTGACGGCGTTTATTGCAATGTAAGAATGGATGATAAAGTCTGCTTGCTGGTGATCATTGGCTCGGACGAGCTGGGAAATAAAGAGCTCATCGCCGTGAGTGATGGCTATCGAGAGTCAGAGGCAAGCTGGTCTGAAGTATTACTCGGCCTAAAGCAAAGAGGCTTAAGCATCGAGCCTAAAGTTGCTGTCGGAGACGGGGCCTTAGGCTTTTGGAAAGCGCTTTCTAAGTGCTGGCCAACGACACAAGGGCAGCGTTGCTGGGTTCATAAGACAGCGAATGTGCTCGCTAAGTTTCCTAAAGCGATGCAACCAAAAGTAAAAAGCGCACTGCATGAAATTTGGCAATCTGAAACAAAAGAAGAAGCCAATAAAAGCATGACAAATTGCGTTAAATTATTTGAAGCTAAGTACCCGAAAGCGATGAGGTGTCTTGAAAAAGATCGAGAAGCCTTGTTGGTATTTTATGATTTTCCTGCTGAGCATTGGGGCCATTTACGTACATCTAATCCGATAGAATCTGTTTTTGCGACGGTGCGGTTAAGAACAACAAAAAGTAAAAATTGTGGCAGTCGAGTAACGACGTTAGCGATGGTATTGAAGTTAATGGAAACGGCTCAGAAACGGTGGCACAGATTACGAGGTTATAATTTATTAGCGGATGTGATTACGGGTGTGAAATTTCGTGATGGCATCAAACAAGAACAACAGGATCAGGATGCTGCTTGATATTCTGTACACCAGATTTGACTATAGCTCCTGGTAACTTTGATTAAACCAAGAGATAAATTGATCTAACTCTTGTTCGAGCTGATCTCTGGGTGGCGCTTCAAAATGAACAGTTTGCTTATCAAGTCGCCCAGAAACTACCTGCATAGGCTCATCGCCTCGTAACTTACCAACGATGATCGTTTGGGATGACCACTCATCTTCCTTTGGTGGAGGGAAAAGCCATTCATGCCATTGAAATAAACGAGGTGTCGTGAGCGGAGCATGCTGATTCTGCAATGCATCCATCATCATGGCCGCAAGACCTTCTGATCGATCAGAAGTCGGATAAGGCTGCTCTGATGACAGACCTAAATGCTTAGCCAAAGAAGATCGTACAGATTCCACATTCAACTGCTCATCTTCTATTGCAGAAGAAGCAATGATATTGGCCAATAGAGTATCAAGGGATTGCTCAGTGCTGGTATTTAAAGAAGCCTTGCCAAGTAATACCCCAAGCTTCAGCCGAGTATCGCGTAAACGAGGCAGAATGAGCTCATCCTGCCACTGAAAGTCAGTCCAGCTCGGGCTTTGCCAAATCCATAGATCTGTTAAATTCATCATAAACGGCCTATTCAATACGAAGTGAGCCGAATACAATACTTATTCGGCTCACCCTCAACAACCCATCAACCGCCACCTCCAAATCCATCCGCTCACCTGCCCACTTCGTCACAAGACGTGAACTTAGCAAGGTTACTCGTAATAGCCAGATCTCTTTATTAGTATGCTCTGGATCGTTATTGGGTAAAATTGGGGAAAGAATGACCATCTATGATACTGAATGTCGCTTATTCGGGCATTTTCCATCGAGCAGTCGCATAAATCTCGTATTTACCGCACTCATCTTGAATAATGGTTTGTTTGAATTTATATTGAATCCGTTCAAGAATTTTCTGCACATTGATATAGTCGAGTGCATTTTTTATCGGACCATACGGATACACGTCAGATAATGCTACCTTTTCTAAAAGCCCACTTTTATCAATCAACATTGTGACCCTTAGTTCAGTAAGACCTTGAATCGTTACATGATTACTTTTTTTATTAAATTATTTTTCCATTAAATCCATCAAAATTTCGGTAGTGTATTTATAGTATTCCTTTTCCTTTTTACTTCCACGAGCATTGAGTAAATTTGTTATTTTTGGACATGTACCTGTAATTCCAAATAGCCCCTTCGATTTTTCAAGCAATCGTTGCCATCAACAGACATTCTAATTCGTCCGCCAATTCAGAAAATCCTTCATGCTGATTTTTTAAATCATGCAGTATCGGCAAAGTGTCACTCGCTGCCTGATAAACATCAGCAAGAATAACAGCGGCTTTCTTTTTAGATAATCCACAATGAGAAACCGCAAACTGCTCTAACACCTTCCATTTCGGCCAACGTTTAGAACCCGTTAATGTCAACGCCATAGAATCATTTTTGATATAAACAACCGTACTCACCACATCAAAAATGGGCGCTAGCTGCCGTACTTGATCTGGTAGAGTACCTTGTTGATACCCCTTCAAATCATCATAAATAATGCCACTATTTTTTAAATGTCCGTCGCCATTACGCACTAGTACATTAATAACGGTTAATTTAAAAAAATCGGCCAATGCCTGCGATACACACTGAGGAGAGACATACTGTTTAATCGTATTGGCGCAAGATTCTAAACTCGCATCGTATTTCTGTTTGGTCGACTTAGCCTGTAAAACACAAAAATCTTCAAAGCCCAGAGCAAGGCCATTAGCATCAATATCAAAGCGCTTACTTATAAACAGCTTACCGTTATCGCTAATATAAAAATCAGGTACATTAAGCCCAGCATTCCTACAAAGCATCAGACAGACATATTCGTTACACGCTAAATGAGGAAATTCGCCACCCCAAGCCTTTACTACATAAGAATGTACTTCATTAGAATTTAAAAGGACTGTGGATTTATCAGACGCATCTACTAACATCTTAGGCTGCACACCCGCCACACCCGATCGTAAAGCAAAACGCTTTAATAACTGATCGAATAAATCGTCATCATCACTGCTTAAAATTTCAGACAACTCAGGTGCCACTTCCGTAGCATCATCAAATACCTGTCCTTCAAGACGATACTGCAAACGGCCAATCTGATTATTACCCAGCAAAGTCAAAACGGTTAAATCATCACTGCCAAAAGCCTTAGCCGTGGCACGTTCTAAATACTCTCTGAGATAACCTTCAGGTAGATTCATTTGAAAAATGGGATGCAAACCAGAATAGCCATAAGTTTCAATTCTTACCGGCATCAGTAGCGATAATGCCTGCTTAGCATCGGCTAAATAAGTAAAACTATGTTTTTCACTGAACTCATCGGCTTGAGCCGTTTTTGCCAGTAAACCCACATTTTCAGCTTGAACATACACGTCAACGTTCGCCATCAACTGCTCTCCCTATTGAAACGCTGCATATCATCTAGAGTCGGAAGCCCGACAGACTTGATATCAAGAGAATGATTCAGAACCTGCAATATGCGCTGCACCTTACGAATGCCTATTTCATTGAAGCTGTTACGCTCCAAAGCACTAATCGTCGTACGATCAAGCCCCGTAAAATCCGCCAATTGCTGCTGACTCCAGCCATTATCTTTGCGGTATTGCCGAACATTACTGGCTAGATGAGTGAAAAAGTCCATGACAGTGATTCTCTAGATAATTATTAATATGATGAATATATTCAACATTAGTATAAAAAATAAAGATTATGATGAATATATTCAACAAGATTAACATTCTACTCACATCATGAGCCGATACTTTGCGCTATTCGGCTCACCCTCAACAACCCATCAACCGCCATCCCCAAATCCATCCGCTCCCCTGCCCACTTCGTCACCGCCGTGTTCGCACCAATGCCATCATAAATCGCCTGCGGCAAAGCCTGCTTCAGCTCCCTTCCATCCAATAAAGAGTCACCACAGCAAGCACAAGAAAACTTAGCCGGATTCTGCGCAATAACATACTTATGCTTACTCACCAAAGAAGACCGCTCCACCGTAGAAAAACACAAACGATCCACAAACCGCTGCGGCTCATTCACACCACCAGAATAAGACTCTTGATTAACAGATAACGGTTTAACCGCCAAAAAGAACTTTCCCCTATGCAACTCCCGATGATCTTCTTGTTGCTAAAGAGGCGACAAAGCGTCACCAAATTATCCAACTTAGTCTCACCACCATCCGCCCAATGCTTAACATGATGCCCCTCCACATAGCTCGACTCACAACAGCCCGGAAACTGACAACACCCGCCATCACGAATCGCCAAAGCCCGCGCCATCGCCGGTGGAATAACCCGACTACGCCGACCAATATTCAACACATTCCCAACATCATCCTCACTTACCACCAACAAACTCGCATCACACGCCAACCGCCGAGCCGCATCAGGCAACAACCAACGGCCATCCAGATTAGAATCGAGCGCAGTAGAACCCAGCCCGCCCTGATGAACATGAAGCACCAACTGACAACGCTCATGCCCTTTTAAAGAACCCACCCCTTCAGCCAGCATCACCAACGCATCGCTCTTCTTTGAGGAAACGTAAGCGGCTCTTTTAATAACTTTTCGTTTAAAGAATCATCCTTTTTATATTCAGAAAACGCGTCCGCTGCTACTTTCTCACCCTTCTCTTTTTCAGCTAAATTTTCAGCCGCCGCTAACTGGTCACCCAACTCCTTAATCACCTTCACCAACAAACCACCCGCCTCAGCAGGTAATTTCGCCTTAATAATCCACAGTCCATCATCATCTTGATAACAAGAAACACCACGCGCTTCATACAGCTTCTGCTCACGCCTTAAATCAAGCTCATGCTCACTCACCACAACCGAGTCATTCAACTCACCCATCACACTCATCGCATCAGCACCGTCAAAATCCTCAGCCCGAGAAACCGTACGAAAAGCCCCAGCCAACTTCACAACATGCTCAGTCGTACCATACTGCGCAATATTCAATAAATACGATTCATTCTCTGCCGTCGCGACCCGCGTCATCGCCCGCACCTTAGAATAACTCAGCTCACCCTTCTCAAACGCCCCATTCGTTTTAGGTAAACCCACAAGCGCCTTGGCAACCCGAACTTTCTCTCGCGCCACAGTAATATCTAAACCACTCTTCCAAGCCAGCCAATACGCACACGAACGAATACCCGGCCCCACCCACGCCTTACGACGATCAAACTCCGCAATCATTTTTAAAAAGCGATAAGTCGCCGCATTAATCTGCCCAGCCAGCGTGGTAATTTTATCGGCCAACTGATCATTAGAATCGTCAGCATTAAAAGGGGCTGAATTTAAAAAATCTGAGGAGGAAGGGTCAGAGTTCGAATCAGAATAAGAATCCGCAGACGATTCCGAAATAAAGAAAGGGCTAGCAGAACCCAAAGTAGAAGAGAGATTCACAGCATACATAGAAGCCACCCATACTGAATGTTAAAACAGTGATGTTATAAACACTGGTTTTTAATACATTAGTAATTTTAGCGTAATGCGTGCTGGAGATGAAAAGAAATAGGATAGTTTAATAGATCTATTTCTACTAAAAATACCCCTTAAAACAGGCTATTTTAATACTACACAGACAGTAGAACACTAGGATCTTTAATAGCAACCTTACACAAAACCAATGCGCTGCCTGCAGGTTTAAAACGACCTTGCTCCCAGTCTCTTAAAGTAGCCACTGGCGTATCGATAAGCTTGGCGAATTTTGCTTGCGACAAATGCAGACTTGAACGAGCTTTTTGAAGCAACAGCTGCTCGGGAGTATATTGACGAGCAATATTACCCGCCTTCATTTCGGTGAGTGATTCACGCAAGCCTTCTATAGACTCACCTGCATCATCTTCTATCGCCTGTGCAATGCGTTCAATATTCATAATTAGTGCACCTCTTTAATTTTCTTTGCGCTCATGTTTGACTGCTCTGTTTTCTTATAAATCGCTACTAAACAAAGTAAATCTTCACTTACATTAAAATAGATTACCCGAACACCGCCACGCTTGCCTTGGCCACCAAGGTTCCAGCGTATTTTACGCGCACCTTCTGCATTAGGAATAACGTCCCCAGCATCCGGATTCTCGGCAATATAAGTAACAAATGCCAAACGCTCATCTTCTGCCCAAATCTTATCGGCTTGCTTCTTAAAAGTGTCGGTTTCATAAACTGTTTTCATACATCAACTATACGGGTATTCCGTATAATGGCAAGCCAGAATAAAAGTTTTCAAGGTGACATTCCTACCCCAACAATTTCTCACGCGCACGGGTCATACCCACATACAACAACCGCACCTCTTCGACATGATTCTTCAACGTACCCAGCCCGCTAAAATAACCGCTTTAAACTCCAGCCCCTTACTACTCTGGCGAGGTATTGAAGAGCATTACTTAACGAAAAAACTAACTCTAATCACCCAACAAACTCCAACTTCAAAGACTCAGAAAGCTCACTATCAAGCCCAGCAACAACACTCATAGGCTTCTCACCCTCATGAGACTCATAATTCACAGCACCACAATAATAAAACGGGGCACCTTTCTTAGCTTCTAATTTGTTCTTACGCACAAACAAATGCAGCTTACTGCCATTAACCTTATGATTAATTAAGCGCTGGCCTTTACCACTAGTTGAAGAGGTAGAGTTCTGGCTCTGCCAATGGAAGGTATTTCCATCTTTAAAATAGTCATGATACTGGTGGTCAGCATTCTTCCCCTGTTTGTTCAGGGTTACCAACAGAAACTGGTCATCCTGCCCCTTCGGGCAAACATGCCCTGCTTCCCAAGCGCCTTTATTAAACTCAAGTCCAAACAACCCCGGTATATCAGCGCGCATAAACGATTGATGCAGATACAAATCCATCGGATCAATAACATCCCTCAACCGCGCAAACGTAGCCATATCTTCAGTAGCCATCATAGGTTCATAATCACTATTCTGTGCAACTAACTCATACTGGCCTTGGCTAAGCTTATTCACCGAACGCAAAAGGTATTGGTCATCACCACTGGTATCTTGGCGTTCAATAGCAACAATCTGATTACTAATGCTGCCTGCGTTATTAGAAGTAATATGTTCAAGCAATAAATAATCGCCATCGTGTATGGGGTGTTTACCCCCATTCATGGAGTTACCCATTGCGCGAGCAATGAAGTGCTTCGCTGGATCTAGCGTGCCGTATTTTTCTGGTAAGGCGATCTGTTCAATTTCTTCTGTTTCATGGCTACTGGTGCGGAAGTGGCCACAGGCGATTTTTAAGTCGCTGAAATAAGGGATTGAATTAGCGGCATCGGGTAAAACATTTACAGGGCTTGAATCACCTTCTATCACCTTATTGGTTAAGCGCTGTTCATATTGCAAGAATCTATAATTTACCAGCTCTTGCACCATCACGTTAAACGCATCCAGTTCTTCAGCTGCAATAGCGGTTAAATAAGTAAGCTTCTCTTCTTCTATTTTAAAATACGCTTTATCGGCTGCCTTCTTTCCTCCTTGAGCCTTGCTGCCACCCGTCCAAGCGTTAACGGGGTTATTCAACCAATAGGTGTGCCATGTTTTCAATTGCTTAGTATCGAGTGCTGCTAATGCTTGATACTTCTCTGGCAGATCAACCACCAAACGCTGGCGACGCTTAAAAATTCCAAAGCTATTTTGGGCAATGGCCAACGTATTCGCAGGGGCTTTGAAACCATCATTCTCTAATAACGATTCCAACAGAATTAATTTAAAAGACTTATCCAGCTTCGTCACTTCAACTTCACGTAAAAACGCTTTGTGCGAGGTTAAGCAGGCTAACTCGCTATCAGAAAGATCCTCCTGCTTAGCCACAAACTCCCACCACTGGCCATATTCGCGGCGTATCGTATCAATGCTGCCACCCGCATGATAAAACGCGCCCATACTCGGTTTATAGCCAAACGATGCTTTTAACGATTCATACAGCTCTACTTGTGAATCAATGCGCGTGGCGGTGAGCTGTTGCATAAAATCAATGGCAACAGGGTCGTAATTAATAAAGCAGCCTTCGGGTAATACCAACGATACGTCATTCGCATCGTTAATGAAGTCTTTTTTATTGGCATTCGTTGGGCCGATTTTAAATAGCGCTTCGGGCTTATTAAAGAAGCTGTGGTGATTACCAATGAAGTCCACGATGATTAACTTATCTTTGCCCTCACAACGCCTTAGGCCACGGCCTAGCTGCTGCATAAAGATAATTTTAGATTCCGTCGGCCTTAGCATTAACACCGTATCGATCGAAGGCAAATCTACCCCTTCGTTAAACAGGTCTACCGAGAACACAACACCAAGGGTGCCCGCCTCTAGCTGAGACAAGGCATCATTACGGCGAATAGCCGATTCACTGTGTACCGATACCGCCTTAATACCGTGTTTAACAAAGTACTCAGCCATAAAGTCGGCGTGCTTCTTTGAAATACAAAACGCCAGCGTTCTGGTTTGTTTGTGTTCTTGCCAGTGCTTTAGCGCATGTTTAGCACGGGCTTGTGTGGCTAACTGATTAACCAGTTCTTTTTCATCAAACTTATTATTACGCCAGCTAATCTCTTGGTAGTTAACCGTCGTATCGCCAATACCGTAATAATGAAACGGTGCCAAAATGCCCTGAGTTATGCCTTCAAATAAATCACTGCGATATACCAAGTTATCATCACATAGCGAAAGAATATCCGACTGGTCGGTACGGTCTGGGGTGGCGGTTAATCCTAATAAATAGCGCGGGGTAAAATGCGATAGCAGCTGTTGATAGGTTCTGGCAGACGCATGGTGAAATTCATCTACCACAATGTAATCAAAATGGTCGGCACCAAAGCGTTGGATTATCTTTGCCAAAATCCATTTCCACTTTAAAACGTGCGTCTTCCTTAATTACTAAGGAAGGTTAATTGACGCTAGCTTACTCTGTAATTGAGTTTTCTGTCACCTGAATCATAAATGCTTAGAATGTTTCAGCTGAAACGTTTTTTCGCTCTACAGGCCCCATAAACTAGTTTTTCTCAACCCACAGCGACGCAGAATTTTGATGTGCCAACTGATATGCCCAAAACAAAGTAATTTCCTCACCTTTCTAATTATCAATACCCAGATCAGCTACAATAAACCCATTAATTTTTAACCAACATTCAAAGAGAGTTTAGATGGATTTCAACACATTCAATGCACTCGTCAAAAGCATAACTATCGGCAAGCACCTACCAGAAGCAGTCTATCTACATAAATCTGCTCTAGAATGTATTACCACAAAGCTAAGCACACCCACTCTCAAAATTGCTAAAGCCTTAAATATTCCAGACGACCATTGGACACTGGTAAAATACAGCAAGCGTGACTTCAAATTAAGCCTACTATATTACCCAACATTTCAAGAAGAGCCCTACCCTCCTTTACATAAAAGCTACACCATTGACCTAACAAAATTGACCGCTAGAGAAACCAACTACACAACATCCGAGAACCCACCAATACTTCATAGACGTGAGTGCTTTATAGAACCCAACCACCCAGACGTCGAACAGTTCCGTATATTCACTGAAGAAGGTGAAGGCATAGGTCTATATCAAAATACCAGAACCATAGGTTTTAAAAACAACTGGAATAAATTAATAAAACGTAAAGGCTACTTTTTAGATGAGCAAGGTCACATTAAATCTCTATCAAAAAAAATCATACCCGAGCCTAGCGAAAGCTTCTACGGTGAAATTGATAGGCATAAGACAGCAATAAGTCGAGATAAACTATCGACTCCAATGCTCCTATTAGCCCAACGAGGGTATCTTAACGGTGATTACAGCGTACTCGATTATGGCTGCGGTAAAGGCGATGATATACGAGAACTAGAAGCTCACAATATAGAGTGTATAGGATGGGATCCTGTACATAGCCCAGATACCGACATCCAGCCCTGTGACATTGTTAATTTAGGATTCGTTATTAATGTCATTGAAGATAAAGAAGAGCGACAAGAAACATTAAAAATAGCTTATGCCCATTGCCAAAAAATAATACTAATATCCGCAATGCTTGGTAATGAAAAAATATACGAACGCTTCAAACCCTACAAAGATGGAGTACTAACACAAAGAAATACCTTTCAGAAATATTATTACCAAGCCGAACTTCAAAGCTATCTTGAGCTGGCACTTGAAGAAAATGCGATTGCATTAGGGCCGGGAGTATTTGTAATATTTAAAGATAAAGTAGAAGAACAGCGTTATTTATTAGAACGACAAAAGTCACGTAAATCTTGGCGTCAATTAAGCCAACCAGTCAAAGCTATAACTCAAAAGCAAAGCAAAGACATATATTCAAAACATAAAATATTATTGGAAGATTTTTGGTATACCTGCCTAGAACTAGCCAGAGTCCCCCAAAACGATGAATTTGACCTCTCAGATCAAATACGTCAGATATGCGGTTCCCATATAAAAGCCTTTTCAACCTGCATACATATCTATGAGCAAGACTCCTTCGATTTAGCACAACAGGCTCGAAAAGATGATCTATTAGTATATTTCTCTCTAGGCTTCTTTAAAAAACGTGATTCATATACCCGAATGCCTCAAAGTCTGAAAAGAGACATTAAAATTCATTTCAACAAATACAGCGAAGCTAGAGAAGCAGGTCTTGAATTACTGCACAACCTTAACTCACCAGAATTAATTTATAATCAGTGCGTCAATGCATCCACCTCAATCAACAATAGCTACTTAGACGAACAGCACTCGTTAACCATTAATAAAGATAAGTTAAATGAATTACCAAAGGAATTAAGAGTGTATGTAGGTTGTGCAACACAGCTTTACGGTGAACTTGATAATGTTAACCTAATCAAAATACACATTAGATCAGGAAAAGTAACCCTAATGGTCTACGAAGGGTTTAATGAGTTACCAATACCTCTTTTAAAAGAACGTATAAAAATCAACATGCGAACACAAGAAATAGATTTTTTCGATTACTTCGGCGAATTCACGCCACAGCCACTTTATAACAAATCGTTATTCATGAGTGAATCAGATAAGGATTACAAGAAACAACTCAGCTTTGAAAAAAGACTCAGTGACTTAGGAATTAAAACAAGTGGCTACATAGGTCTCC
The DNA here is from genome assembly GCA_000967895.1 of Oleispira antarctica RB-8. Lineage (GTDB taxonomy): Bacteria > Pseudomonadota > Gammaproteobacteria > Pseudomonadales > Oceanobacteraceae > Oleispira > Oleispira antarctica. Next base: position 2,966,136 of record FO203512.1, read on the forward strand.
CTAAAAAAGCGCTAGAAGCAACACTCCGCCAAGCAGGTGTGAAACTCAAAGGCTATCGGCTTTGTAAGATTACTTAAATAAGCCTAGATAAGGCAGTAGTCACTGCAGACCAATTTGGAGTTTCTGTTAAATGGCACCATGAGAAACGCAGTGCGCCCTCAACCTCATCTTCCGTGAGCTTCATGGCTTCTAATACATGGCTAGGAGAGTAACTGGAAGATGTACAAGCACTTCCATTAGAAACAGCAATAATGCCCTTAAGAGCAACAATCGCGGCTTCTGAATTCACACCCTCAATAGAAAAATTTAAAGTAGAAGCAATTGCATATTCCTGGCCGTGATAATTAGGTGACAAAACTTCTAGCGCAGACATCGCATCCTGTTTTATTTGCTCGCACCGTACAGTTCTATTTTTATAATGCTTAAGGGCAAGCTCAGCAGCAACACCAAAACCAGCAATCTGATGAACAGGTAAAGTACCTGGGCGCAAGCCCCTTTCTTGCCCACCACCAAAAAGGATCGGTGATAATGGAACACGCTTATATTTACGTCGGCGGTTAATTAATGCGCCAACGCCCTTCGGACCATATACTTTGTGGGCCGAACAACTAATTAGATCAATACGCGGATTCTTTAAAACATCCACCTCCTTGCCATAACTTTGTGCCGCATCAACATGAAAATACGCATCATGTGCTTTCAGTACATCAACACATTCACTCAGTGGTTGAATCGCACCGGTTTCATTATTCACATGCATTATGCTCACTAAGCACGTATCAGCACGTAAAGCCGCCGCTAAATCCAAGGGACTAATTCTTCCATCTGGCTCAGGCTCTAAATAGGTAACGTCAAAGCCTTTTTGCTCTAAATGGGCAATAGGCTCAAGAACGGCTTTATGTTCAATTGTCGTAGTAATAATATGCATTTTTTCAGACGCCACAGCAAAAGCTTCTAAGCCCAGTATCGCAATATTGTTTGCTTCTGTTGCCCCACTAGTAAAGATAACATCACTCTTATCCGCACCAACTACCAAACCGACCTTCTCTCGAGCTTGCTCAACCGCAGCTTTCGCTATATTGCCGAATTCATGGGTTCTAGAGCCTGCATTAGCGAACTCATCACAAAGATATTTCTTCATAATATCAATGACTTCAGGCTCTAAAGGCGTTGTGGCATTGCAATCAAGATAAACAGTCATATACAAACTACATCGCTACTATTGTTAGTTAAACAGCAAAAGTTTATTATAGATGTTTGTAAGTAGACATACAAACTTATCAACCACAGAGCCAAACATCATGGATACATCATTTGAATATATATTCCCCGCAATTAGAGGCATCCAAGCCGGGCGTGAATACTATGTATCCATGTGCCCGCTTCGCCTAATACCAAAAATCTTTATATTTGATGAAGAAGAGCTCGTACCCGAATTACGCGCTCAACGTATCCTGAATCGATCGAGGGTGCCTGAAATGGCATCCTATTTAACAAACAATACTAAAGACTATGTATTCAGCTCAATCACGGCTTCCATCGATGGCAAAGTGAAATTTGAGCCCATGGGTGATCAAGGCGATTCAAGCCGAGTTGGCCGCTTAAAAATTGATATGAACTCACAGTTCATTATCAATGACGGACAGCACAGACGAGCAGCCATTGATGAAGCGCTTAAAACGAAACCAGAATTAGGTGACGAAACCATCTCGGTCGTATTTTTTGTTGATAGAGGCTTAGAGCGGTGCCAGCAAATGTTTGCCGACCTCAATCGCTATGCAACACGAACAAGCCCCTCATTAGGCATATTGTATGACCACAGGGATGAAGGCGCATTACTCTCTAAAAAAGTAATCGCCAACTCTACCGCTTTCCAAGACATCGTCGAAATGGAGAAGAGTTCCTTATCGCCAAGGTCACGAAAGCTGTTCACTCTCAGCGCGATTCATATGGCCAATGCAGCCATATTATCGGGTCATGCCTACGACAGCTTCGACGAAGCCGTCGAAGCATGCTGTAGCTTTTGGGACGAGGTATACAACTACATCCCCGAGTGGCAACAAGTGCAAGAAGGCAAGTTAACTTCCGGTGAAGTCCGCCAAAGCTACGTTCATAGCCATGCCGTTGTATTGCAGGCTTTTGGACACCTAGGTAATGAAATCATTGAGAAAAGCAAAACAGAACAAAAGAAGCATCTTAAAAAGTTGAAAACAATCAACTGGAAGCGCTCTAACAGTAAAACATGGGAAGGGCGCTGTATGTTGGGTGGGCGAATCCAAAAGTCCTCATCTAATGTATCGCTTACTACTAACTTATTTAAAAATCATATTGGTCTGCCATTAACACCGGAAGAACAACGCACTGAAGACGCATTTAATCGAGGCGAAAATGGCCAAAAATAACGCCAAAGAGCGCAAAACAGTCTTTAAAGAAAAAGGATTTAAAGAGACTATTTCCGCACTTATAAAACAGACCCAAGACCTTTACCTAAGTGATGAAATTCCTTGGGTACTCGGTTACTCAGGTGGCAAAGACTCAACGGCAACCCTGCAACTTGTTTGGTACGCACTGAAAGAGCTTAATCCAGACCAGTGGCACAAACCTGTACACGTAATAAGTACCGATACGTTAGTAGAAAACCCAATTGTGGCGCTATGGGTAGAGAACTCGCTGACTAAAATGAAACAGGTCGTCGAAAGTGAAGTGGAAGGTTTTCCTATTCAACCTCATCGACTAACCCCTGCACTACAAGATCGTTTCTGGGTGAATTTATTAGGCAAAGGCTATCCAGCTCCAAGACCTAAATTTCGTTGGTGCACAAGCCGCCTAAAAATAAACCCCTCTAATAACTTCATCAACAATGTCGTTAAACAAAATGGCGAAGCCATATTAGTGTTAGGTACACGAAAAGCAGAAAGCGCCTCTCGTTCATCTAACATGGACCACTATGAATCCAAAAGCACAAGAGAACTGCTCAGCGCAAATGGCAGCCTAGATAGAACCTGGGTATATACCCCCGTATCAGACTGGCAGAACGACGATGTATGGCAATACCTTACTCAGGTTAAAAACCCATGGGGTTATCGCAATGCAGACCTGCTTGGAATGTACAGCGGTGCCACAGAAGATGGAGAATGCCCTCTCGTTGTAGACACATCTACTCCAAGCTGCGGCGACAGTCGTTTTGGCTGTTATGTATGCACACTCGTCGATGAAGACAAATCGATGAAAGCCATGATTCAGAACGATGGCGAAAAAGAGTGGATGCTACCCATCCTCGATTTTCGTAATCAATGGCTAAGTGTTAAAAATGAAAAACGAGAAAATCGTGATTTCCGCAGAATGAACGGAACCCTCACCTTTTATAGAGACCAACTAGTACACGGACCTTACCGCCAGCATCATCGTGAAAACATGCTAGCAGCACTTCTTGAAGCGCAAGAAGCCGTTACCGAATTAGCACCAGAAGAAGCCAAGAGCTTCAAACTAATCGATCTTGAGGACTTAGAAGAGATTCGCCGAATCTGGGTAGCAGAAAAGCACGAAATAGAAGATAGCCTACCGGGCATCTACGAAAAAGTAATTGGTGAAAGTTACCCAGGAAAAGCGATCGACGAACGACAGAACTTAAAGGTTGATGATTTAGAACTCTTAAAATCACTGTGTAAAGAGGAAGGTGATGATGAAGGAGTCCTCTACCAACTGTCCCGTGAGCTGCTTCATATAGAACATCAAAATCGCACAATGGTTAGACGTTCAAAATTATTCGATGAAATGCGTGGTGCATTATACAAAGCCGCCTTCACGTCTGAAGAAGAAGCAGAAGATTACGCACGCCGCCGTAAAGAAGCCATCGACGATATTGAAAAAGATGACGATACGCTTGATAGTCGTATATTTGCGACCGATAGAGATAGCGACAACCAAAACGAACTCTTTCAAGAAGTAGAAAAATGATTTTTGAAGAACTGATTATTCATAACTTTGGCATCTATAAAGGTCGTCATCAGATAGACCTTAGCCCAAAGTCCGAGAAAAAACCGATCATTCTATTTGGCGGTTTAAATGGTGGCGGCAAAACGACTTTCCTAGATGCGCTTCAGCTGACATTGTATGGAAAGTTTGCACAATGCTCTAACAGAGGCACATTGAGCTATCACGACTACCTGCGTGAAACGATTAATCGCCATATAAAAGAAACAGAAGGCACCTCACTAGAGCTAAAATTTTCAACCTACATCGATGGCGAGAAAAACACCTACCAGGTCAAACGATTCTGGCGCTCTGCAGGGAAAACCATCAAAGAACAGATGGAAGTCATTCACAATGACGTTCTCGACACAGTAATGACAGAGCAATGGTACGAGTACGTTAACGAATTTATACCTTTAAGTATCTCAGGGCTATTTTTCTTTGATGGTGAAAAAATCGAAGCGCTGGCCGACCCAGAAGGATCTGCCAACTTAATTAAAACAGGCATTACATCACTATTAGGTTTGGATATTGTTGATAAATTAGGCACTGATTTATCAGCTCTATCGCGAGTAGGCTTGAGCAAAGACAAGAAAAAAGGCATCAACTCAAAGGATGCAAAGACAAAAGATACGGCTGCCGACATAGAGGCTCAAGAAGAACTGTTTTCAAAACTCATAGAAGATAGAGAAAATCTATTACAAAAAATCGGCAATACAGCCACACAGATTGATAGCCTATCCAGCACAATCAAACAAATTAAAAGCCAATATAGACAAGCTGGTGGAGATCTATTTGATCAACGTGAAAGCTTGGACGCTAATCTAGAAAAAAATCAGTCAGCTTTAACACTTAAAGAAAACGAACTGCGCAACTTAGCAGAAGGTATTGCACCACTAAGTTTAGTAGAAGACCTACTAGGTCAAACACGATTACAGGCTGAAAATGAAGTAGAAGGTCAAGAAACAAAACTACTGCTAGATAAACTCAAACAACGTGATGACGCCCTTCTGGCACAACTAAAATCATCAAAACTAGACGCTTCTGCATTCAAACTTGTTAAGAGTCAACTTGAAAAAGATATCAATGCACGAGAAGCACAGATACCCGAAGATTTTTATTTAGGAATTTCTCCCGATAAATTTTATGACCTTAATGAAGCAGCTTTTAATAAAGTACGAAAAAGCAGCAAGAAACTCTGTAAAGATGCAAGTGAAATTCAAGAAAAACACCTTAACATAGAGCGTCAAATAGCCTCTATACCTGAAGGAGAAATTCTAAAGTCATTACAAAACCAGCTAGCAGAGCATGAACAAGAGATCGTTCAAGAGAAGGCTAAAAATAGCATTTTTACCGATCAACTCAAGCAAACAAGTTCTCAAGTAGAGAGATCAGAACTTCGCTTAACAAACTTGAGATTGAGCAATAACCAAAATAAATTCGATGAAGAATTTTTTAATCGAATTAACAGCAACATTGGTAGCGTGCAAAGCATTTTAACTAAGTTCCATCACGCCATGGTTAACAAACACATTAAACACTTAGAATCGTTGATTTTTGAGAGCTTCATTAGTTTAGTGCGTAAAACAGATCTTATTAAAGAAATTACGATCGAACCAGAAACTTACAAGTTAACATTGCTAGACCAACAATATAAAGCGATTCAACCGAATCGACTCAGCGCTGGCGAACGTCAAATATTAGCAATTTCCATTCTTTGGGGGCTTGCGAAAGCATCAGGTCGACCACTACCTGCAATTATCGACACACCACTGGGTCGATTGGATTCTAAGCACCGCCAACAGCTAGTAGACAACTACTTTCCCAATGCGAGCCATCAGGTGATTTTACTGTCAACTGACCAAGAAATTGATAAAACTTATCGTGACAACTTAAAGAAATACATAGGTCGCGAATATCACATCCAATACAACGAAGACTTACAGACGTCTACTATCACAGAAGGTTACTTTTAATGGTTATTGATAAAGTATACGTCTCAGAAAAAGGCAAAAAACAACTTTCGCGCCTTAAGGCAAAAACGGGCATTAGCCAGTGGAACCACCTATGTCGCTGGGCTTATTGTTTATCATTAAAAGAGCTTTCTATACCACCGTTTGAAGATATTGTGACCGATAGCAGCATTGAAATGACCTGGCAAACCTTTGCAGGGCAGCATCATGAGGTTTATTTTTCACTACTGAAAACCCGTCTGAAGAACGACGGGATTGAAGTGAATGATGAAAACCTGAAGCTGTATTTCAAGCTTCACCTACATCGTGGAATTTCATATTTAGTTAAAAAAGTAACGTCTATCGATTCCTTAATGACACTTAATTAGTAAAAACCATATCATAATTAGAACTGATACTAGCGCCTTTAGAACAGAAATTATATTCTCATATCCTGATCACAAATAGAGAAAGGTACTTAGCTTGAGCAAGATGCTAAATCAACTTGCCCAAGCTACTCTACACTTTTAAGTTACCTGCCATATTTTCGAACAATACTAACTAAAAAAAGACTTGTGAAAAACAATCCACCGAGGGCTTCAATGTTTGCTACAAATCTGCTGAAGTCATTACTAGGTGAAAAATCTCCATAACCAAGAGTGGTAAAAGTTACTATACTAAAATATATTGAATCAAAGAAAACTCTAAAAAGGTTTTTCCCTGAAGTAAAAAATGTCTGTGCACAGCTACCCGATGGCGTAATTCCGGAAAAGCCATATAATAATGCAGACAACAATATCAAAATAAAAGCCCAGAATGCTACTTTCTTAGGATTTTGGCAATAATCAGATAATACTCTCAAAATAGATAATACTATTTTTATTCTTATTCTTCCATCAACCAGAGCCTTCAAATCATTTTCATGAACAAATGCTGTCGCCGCACCATCTTCATCACCGCACAGTTCGTACTGAATGCGCATATTTTTAGTTAAACACAATATAACATCATTATCTTCTTTGCATGTTTTAGCTGCATCTATGGCTAAACCAAACTGTTTAGCAGATTCTTCATGCTCATATTTATTTCTATAATACTTCCCTGCTTGTTCATAATATTTATAACAACCTTTTTCTTCTAACTGACCACCAATTTCACCTGCAGCAGACATGTAATCTACATAATTACAATTATCACTAACAGCGTACTGATAAGAATCAACTATTAATTTAATAATTAATAATTTTTCTTTATCACCTCCATACTTCTTAACTTTTTGATTATAAAAGCCTACTAACTTTTTTCTTAATGATTCGTCAACTTCTAGCATAGAAAGTTCGAATAAAGCTTTTTCTTCAACAGCCAGCCTCTTAAAGAGCTCACTTTGATCATCAGATTTTTTTTCAACGGCTGAGGGATTCAGCTTCCACTTATCATCATCTATCGTTAGCCAAGTAGATTCATTCTCAGAAAGCATGTTATTTAGATAAAATATTTGTGCTTGAACAAGCCTATCAATTTCTTCTCTAAAAAAATCAGAATCTCCCTCATCTAGACCGTCGGGGGGGTAGTCTAAATAATAGTCAAAAAATACCTCAACACCATTAACCTCTTCACGTGAAGATTCCTCAAGTTGAGTTTTTAAATATTGAATAAAATTACTGTAATCTAGTCCTCTAATCATTACTATTCACCCAACTTCTTTTGAAGATTTGCATGCAACTCACTTAATTTGTCATTCTCTTCTTCATTAAATGAGTTTTTTTCTACAAAGGCGATAAAGCTATTAATTCTTTTTAATCTGCCACTTTCCTTAAGATCATCTGGGTCAGGCATGTCATGTATACTACAACCATTTTCAATATCGTTTTTATAATGCGTTCCTAATAATGATACAAACTTGCGAGCATCAGCAGGATTTCTTACCTCAAGATCTCCAACAGAATTTGAGGTGATTGCATTATAAACAACTTCAAGGTTTTCATGATTTTCGAATTCAAAAGTAGTATCATTCCATTCCAGCCAATTTTTCCCATCTTTTGATGATGCTAAAAACTCTAGAAGTAAGCCATAGTGTCTAGGTTCAACTTTATCTTTATAAGTAGTATCAGACTTCATCTGCTTAAATGCCTGATAGCCTCTAAAGCGCCTCCCAACCTCGCGATTAGTAATACCTAAGATTTCACCGATGTCCGTAAATGTGTTTCCTTTCTCATACAAATCATTGATAAGTTTTGCACTTTGAAAACCATCCCACTTCTTAGGACCAGATACATGCCTAATCCCCATCAATGTAGCTGAGTACGTAAATATTTGTTCAGGAGTACCATCAATAAAAACGACATTCATCGACTTAACTTTACTCAACAACCTCTCATACGACAGCTCTTTTTTAGGCTTTCCTATTAAGCTTTTCAAGGCAGCAGTTCTTCGATTACCCTCAACCACTATATACTTCTTTTTTCTCTCATTCGTTTCAGCTAAATTCTTTTTGGTCTGAAGCAATCGAATTACAACTCTCTCCATCTCAAGAAAACCATTATTAAGAATAGAATCTTTAAGTTCACCCAACCTCTGATTTTCAAGCCTCTTAAGAGTTTCACCCTCTAATTCTTCAGCTTTAATATCAGGTATAAATTTATCTTCTTTTTCATCAATCAGACGATAATTATTCGGATCTAATATAAGCTGATCCAACGATACTTTTTTATCTTGTTCTTCTATCATCCAGACACACCCTATAAAACATTCATCTAAAAAACTTTATAAAAATTAAAGTTAACACCCTAATTTCTTCTAATATTTCCAGTAAAAATTATGATCTTTCATCAACATCCATCACTAAAAAAATGATTACTTTATTTCACGATCACACCGTTCTCACATGCACCTAGAAAAATATCATATAAAACAACATATTGGCTTTCAAACTATTACTAGTCAAGACTTAGGTCGCTGCTAGGTGACTCTATTTTTCGAAACCACTTTTTAGTTTGAGGATTATAAACTCCACCCTGAGTGATCAACAAATTCGAAATAGGCTGGTCAAGCCTCAATCCCACGACCTCTTCAAGCTTAACAGTTATCTCTGCAATTCCCATAGGTACTCCCATATCCGCAAGAACTTTTCTTATTCCCTGGCTAAAGTTCAAACGCCCCATACTTCCATCCCATTCGGTCAGCCCTAAAAACATAGCTTTCGCCAAATGAAAGCGATCATCACGCTGAGATAAATTTAATAATGCATAAGGTACGGGTGAGTTTTCTGATAGATCATTAGCATTAAGAAAGGCATCTACCTCAGTCACATGAATACCTCTCCTCTCTTTTTTTAAATATAAATATAAAGCATCTAATGTTTTAGCAATACTTTCTTGAGACCCTTTCACATCACGTTCGAGTAAACCCCAAAAATCTGGACCAATCTGGAGCATATACTCATTAGGCTGTAACTGAACTGTATCTCCAAGACCACGTATATTCTGCAAACGCTGGCGAAGTTCACTTCCTTTAAGCGGACCACCTGCATCTTCAAGAATTTTCACATAAGCATCAGCCATATCAATACGATCGCCAATCTTTTGCTCTGAGTCTGCACGCGCCCATACCATTCGGTTCAAATAAACCAGTTTTTCTGAATCCCCTAATATGATATTTAAAACGTAATGGTCAAGTTCTCCTGGTAGTGCAGGGAACTGGGCTTTTAATTGTGCAATGATTTCATTACAGTGCCACTGTTTATTCAAAGGACCATCATATATTTTTTGAACAACAACTAATATGATATTTTTACACATCCTTTCAGACACAGGATTAAAGTGGGCTAAGCCATATACACCACGACCATAAAGTAATCCGCCTTGGGTAGGCGCAGCACCATGAGCACGCCTTTCATCCACAGCTTTACCCAAAATGGCAGAAGCGCGCATCGCAATTTCACTATAGTGCAAAGGCTTTTCTGCTTGTACTAAAACAGCGCGTACTGCAGCTTCTGCAGTACGCCCAAAGCCCAGTAATTTATTCTCGTCGCTTTCACCAGAGAATTGCAACGAATCAGAAAATTGATCCCACAGCAGTGACAATAATTCTTCAGCGCCATAACCTGTTAAAAATGATTTAAAGGTCATATTAATGTCTGAACGAGTCCAGTTACCATCAGCAGCTTTGTCTTTTAAGCTAATACGAAATTGACTTATTCCAGTTTCCCAGTCATCTTTCTTAATTCGAGTAACAATATTTGCGCCATTTATTTTGATAATTCGTATTTCAGCTTCTGAGAACATTTCTATAATGGCTGCTAAGTTCGAGTAGTTACCCATAAATCCAGCGAACCATTTATCCTCTACTTCTAACATTTCTAGATAAAGCGGTTCATTACGATCAATTAACATTTGGCCAATTTTTATTGCAATGCAATCATCCCAGAATTCACGTTCAATAATTTTCTCTACATATTTTTTTTGTATTTGACGGACTCTTTCACGAGTAACACCAATCAAACACCCAACCTCTTCTAAAGTCTTAGTTCTTCCATGATAACCAGTGCGATGCTCTATAACTTCCCTATGTTTCTCCTTCAATTGAGACAACGCATTTTCAAAATGTTCTTTTAAAGGCTTTGCAGATATTTTTTCGATTACATAGTCTTCGCCTTCTTCGACAACCACTTCTGAATTAGACTCGATTACGCCAAGCTCCATACTGACCATAGAAACCTGATCCATCAGCACTTCTATTTCAGATGATATTATATTGTGAATATCATTTGCGGATTTCCGACCAAAGTTTGGCCAGCGCATCATGCTTCCTAGACTAATACCATCTAGATCAGCCAAACAGGAAATCGATTGCAACTTAAGTACGTTTAATATTCTGACGGTTAACCCTAACAACGAGAGGTCTACTCTTCGGATGCTTTCAGGTAATATTTTAAGAAATTCTTCAATATTATTACTGTCTATTCGACGATACATCACTTGATAACGGAACATATCAATCTTATCGCGACATCGTCGCTCTAACTTATGCGCTGAACTTAAGTAACTCTGTTCATTAGATATTCCATACGGTATCAACTCGGTTAAGAGTTCAGGTTCTTCATATTCTAGATCTACAAGCCAATCTTCATAATCACGAGGCGCATTATCTAGCGAATAGAATTTTCCATCATGAGTTTTACCAAACAGTGGCTCTTCAGCAGGATTACTATAATCTGTTCCTCCACAATAGCGGTTGAGCTCTACCCCAAGTACACTGACAGGCTTTTTGGCACCGAATTGATAAAGTTCCTGTTCTACAATATTTGCGTATATTTCCTCTTTATTTAGAGGTTTCTTTGTATCTTTAAGAATTACTAATGCTGCATTAACGATGGTCATCTCGGTATTACTTGATGATATTAGAGATTGCTCAATTATCGCCATTCCACCCGGCTCTTCAGCTTGATAACCAAATCCTTCCACAACTAAGTGAATAGGTATTTTCTTATTACTTACATCTAACTCAAACACGACACTATGCGAACAACGATAATCTAAGGGCAGTGCCCACTTTGCCGCCGAAGTTGATAATACCTGCCCTTTGTATTTCAAAATTGGAGGTATTTTTTGCACCTTTGGTCGAACAAATCCCACATGCACAAGCCCCACAACAGAGGCTTGATCACACTGTTCCCATTCATCCATCAGAGTCATTAAGTCTCTATGAACCCTGATAGTAGTTGGTTCATCTTCGTGAAACTGGCAGAAGTATAATTTTATCGCAGACATGGTTATTCTCTAGTTAGAAAATATTTTTTCAAAAGGCAGCTGACCTGTTTTTAGATTTTCATCATAAAACTCTCTAATACCTTGCTCTGCTAATCGTTCAATATATTCATAGATCGGCATTCCAGCATCAACTAAACCTGCACACTCTACGGCCGCATAAAGAACACCTCCATCATCAAGCTCACTAACCCTGAAGCTAGTATTGCTCTTACCCCCTAACACAGGTGGTCTTAGTCCCTTTTTAATGCCCAGCGCGACGGCTAGACGATATAAGTCAAACTTAATTAGCTTAATCCCCTCTTCACCTTCTTGAGGATTCAAATCAGCTAGTAAGTCATCTAGCTGTGCGGCTGCTTCCACTGTTAATCCGATACGCCCTGGCTCATCCATGATCACTTACTCTTTCAATTCTTGATTCGGTTGCTGAAATTCGCTCTATTTGATAGCGCGCACCAATTCGTTCAGCAAAATTATTCAGATCTTTCTTAGGATCTATTTCCCCTTCATGTACGAGTAAAATCACTTGGTCTGCCATTTTGGGTAAATAACCTAAAACATTGCTACGGTGCTTAGGATCTAAGCGCCCTAACGGGGTATCCATAACAATTGGACCAGATTTACGTGCTGTACGGTTTAAACCGTCGATTAGCGATAACGCTACAATCTGCTCTGCACCCGCACTTCGCTCTTTCAATACACGGTTTTCATGATCAATGATGGAAAGTCCATAATTATGATTAATCTCTAACCCTGAGTATGTTTTTTCTGTTGTAAGCTCAGCAAACGCATTTGATGCATGCTGTTGCACAGTCTCACGCAATGAGTCACGAAGCTGGACAATACCTTGAGAAAATACTTGTTCTAACTCTTGATAAAGATTTACCCGTATTGAACTTTGCTGACCTTGAGCGCCTTTATTTTTAGAAATCAATGTTGAAATTTGATCTTGCTCAGATTCATTTTTTTCAATTTTTGATTTAATATTTTCTATTGCATGAGCTACACGAGATTTAAGCCCGGTTAAACGATCCCTTTTCTCACGCTGGCGCATAATATGATCGGTATCATATTCTTTAATCTCATCATTTAATTCTTCTAACTTGGTTTCTACCTTAATCAATTCGACCTGTTCTTTAGATTCTTTGGTTAAGGCTTGAAGAATACGTCGCCCTTCTTCAGCAGAACGTATTCTAGATAACTTATCTATCTTTTCAGTTATTCCGGTGTAATCGTCCATATTAACAGCGCTTAATTCAGCCTGAGCTTTTAGAACCTCATACTTTTCCTTCAAGGGTTCAATTTCTGGAATATTTTGATGACAAGTAACACACGTTTTGTCATCGAGCATTTCAGTAAGATCTTTAATTTTATTATTCAGAACAGCTGCATTATTAACTGCTTTTTTTAAATTATCTCTCTCACTTTGTAGATTCAATAATATAGGTGCAATACTGGTATTTAATACATCTTTCCAAGCCGTTCTAAGTAGCTCACGCTTTTGGTCCGCGAGGTTAACTAAGTTTCTTTCTATAACCTCAACATTACCTTTAAGCCCTTCCAGTTGAATCTTCTTCTTTTGAACCGCCTCGGTATTTTTCAACTCATCGTCAATTATGTCTATTTGAACTTGGTTTTCATCTCTTTGAAACTTTTGTTCTTTTAAATCTTTTTCAAATGAGTCAAACTGAATACTAAGCTGCCTTTGTCGCTCAGCATAACTACTAAGCTCGTTATTATTTTTGGCATCTTTCGCCTGTAGGGTACGCGCTTCTTTCAAGAGGGATGCTAATTCATTCCGACCATTGATCAAGGCAGGCACACCTAAAACTTGTTCAATATGCTCTTTAATTTTCTCCCCTTGCTCATCTCCTTCAATTAGCAAGTTCTCATATTCTTGTAACAATTCACCATCAAATAAAAAGAATCGTGATATTTCTTCAGGTAGCACTTGATTGATTTCATTAACAATCACATCACCCGGAACAACCACTCCATTTACTCGCAACCCTACTTTCTCTTCAAAATCAGAATCATTTCTTGGTGATGACACATGGGCTTTCTTGTTTATCTGACGTCTTAACTCATAACTTTTATTCGAGTCACTAAACTTCAAACTAATGGACATACTCCAATCGCCCATCGCAGCAGCATCCATGTTAACTAAGCTAGCTCTTGGAATTTTTCGTAGGTGCCGCCCTACCGCATTACCATAAAATCCCCAGCGAATAGCATTAAGAAAACTAGTCTTTCCACGCATATTATCGCCAAATAACAACATAACATTTTGCGTTTCATGCTGAGGAAAGATAACTTTTTGCTCGCCTTTATAAGGCATAAAATTACTAATTATTATCTCTTGAAGTTTCATATTAAATTCCCGCCAACTCTTTCTAATACTTGCTCTTCGACTAAGGCTTTCATTTTTCTTATTGTATCTCTGTCTTTATCGTACTGGTGATCACTTTGAAGCTTATAACAACCTTCAATCAGTTCTATTTCAACTGATAAATTTAACTTATCTTTTACCGCTTTTAATACACTTAATGGATCACTTTGCTTATTCATTTTCTTCCCCTGTATCTTCTATACCATCTGTATCGATCAATCCTACTTCTTGAGGATCAATTCCTAGATCAATGGCTACTTTGATTAATCTATTACTGCCTGATGCATTTATGGCAGTTTCTGAAAACTGTATGCTTCTTTGTAACTCACTTTTCAATAAAGAAATTTGTCCAGGTTCAAGCTCTATATCTAACGGCACAACCACTGCATCATAAATCACAGCGAGATATTTCCCCTTACAAGTTCTTAATACTCGTCCACGGCGTTGAATAAACTGGCGAGGATTTTGTGATGAGGCAAGAATAATTGCATGTGAGATTTTAGGAATATCAACGCCCTGATCAAGACATCGTATTGATACCATTATTCCACCAAACTGTTTAAACCAGTCTAAAGAGGCTGCTGGATTACCTAACATGCTTGTATGGTATTCACAGGGTGAGAGGCCTTTTTCACGAAGCCCCGCCATAACGTCGCCTAATTGGTGCTGATCTTCACAATAAATTAGCCAGCTCTCACCTTCGGTATAATTTTCCTCTACCACTTTTACGGCATACGGAATTTTTGCACTGGCTTTTTTAGCAATACGCGCCCGCTGTATTAGCATATTTTGTAAACGTGGCGAAGAAACGGGATTACCATCATCATCGCGCTGTGAGCGTGCGAATTCTCGCTTTATTTCCTTAGTAGCTTCTTCATAAGCATCTGATTCTTCAGCGGATAAATGTATTGGCTCGGGATGATATTCATATTCAACCAACCTACCACTTTCAATGGCATCAATTAGGGTGAAGGCCGGTTCAACTACGTTACCGAAATAATCGAAGATCCGCTCTGTTCCCTGAGGGTCGCCATAGCGTCTTGGTGTAGCGCTTAAGCCTAATCTAGGGCCTGAATTAATTGATAATATTTTAGAGTTTTCTGTACTGCCAATTTCATGAACTTCGTCAGCCACGACCATTAAGTGTTCACCACCAAATATGCCTTGAATAAAATCTGGTAGCCTAGCCGTTGGCATTGTTGCCAAGACAATACGAACACCTAACCCCTCACCCGGCTGGGTAAACAATCTTAATCGTCTATTTTTTCGCCAGGTATTATGGCCATCACCCGCTTTCAAAATTGTTGCGGCTGGAATTTCTTCTTTTATTTCTTCTGACCATTGCTTATGCAAAAGACGGTCAGGCACTAAAACAAGCGCGACACCATTTTCACCTAGGTGTTCTTTAAGAGCGGTTAAAGCGGTAAATGTTTTGCCACTACCTGTAGCGTGCTCAAATACCCCACGCTTATCTTGCTTCTTCCATTCTTCAATCGCTTTTTGCTGATGCGGGAGAGGAGTCCTTTTTGCTGTGTAGCTAACTTGCTGCTCACCTAGTTCAGATGATGTTTTATGACCGAGATTAAAATAATCGACTAAATCATCTGGTTCAATTTCATCAAGCGAGCCTTTTGCAACGGCTTTTAACCGATCTAATGCAGCATCAGGAAAATCGATAACTTCTAAGTCACCAATCTCGCCATTCCACAATTTTTCAAAATAATCTTTATTTCGTTTAACTTGACGCTCATCTCGACCTTCGTTCCAACTACAAAAAACGTCTAATGTTTCATGATTGCCTCGTTCGTGCCAACCGGTCCAAGTTTCATTAACAGAACCCTTAAAACTAACTGCATCTCCTAATTCATCACGAAAGATACCTAATTTTGCATGGTATTCCCCATGAGCTTCAGGCAAGAAAACTAGCTTCACCTCAATAGCGCCCAAAGCAATTAACGTTGCTAAAGCTTCGGTATTCCGAGTAAGTCCGGGATTGTCGATGAGTTGTTGAATATCACGTTGGATTGCCTCTTCAGCAATTTCAGACTTTTTCTTATAACCCAGAGATATTGCTTCGATATCTTCTATCGTTAAGCAAGGTGAACTTATCAACCGTATCTTGCCTCCGCGCTGCACATAATTCAGTACATCAGGGCCGATTAATATGAATACTGAGGAACGAAAGTAGCCAACCGAACGATCGTAGCTGCAAGATTTAGAAAGGCAGGGTTTATAAAAAGATTCCACTAGGTCTACTTCACCCGTGAAGTATTCTTCATGAAGGCTGAGACTCTTTAACATTGAGTGGTCTCTGCTCCGGTGAAAAGCAATTGTGAGTACATCATTCCTTGATACCAATTGTCCATATACTTTGTCTGGGGATATGAACAATGCCCTAGTTGAGAACAATTATCAAGATTAATGAGCGTTTTGTGAATGACTTGTTAGGCTATCTGGATCTAGGTCAATGCATGGTTAAGCATCATCAGCGCCTTGTGATTTTTTATCCACCAACTGTTGTTGCACGCTGGCCCGTTCACGCTTTAGTTCTTGCTTTAGCTCTTCTTCACTGGGTAGGTGGATCATGTATTTGGAGGCAAACAATTGTTTTTGATCACTCAGTACTGAGTATTGGTATTGGTATTGGTATTGGTATTGGTATTGGTATTGGCTTCTTGTCTGGCGAGCAGGTTGTAATGAGACCAGCTTAATTCGTGACGCAGTGCGTCTCGAATTGGAAAGGCTTGATAAAAACGGCGTATGTTGGTACTGCCAAGCCTCTAGATCTAAAAGGTGCGATACAGTACTTGATACTCTTGCTGGATATTAGCTTTAAAAGATTCAGGGATCTGCGACCATGCGAAAACTTGCACAAATATTGGGATTGTTGATTCTTGCAAAGCTTCTTTAAAGCAAGAGAGCTGTTCAAAGAATTCACTTTCTGAAACTGAGCCAGATTCAAAATGAACTACTAGGTCTAAATCACTGGCGTCATGGTTAGTGCCTTTTATTCGGCTGCCATAGGCCCAGATTTCAGTTCCTGAAGAAAAGCTCTGTTGTGCTATCTCACATAAGATTGTTTTGTCTTTCGCACGTAAATCAATCATTTGTTTGCTGCTGTATTACTTGCTCTAACGCACTGGCATCTTGAATAAATTGTGGCAGTAAGATAAGAGTCGTTTCGGCAAATTTAACGCCGTAATCATGTGCCGTGTTGTTTCTGTTGTCTCGGTATTCAATCCAACGTTCAACGGATTCGATTGTGATTAGATCATGCTGAGCAGCTTGGCGAAATATGTCTTTAAAAACGAGTTTATCAACGGCTTTAGGGCTGTGGAAATAAGGTTTCAAACACTTTTTAAGTAGCTTGCCTGCCTGCTCTAAGATCAGTTCAAACTCTTTTACACACGCTGAACGGTACATTTCATACTGAATGCTGTCGACTTCACTTTCTTGTAATAGCTTGTGAGCTTGCTCAAGGGTAAGAATGCGGCGTTTGAAAAAATGTGTATCGATGGTCACGAGGGCTCACAGAGGTAATTCTGATGTCGTTGTTAACGGGTATTCTAAAGGATTCACACTCTACAAGTAATACCTTTTCTAAATCTCGCTGATTTTTTCAACGACTTGCCATATAGCAATGATATATGGAAGATTAATTCAATACATCAAATGAGGACGTTGATATGTCTATAGGCACAGTTTTTGTAAATAATGGTACACAGGCGGTAAGGCTTCCTGCTGATGCCCAATTCCCTGCCTGCATTAAGCACGTAGTTGTGAGAGTGCTTGGAGCTGAACGCATAATATCTCCTGCTGAACACTCTTGGGATAGCTTCTTCCTGGGTGGGGCCTTTGCCACAGAAGACTTTATACCTGAGCGTGCTGAGCAGATCCCTACAGAGCGTGAATCCTTTTGATGATGACATACAATCGAAGCGATGATTATCGGAGGAAATGATCTGCACATAGCTGCTCATGCACGTTCGGAGGGTTTGGTTCTGGTCAGTAATAACTTACGTGAGTTTGATAGAATCCAGGGGCTTCGCGAAGAGAGGTATGTTTTGATCTAATGTAGGTCGGCATTTATGCCGTCAACTTTCTTAGTGCTCTAACGCTAACGAGGCACATGAGAACCATCTTTTAAATGATGTACGTGATTATGATTAATCACTTACATACCCTGTGAACTTCTGCTTACCTGCCGCTTCTGGGTTATTGGTTATATCGTACTTTCAACCTTCTTTAGGCCTTGTATGTCGCCTGTTTAATACCCGTTGTCATTCGGCTTTTGGTTCCAGCGTTAATCCATAAACATTGATAAATACCTCCAAGGTATCTACCAATGTTATGCCAGTGAGCCCCAGCGATTTCATGTTAATTTCTTCATCTTTAATCGCTTCAATAAAGTCACGCATGTGCTGCTTAATTACATCAGTAACAAACACTTCTTGGCTTGGGGCCAATAGCTGAGCAATTTTTAATACATCGTTTTTGTGTTTTTTAATATTCTTAGAATCGACCTGTTCACCTTTTTCTTTACGTGCGGTTAAATCACAAAATGCGCGCATTTTAAAAGGAATTATATATTCAGCGGTTAATATCTGAGCGCCTTTCGAAGCCTTTAAAATATTCACTAAATTTTTCTAATCCCTGAATCATACTAACCTCTGTGCTCTTTCCAGAATTCCTGCATCATTTCATCTAATGCTATGTGGATACGTTCATCTTTTTGATTCTGTAAACTTAAATACAGCGATATACGATCAATAGCGCATTGCTTAGTAAATTCATTGCTTATATCACTCAACCACCCTGGGTTATAGCGCCACAACTGAATCAATACAGCATCGTCATCAGTACCCATCTGTTCTTCTAGCCCAATTAAATTTTTCAGGCTTGACCAATCAGCAGCATTAATCGCAGCGCAACGTTGTTTTGGTAATGCCAACATACCTTGCTGTGCTAACGCCTGCTCACCAGCAGAGTACTGGAATATATCGCTATGCTGACGATATTGGTCCTTACTAATATAAACCTGTTTTTTTACCGGGCTTATTAAATAGGGCTGGGCCAAGTTCCACAGTTCGCCATTGTTAACTTCAAATACCAACTCACTCCTTCGCCCCACCAGAGTTACACGGGCCAAGCTGAATTCATTCAATTCACGATATGCCCGCGACACAGTCATCTTACTAACCCCCAACTGCCCTCCTAATGCTTGTGCAGAAACATCTTGCTGCCACAGGCCATGAAGTTGCATCAACAATAACTGCTGGGCACAAGCCCCCAGAGTCGTCGTATCGGTTTTCGTTTCAGCTGCAAAATTCTCTCGCAGATCAAGTGCCATAAAAGGTAAATACAACTGCTTACCTGGTACAACAAAGGCAATACCCTGATCAATCAAGCGCTTACGATTGTAAGAAGCAAGCTCACTTACCCCATAGATCACAGGGCCTTCAAAATATTTGTTTATCTTATTAAGGGTTTTTTTCAGACGTTGCGCGGTATCTGGCTGCTCACGCTCGTCTAGCATTAACAGACAGCGCTGCCCATCTAGCTCCACTATCTGATAGGCCCACTCTCCTTGTAAATACAAGGGTAAGTCTTTGGCCGTGGGCCAACTGCCCTGTAAGGTACAAGGCTTGAACACCTGGTTTATATACCCTACCAGGTGCTTTAAAATCATCGTTAACGCATCAGTATTCATAAGAATCATCTATGTAACATTAAAATCGCACGGTAACAGTAACAGTGTTACCGTGCAAAAACAATGTTACATTTAAATTAGACGAGCTCGATTTAAGAGCCCCCTTCTGGGTGAGCATCTAAGGCGTTAAGACGTAATTTGGTGATTAAGGGGGTTAATTTAACGGCGTTGCATTATCAGCGTTTTTCGACTGGCGAGGCTATTTTTGAGGCGGGTGCGTTGTGTTTGAAAGTTGTTCAGTCGGGGGGTTATTTCAGTTGGAGATAAAGTGTGCTTGGATCGCCCGCAAGCTAGCTTGCTTTGAAAGATTAAATTGTCAGTTACCGACTTAAAATATAGCGCCCGGCGGGAGTTTCTATTTCCATCGTATTCTTGGTATTTTCTATAATTTTCCAAGTCGACACACGATTCCCTGCCATAACGATGAGCGTATTGTCTGTTTCGATGTAGTTGTAGTTTTTAATGCCGTAACCGGATATTTCTTCTGCTATTTCAGATTTTCTAATGTGAACGTAGTCAATAGGGCCATTGGTTAAGTCTTTGATTTCACCGTTTTTCAGAACGACTTTCATTATCGTCCATGTCCCATAATAGCTTTTATGTTCTGCTTCTGTTCCAGTTGATCTACCTAGCCCATCTGTTGTGACACAGGCAGTCATTAAAAGTAATGAGAATACGCAAACAATGAGTGATTTTAGCGGTTTCAATATAAGCGTCCTTTATTCTGTTGTGATCGATACTAATAGGCTGTGATGTTTTTCATTATCATGTGATAGAGATTTATTTTATAGGCATTTATGGATATTTGTTGGTATTTGTAGCTATTTATACCTAAAGATCTAATCACTACTGACTCAATACCTCAAACCCCAATACCTGCTGATTCCCCGCTTCGTCCACGACCAATAATTCATGCTTACCTAACCCTGGGCCTATTTCCATTTGGTGGATCTGCTGGGTTGTGCCTAGGTATTCTTGATCTAGATACCAATAGACTTGCGAGGCTGAATATTGGTGGGCGAGTTCGCTGACCATTTTTGTACGACTGCCATCCATGGTGGTAGGCAAATATATTTGTGTGCCCTTGTGGGGATAGATAAATGAGATCGGACTCTGGGCAGACATAAAGTTTAAGCAGTCTTGTCGCCACTTGGGCATGGGCCGATATTCGCTGTGTTGTTTTTGATAATAAAACGCGACGTGGGGTGGCAAGGTGAACCAGTTGAGCGAGCTGAGTTTATGTACGGGCTCACACGCAGACGATACGCGGTAGTGTTGTTTGGCATCGGTGTGTATACGCATGTGGTACGGCGATATTTTGCTGTAGCTGGAGACCAGCGGTAGATCGATGACTTTACTGTCGCAATACGGGGTGGCGAGAAAGCCGTCGTTTTTACACACGCGTACTTGGCGCAGGTCGTATTCGGGTTTGCTGAACCAGTGGGTCTTGGGTAATAGGTTGAACAGTTCGAATAATAACGGCGCGGCGGCTTGGGTGCCGGTTAAACCGGGAACGCCACCGCCTTCTGCATTACCCGTCCATACGCCGATGGTATATTCCGCCGTTGTGCCAATGGCCCAGCCGTCTCGAAAGCCATAACTGGTGCCTGTTTTCCAAGCGACTTTGCGGCTATTGCTGAATTGTCGCCAGCGGCTTTCACTGCCTGGTCGGCCAACTTCTAATAAGGCATTTAGGGTTAACCAAGCGGCCCCTGCTCCTAAATGTGATGTGTCTAAAATTGACGGTTCTTCTATTGCAATGGTCGGTAAGCGACTAATAGCTTGTGCGGGCAGGCTTTGTGCGGCTCGGGCGAGTTGCATGTAGAGGTGGGTCATTTCCCACAATGTGCCTTCGGCCCCGCCGAGTATTAACGGTAAGCCGTAGTCGTCGGCGTTACGATGTAAGGTGCTCATACCACGGGTTTCTAAAAAATCATAAAACGGTTTTATACCGTATTGTTTTAGCATATTCACCGCAGGAATATTCAACGATTGTGCCAGAGCTTGTTTTGCCGGAACGACGCCGCGAAATTTTAAGTCGTAATTTTCTGGCTGGTAGCCTTTGAATTTTGTCGGTGTATCTTCGACCAATTGCAGCGGGGTTATTTCACCTTGCTGCAGCATGGTGGCGTAAAGCAAAGGTTTTAGAATACTGCCGGTACTGCGCGCTCGGTGTAATAGATCGATGCCTTTGCCGGAATGAGGGTTGTGGCTAAAACCTGAGTTGCCAATGTAAGCGACGGGTAAGCCACTTTTATTATCCAGCACCACGGCGGCTAGGTGGGTAATTTGTGAGTTTAATAAGCGCTGGGCATAGTTGTTGGTGACGCTTTGCACTTGGGCTTGTAGATTGCTATTGAGGCTGGTTTTTATAACAGCTTGATTAAAATTACGACTAATCAATGTTTCTAACAAATGCGGCGCGCGTTTTGGAAAGGCTAGTATTTTATCCGGTAACGGTTCGCTTAATGCCAGTGTGAGTTGCAGTTGATCGAACTCCCCTGCTTGCTGTAATCGTGTTAATAAACGGTCGCGTTTTTGTTTTAACTTTTGTTGATTTTTACCTGGGCGTAAATAGTTAGGACGGTTTGGCAGCACGGCTAATAATGCCGACTCGGCCCACGATAAACTTTCTGGAGCACGGCCAAAATAGCGCCAACTGGCGGCAGAAATCCCGACTACGTTACCGCCGAACGGTGCATGTGAGGCATAAAGATTAAGAATTTCTTGTTTGTCATACGAAAACTCTAAGCGTAAGGCCTGTAGGGTTTCGATGAGTTTGGTAGAGAGTGTTCTGCTTTGATTATCTGACGCTAAACGGATGACCTGCATACTGAGAGTACTGGCACCGCTCACCACTTCTTTTGCTTTTATATTTTGCAGCGTCGCTCTCCCTAAGGCTAAAAAGTCAACACCACTGTGAGTATAAAAACGCTTATCTTCAAATAATAAAACGGCTTTTATATACGAGCTGGGTAACGTTTCGCTGGGAGGAAAGCGCCATTGTTCATCACTGGCAATACGCGCTTCTAGCAGTTGATTATTACGGTCTAACAGAATGCTGGAATACGGCGAATTGAACAGCGGTTGGGGCAGTGAATGCCACCAACTGCTGATCAATACACTGAAGATAACCGCGACGCAGACCGCCGCAATTATTTTAACCGTAGAAGATTGAGTCTTAACGTTCAATCTCAACCCAGTGTCCGGTATTGCGCGCTACACGGCGTTCGTCGTACATATCGTTGATGGAAACCGCACTTTGGTAATAGCGACCTTGGTAGGTTGCGCTGATGCGGAACTCTAACGTTTTGCTTTCACCGACTGCCAGTTTTAAGTAGGTGTAAATACGATCATCACGAATGTCTTGATAATCGTATACGCCATTTTCAATACTTTGGTTAATGCCGTCGGTATTGGTATTTCTAATTTCAAAACCCGATGCGACCGGTACGGTTAAGGCTAAATAATCCAGTGGGTAAAGGCTTTTATTAGTGACGTTTACGACCACTAAAATATCTTTACCTTGCGAGACCGTTGTTAGATCAATGGCTTTTTTAGCCGTTTCTTTACTGCCATCAAAGTATTGAACGTCTAAGGCCAGTTCGTTGCTCACCGCCTTCTCTTTGCCTAACTCAGGAATGCCTTGCGACATCAGCTGGGCGTAAAGCGGGACTTGGCTATTATTAATTACTTCATAAGGCGCCGCTGCTGAATTTTCAGATTGGGTCGCTGGGTTTAATGACAACGGAAATACGTTAATGCTTTTGCTCAGCGTTAGCTCTTGCCCTTCACCCTGCCAATTAATATTAACGCGAGTTTCATCGGTTTGATTTTCTTTGCCATAAGCCGACATCGCCAATAATGAGAAGGCAGTGGTTTGTGTGCTGTAAGCGCGGCTATCATTAACCAATTGCTGGCTAATTTTCTCAGCAACGATTGACGCTTTTTCGGCGTCGCCCAAGACCAATAAACTCATCAGCATCATGGCTTCATCACGCAACGTTGAACCGAAACTGTAGTCTGTTGTGGTATAGGCATTCATGCTGGTATTTGCCGAATTGGCTAAAGTCGATGCCGCTTCTTGCTGCCCAGCCAGTTGATACGCAGCCGCCAATAACCAACGTGATAAGTTATCAAGCTCAGTATGCTGACGGAAACGGTTCATCGCGCCGATTTCACTATTGCCACTGAACGCCAAGGTAAATAAACGATAAGCTTGCTGCTTTTGCGAGGCCGTGGTTGAACTGGCCGTCCATGCACGAGCAGAGCGTACTTGATAGATCTGCCATTTGCTTAGCATGTCTTTTGGTACATCGTAACCATGGTCTTTCGCTAATAATAAGAAGTGCCCTGCATAACTGCTGGCCCAATCGTTCACATTCCCCACACCCGGCCAATAACTGAAGCCACCGGTGGTCGATTGATAACGACTTAATTTATCGATGGCAGCGGCCACGTTATTCTGGCTTTTTAATAGCTGCTCTTCATTTAAGTTAGTCAGCTCTGGCAAGAATAATTGCGGCAAGGCTTTCGACGTTGTTTGTTCAACGCAACCATGCGGATAGCCAATTAAATACTGCAAACGGTTTTGCAGATTCATCGGTGGCATGGCGGAGAATTCAAGTTCAAAGTCTTGGGTGCCATCAATACCAAATAACTCTGCGGAATCTTTCCAGCGTTGTCCGGCTTCAATTTTTGCCGTTTTAAAGCGTTTTTCAGCCAATGTTTGTGCATTAACGGGAATATTAATGGTTTGCTTAGCGGTAAATTCTCCTGCAGGCGTTGAAGCAATTGCAGTAATAATCACCTTACTTTGGCCGAGTTTTTTCGCCCGCATGGGTACGAATACCATGCGCTCACCGGATTTATCAAAACTGACTTCTAATTCGGTTTTTAATAAATCGATTTTGTCATCACCACTGATGCTTACGGTGACATTTTTTATGTTGTCGTCAGTGGCGAATAACGTAATCGGCATTTGCAGGGTTTCGTCTTTACCTAATACTCTTGGCAAAGTCGCTAATACATTCAGCGGTTTACGCACTAATACTTCGCTTTCGGATTTACCGTACGCACCGTCTTTTACCGCCACAATCATGACGCGTACTGCGCCTAGGTATTGAGGAATATCGATATTGTGTTTGGCTGTTTGTCCGGCGGCTAACATAAACGGACCAACGAATCTGACAACGGGTGGAAAACGACGATCATCACTGTCTTTATCTTTACCGTCTAAGCTACCGTCACCACCAATGGCTAATAGCTGCTCTAGCTCAGCGCCATAAGCTCCGACAACAGAATCAAATAGATCCCACGTTTTCACGCCCAGCGCTTCTTTTTTATAAAAGCCTTTGTGTAAATCTGGCGTTCTGAACTGGGTAAGCCCTAATAAACCTTCATCGACGATGGCGAGCGTATACGCAAAACTGCGACCGCTGGTTTCGCTGACTTCAATAACCAGATTAGATTCTGGCTCCACTTCTGCGGGTGTTTTCAGTTGTGGCTGTAAGTGCGTATCGGGGTCGGTAACGGTTAACGGCAAAATGCCCATGATACGAATCGGTTCGTCGTTCTTTTTATTCGCGTGCGGTTGAATCAGGCTAACGGATACATACGCATTAGGGGTCATCGCGCTAGTAACCGGTATTTTTATCTGTGAGCCGACTTCAGACAGCTTCACCCAGAAATAATCAATCACGTGGCTGCCATTTTCAATGGAGACTAATGCGCGGCCATTTGAGGCTTCTGTTTCTGCACCCGCATCTGTTGCGGTTTCGCTAGCCGGTAAAGACACAATCGCGATATCACCCACGGTGTACTTTTCTTTATCTGAACTTAAGCTAAGCGTATTGGCGCCTAGACCTTTTTTCTTTTGGTCGCGTCCAGCCCATCCAGGCCAGTCCATATAGAAGACTTGGCCGGTACAATGCTGACCTTTTTGATCACAAGCACGCACCATGTAGCGACCCCAGTCTGGGTATTTAACTTCAAACTCCCATTTGCCCTGACCATCGGTTAAAACAATGTCTTCTTGCTTTAATGAATGGCTAGAATGACGGCTAACATAGTTGGCTAAATTGTCGTCGCTGCTGCTGTCCCACCACCATTTCCACGATAATTTGTAGAGTGTCATTTTCAGTTTTTGCTTACCAAGCAGCGCTTTGCCATCGGCGTCGACCACTAATAATTCTACTGGCTGCTTTTGATCGGTTAATAACATGCCCCGGGCCGCATCACCTTTTGGCATCTGCATGCCGACGTATTGTTGGTAAGGGTGTATGTCTAAGCCTTGCTTGGAAATACTGAAGTCGCCACTGGGTTCGTAAACACGGCTGGTTAAGCTACCCCGTAATTTACCGGGTGGAAGTGAGGCTATCTCGATGGTGGTATTAACTCGGGCTTTACCTTCACTATCTAAGTTAAAGGTCGCTATTTCATCGAACTGTGAACGAAATTCTTTGGCCGGATCGTCAAAATGAAAATCACTGTAGGTATCGAAACGTGTTGTTTGTGGCGACATGCTAAGGTTCAGCACCGTTTTTAAGTTGCTGGCTTTTGCTCCGTGCAACCATTGCGAGAAGAACTCACCTTTTAGCTTCGCTTTGCTGCCATAACGCCCGACTTCATAAGCCCGCACATCATCCGCGTCTAATTCCATGTTCATTTTTAAATGGTTGGGTTTGACCATTTCGATGGTGATGTTTTTATCAAATTTTAAGCTACCCAAACTCGCGACAACTTTCCAGCTACCGGTTTCATCTTCTTCTTGCGTAGCAATCTTGAACGCGTATAAACCGCCCACAGGCTTAGCGTTAACTTGCACACTCACCCGCTGGTTTTTTGGATTAAATAATTCCAGCATTAATGGATGGTCATCAGGAATTTGGTCTGTTTTATCTTCAATAGCGACGGTAATAAACATGTTATCACCCGGACGCCATACACCACGCTCGGTATATATCTGCGCTTTAACGCCGTCTTTAACGACTTTACCACCCACATTGAAGTGGCTGGTTGAAATGGCTTGGGCTTTGTTAACTTTTAAATAGCCAACATCTTTATTATCTTCTGAATATTCATTGGTCGTTGTTGACGACGCGACCACTAAAAAAGGCACTGATGTCAGTTTAAATTCGGAAAAACCTTGCTCATTACTATCGCCTTGTGCGATCACTTGGTTTTGGTAGTTATGTACTTCGATATTGGCGTCTGCTAAGGGTTGGCCAGTACTTAACTCTGTCGCAATAACAATAAGTTTATTATCTTCACCGTATTTTGCGATTAACCCTATGTCGCTAGCAATGAAGTTACGCTGCGCGGTAACACCGCTATTACTTTCATAAAAAGCATCTTTGCATGGGTTTTGATAATCGCTATAGCTACGCTGCTGTTCGCCATAATAACCTTCTATACCGTCCCAACCACTTGTTTCAGCTTGATCCCACGCTTCATGATTACTCAGTGGTGCTTCTTTTTGAGCGGCGATTTTTCTGTCGCTTTCTGGACAGGTTAAAATTGAGTTAGAGCGATTTAAAGATAATTCAAAGCGAAATAAACTGCCCGGATGGCTGGCGACTAAATCACGTACGTCTAGGTTAAATCGGTTCCACTTATCCGCAACAGGGGATTTAAGCTGGACCGTTTTACGCCAGATATAACGACCAACACGTTGAATATTGTAGTTATTCTCCAACTCATTTTCTTGAAAAAATTGCGGCATGTTATTTTCAAATACTTGAAATGCGGTCACTTGCACTGAGCTGGCATTGACGGCTTCAAACGGAATATTGAGTATGTCGCTGATCGGTAAAATATTGCCTTGACCAATAAAACGTACTGCCGGTTTTTGACTTAAAAAATTCAAGGTTTTTGAAACAGATTTGCCTAAATTAAAACCTTGAGCATTTTTAATACTGGCATCAATGGATACGTCTAACGAACCACTCAAAGCGCTGCTTGGGTATAACGTGACTTTAGCCCCTTCTATACGGGTTTTAATGGTGCCTTTGGAAACTTGTATAAGGCCTTTAAGATCTTGTTTTTTGAGCAGAGGTTCAGAAAAGTTTAATTCAATGGTCTGGTCACTGCCTTGTATGGCAACCATGGAAGATAAAACGAATTGACCTTCAGCCGGCACAATGTAGCTGCGCGTTCCCTTTTGGCTCACACCAATATCTGAACCGTCCCAACTCACCACTAATGAGCTTTCTTTATTACCGCGTTTGATTCCGCTGATGCTGAACGAGTGTGATTTTTTATCGCCGTTATCCCACTTAACAATCAATGCTTGGCTCACTGCTTGTTTTTGTTGGTAAGACGATATTAGTTGTTTCACTTCTTCTTGCGTCACGGCATCTGCGGTATTTAGCGTACCTTGTAATGTCATGCTGCCATCTTGGTTGGTTTCTAGACCATCAAGCTTTAACTCAAAAGCTTGTTCAATGATGTTGAAGTTAAAAACAAAGTCTTCGCTCCCTGCTTGTGTTAACGCAACGGCTTTGGCAGATAATGTTGCGCTATAAGCTTGCCCTGAAGGCAATCCTGCGCTGGGTGTAAAGCGATAAAGACGTTTATTAACTAACGTGCCTTGGCCTTCGATGGCAGGTTCAAAGCTGAGGAATTTCTGACTCTCTGCTTCAGTCAGCTCGTTAAAAGGAAGGTCTTGGTTAAAATGCACATCAATGGTGCCAAAGCGCGATAACTGGCCCGATGTATGAAGACGTAATACGTGTAACCATGGGTTGCTAGGGTCATCGATCACGGTCGCCGCTTTAGCAGGTTGTGACTTATTACTAGCGCTGTCTTTCGAACTGTTTGGCGAGCTATTTTGAGGGTCGTTATTAGACGATTCACTGCAACCAGTAATCTGTAAGATTAAAGCAGTGGCTAATAGAAATAAGGTGCGGTTGAGCATGAGGCGAGTCCTTGCCGACTTTAAGATAAGGTATGTGATAATTTTGCAAGAATGTAACAGTTTTTTTATTTTTAAACCAGTCAGCTATTGCATTAACGAGACCTTGAAACAATTAAAATAAATAAACATTTCGTTATCTCAGTTTAGAAAAAATGTCGCTTAAATGGCGGCAACCAGTGAACTGGATGCTTTAACTAACCGTATTGAATAGTATTCAGATATTTAACACAGGCACTCTATGTCGACCTCTACTCGCAAACGCTTATTCTCACGCTATATTCAAGACCTTCCTGCTGGAGAACTTACTTGGATAGGACTGCGTCCCGAGCGTAAAGCGGAGATGCTTGAGGTGAATTCGGCTCAGGTATTTGTAGGATCAGGTTTGGAGGGCGATCATGGTTTTGAAAATACCTTAGGCGCTGGCCGACAGGTAACTCTGCTCAGTGAGGAATATATTGCTCAGACGCAGCATTTTTTATCCCTAAGTCGCTCTGTAAATAAGGGGCATCAGTCTGATGCTATTCCTTCGTCCATTCAGCCCAAGCATTTGCGCCGTAACTTGGTCATTAAAGGAATGAATTTAGATGCTTTGCGTTATCAGCAGTTTTCGATTGGCAGTGCTATTTTTGAAGCTGGGGCTATTTGCCACCCTTGCTTGCGTATGGAGGAGTTGCTGGGTAAAGGCGGTATTGCCGCCATGATGGGTCATGGCGGCTTGTGTTTGAAGGTGATTCAATCTGGCACCGTTACCTTGGGCGATACGGTGTGTTTGCACCACCCGCAACAGGGGTTGTTTTAGCCTTTTTTATTTAAGCTTTTCTTCAACAGGTGGTCGAATATAAACGGGCCAAACGGTAAGAACGATCCGAGTACTCCGGCAGGCATCGCCCAGATTGGCATTTTAATTTTGTTGGCTGCACCCATGAGTATGACGATGTAGGCGATGAATAAGACGCCGTGTGCCATTCCGATGTATTTCACCCCTTCTGGGATGCCCATCATGTATTTTAATGGCATGGCGATGCACAGCAATAATAAGAAGGAGGTTCCTTCTAGGTAGCCCATGATGGTGAGTGTTTTTAGAGTTGAGGTGTGCTCTGGAAGTTGCGGCATTGAATGTTCCTAAGTCGTTCTTCAATGCCGCTATAATACGCGTTTTACTGATTGCTGCCCAATTTAAACGTACTGTTTAATACGGCGCGCCTTGGTCTAACCATTCTGAAATCATTCTACGTTCGCTGGCATTTAATAGGCCACGATGCTGATCTCGAAGGCTTTGTGCGGCTACGCTGTCTAATGGACGGAAGAAGCTATGATCGTCGTCGCTATCTTCGTCAAATACGTCGAAGAAGTTTCCACTTTGTACCGCGCCTAAGTTGCTCATTAGGTTTTGTGAATAGCAGGTGAAGCAATCGTTGGTTGGCGTTGTAGCGAAAGGCAGCTCTACCTGACGACGGCAGTTGCTCACATTAACGGCTTCAAATTGATTCAGTATGTGCATGTAGGTTGCTTCACGTGCAAACAGGCGATCGTAAGAGGCAAGTTTGTTTTCATCATTCAGATCAGATCTTAAATTCAAGCGGGTAAAACCGCCATCGTCATGACAACTAACGCATGAAAGATCTGCTTCACCTCGGCCTTCTTTTTCCCATAATGGCTGAATGTGCGCAGGGTAAGTTATATTAACAATACAGCCTTCACTCCAGTTTTCTTGGCAGCTAATGCTCATAGGTTTAGCTGTTGTTATGCCTTGATAATCAACTGCTAGACTTGGGCTTGCCGCACCTGCCGCTTGAGTCCAATAATCTTGGTATTCAAGACCGGCTTTTACTTCAGTACTATCAATATTTTGTTTGGCTAAATAATCATTCAACGCCTGGGCCATCGTGTCCCCTGCTGCGCTTGCTCTGATATTTCCATTAGTATTTGGCCAAGAAGCATTAGCGGCTACTGCACCGTTATTAATACGATTACTGTCGCTTGCTGACTGATTGGCGTTTACATGAAAACCTACAAATTGTTGTATTTCGCCTTCGGCTACTTGCTCCAGCGCTTGGTGACGCTGAAGGTTTTGATAAGGGTAATCGCTACCGGCCATTTCGTTTAGGGCTTTGCTGTACTCATTCACCACTTCAAATTGATAAAGTGTATTCGCAGGCACTTGGAATAAAGCAGACCCGTCTGGCTGGATTGCAACGTAACCCTGAATCGCATAACTGCCATCAATTTGCTGAAGGAGTACACGTATAAAACGTTCACTACGCGCGCTCATTGGCGATAAAGACGGATCAGATAACTGAGTAATGTTACCTGGATAAATAGTTTGTATATGCACCAAGGTTTTTTCAACTTCTGGATCTGTTGGATCTGTTGGATCTGTTGGATCTGTTGGATCTGTTGGATCTGTTGGATCTGTTGGATCTGTTGGATCTGTTGGATCAGTCGGATCTGTTGGATCAGTCGGATCTGTTGGATCAGTCGGATCAGTCGGATCAGTAGGATCAGTCGGATCGGTTGGATCTGTTGGATCTGTTGGATCTGTTGGATCTGTTGGATCTGTTGGATCTGTTGGATCTGTTGGATCTGTTGGATCTGTTGGATCTGTTGGATCTGTTGGATCTGTTGGATCGGTTGGATCGGTTGGATCAGTAGGATCTGTTGGATCAGTAGGATCTGTCGGATCTGTTGGATCTGTTGGATCTGTTGGATCTGTTGGATCTGTTGGATCTGTTGGATCTGTTGGATCTGTTGGATCTGTTGGATCTGTTGGGTCTGTTGGGTCTGTTGGGTCTGTTGGATCAGGCGTTGGCTCAACATTAGGAATGTCGTCAAACGTAATGTCTCCGGCAAGATTCGGATACGCTACCGCGACTTCGGTATAAATTAAATTTTTCTGAGCTTGCAATACCGGTAAGCGAGTATTCTTATTTACATCAAATACCCACAAACCATAACGTGCATCGATGCCGTCTAAAGAATCCTTGCTATCACAGCCACGAGAAATTCCGCGATCATTTTTAATACACTGCGACCAACTCACTAGCATGCGGCTTGTGCCATCGCGATAAGGCCAATAAGCGCTGTACCAGCCATTAACTGAAACTTGCTCTGCGCCCGATGCCAAAGTTGATGTTGATAAAGGCTTAGCTACTAGGTATTCAAAAATTGCGTTTGGGTTTTCGTCTGCTGTATTTTTTTCAACTTCCGGACCTTGCAGCTGAACAATGTCGCCCCCTTGCATTGGATGCTCTGGATTTTTGGCTAACGCTAAGATACGACCATCAGAACCTTGCATCAGATCAAAGTAAGATAAATCGTTACTTGCGACAGAGGCTGCGCCGATGCCTTTTTGTTTGAGTTTTCTTTCTAGATTAATTGTATTAACGCCCTTATTAGGGACATTTAATAATGAAACTTTTGTTTTGGTATCGCTCGTAAGCGGCTTAATAATTTCAATGATATTACTGCCATCACGTTCCATCGCGAATAAACGATTCTCGCTATTCACGCCTCGATCAGAGCTGAATAAAATTAAGTTGCCACTGTAAACGCCATGAGTATCGTTACCTTGGTTGGCGATGGTATCGTCATAAATAATGCGTTGCAGTTGTTGATTTTTAAAATGATATTGATAAAGATTCCAGCTGCTGTTGTCTTGTAAATTATGAGCGCTGAATAATAACGTTTCACCATCTTGGGAAATGGCTAAGTCCTGTACGTCGTAGGTTGTACCAAAGTTGTCGTCTGAAGAAAGGTCACTATTAAAAGCATTAAGAATTTCAACTTCTGTTGCCGAAGAAGTAATAGCATTGCGAACCATTAACTTTTTGCTTCTTGGCTGACCATTAGCGGGATTATTAATATCCGTAACGACATAAGCAAACGCAGTATTTTCAGCAACAGCATTTTCTTGCGCTTGGCCATTATCCGTTGTGAGTTCTTCACCACACCCACTCAGCAATATGGCAACAGCACAAACAGCCGCTCGCGGTAGGTTAAATAAATATAGACTCATGACGGACACCCCAAAATTGACAACATGCGCATTATGTAACGGATTGAAGTCCAATGATGCTGGTAAAGTTACAAACTGTGATAGGTGTCATACTTAAACCTGACCAACGGTTAAAATGCCGTCAATCCACCATCATAGTGGATTTTAACGACCTATTTATTACTTGAACAAGAGTTTTATTATGACAATTTGTTAGATAATAAAGGGCCTATACAGGCCCATTTTACGAAGGTAGGAAACTAAAGGTGTATTGCACAGCTGTTGGCAAATGATCGGCAGCGCCAAAGTTAATACCACCGATTTTTTTCAGCATCTTGGCTTCTAAATTTGGTTCGTTTAATTCGCTACTGACCAGCTTTAGCTTGCTGATTTCACCATTCGCTAAAATGGTGAACTCAAAGATAAAGCGACCGTTCAGCTCAGGGCTTTGACGCAAGGCTTTGGTATACAACGCATAAACCGAGCCTTTATAGCGCTCTAACGTGCGACGAATGCTTTGCATATCACGACGACTTTCTTGCTTAGGGTCGTAGTGATACTGCTCTTCTGTCGGCAGTTCTATGGCAACATCTGGGCTTGCAACACTGCCCGACTGATGCTCTAGCACTTGCCCACCCTTTGCATTAATTGTTACATCCGAAGCCGATAAACCGCTGCTGCTACTGGTGGCATTCTTTTGCCCTAATAACGAGCGGCTACTTTTTTGTACCTTACCAGCATCCGCTACAAAGACATTTTTCTTTTGTTGTTTAGGCGCACTCGCCGCACTGCTCAACGCGCTAAGCTGTTGCGAAAGCGCAGCCAAACTCGAAGCATTACTGCTCGGCGGTTTTACTTTGGCAGCATCACTGGTTTTCTTACTCGCCACAGGTTTCGGTTTTGGCTTGGGCGCTTCTACAGGAGGTGCTTCTTCAGGCGCACGCACAACTTCAGGTGGGTCAAGCGCCAACTGCATAACGACCTTTTTCACAACCTCAGGTTCTGCAGAGAAGTCGGGTAATAACGGCATTACAATGAGCAGTACCATAAGAGGTATTACGATACGTTTAGCGAGCTTTTTAAAGTACTCAAATTGCTCTTCATTTTCGTGCCACGGCAGTACAACATCAAGGGCAAGGTGATTGAGTGCAAGATTACTCATTACGATTCACCTCCACGACGCCAGAAACAACCTGGTTTACCGCCAAGGCGATATCGCGATAGTTCTCTTCTGAACAACTCGCCATCACACTGCGTAAGATTTCATAAGGAACGTTTTGGTCGCCTAAAATGGTGACTGAGCGACCATTTTCCTTTTCAAACGCGTTCATCTCACTGTTTTCTTCGCTGTTTTTCTTTAGCACATCGGTAATTTCAGATACCGCTTTGCCGTCTGCCTCTTTTACTTTCTCAAGGCTTACAATTTCGACATCATCAATGCTAATAAATTCTGTGCCTACCGTAATCAGCAATTCATTCGAAAACGAACTTTTCGCGAATGAATCTGGCAAGGTAATAAATTTTGCACTTTCAATTTCTTGGCTATCACCTGAGTTCATCAATAGGAAGAATACCAAAATGGTAAAAATATCCATCAATGAAACAAGGTGCAGTCCTGCGGTTTTTTTGGCCGTAGGACGCTTGTATAAACCGGTATTATTTAATCCCATTGTTTATCCTACTTTTTGCCATCTTTGTTGATGTCACCTAGGGATATCTGTGGAAATAATTCCACCTCCGCTAAGCTTGCGACAACAACAGTTTGATATGATTTCACCGTATCCATGGTATTCAATAACGTTTGATATTCTAGATCTTTGGTTAATAAAATTAACGCGTCTTTTTTATCCGTTACTCGTTGTTTTACTTCGCGCATCACCAAGGACAGCGTTTGAAAATCTTGCGTGCCACTTTCTAATAGCGGAATATCTTTAACCAATGAGCCACTCGGGAAATACACCTGTATACCCGATTTACGCACCATAATTTCTAGCTGCGACTGGTCCATTGATGAACTGCTTGGGCCACCGCCTAGTTCAGGTAGATTAATTTCCATCACACTGATCTTGGTAAAAGTCATACTCATAAGCAGCACCGGAACCAGTACAATCATCAGGTTCATAAAACTGGTTACGTCGATGTCTGCATCATCAGTATTTTGACGTTTTATTTTGAATCCCATAATAAGTACTTCGCTACTAGTTTTCTTGAAGCTGCGGTTCTTTAAGCTGCTCTTCTTTCTGCTGATTATGTTTCAGCTTATCTTCTATGCGCTTAATTTCTTGAATATTATATTCTTGCTGCTTCTCTTTTGGGATGCCTGCTTGTATGGCACGGTTTAAGGTCATCACATTAAGAAATTTAACGCCGCCCATTTCAATGCTGCCAATAATTTTATTGGTTTTGTTACTTAAAAACGCGTGCGCAATCAATAACGGAATAGCGGCAATCAAACCGAATGCCGTGGTGTTCATCGCCACCGAAATAGACAGTGATAATAACTTTGCCTTTTCAGAAGGATCAGCATTGGCTACCGCGGTAAAGGCGGCGATCAAACCAATAATGGTACCCAGCAGTCCTAATAGCGTTGCGACGTTAGCCAGTACGGCTAAGTAGCCGGTACGCTCTTCTAAACGTGGCACAGCTTCCATCATGCCTTCACTCATCGCTTGCTCAACATCAGCGCGCTGTTCCGTGACCTTCATCATGTCTAGACCACAACCGATCATACGCGAAATAGGCGCTGTATTATCGCGGGTAAACAAGGTCATCTTTTCGTGATCATTGGTGCGTAATAACGGTAAAAAGTCATCAAATGCTTTTAAATTACGAGCACGTTCTTTATTCAGATAGCGCCAGCGTTCAATCGTAATGGCTATACCAATGGCAAATGCCAAGCCGATGGGATAGAGAAACAAACCACCTTCTTGGAAAAACTTAACAATAGCTGCGAAAAATTCCATAACTCAAACCTTCTCTTCTTTTAATCTAATCGATTTAATTTCGATTATTTCTGTACTTGTTCTAAGTTTAATTCGTTGTATATGCGCATTGAGCGCAGCATTACGTCGCGGTCGACGGCATCAATGCTTTTTTCATACTTGTCTTCTTCTTTGCGGTAAAGTTTGTCATTACCCCCAGGGCCTTCCCAAGGAACAAAGTAACTCACTGCAGGTTGTTCTTTATCACCGACGAAATTACTTTGTAGTTTTATCGGCTCTTCTGCCAAGCTCGTATTGCTGGCAAATGCAGCGAGCAAAGAAGCCAATAAAAGAATGCGTTTAATCATTTATGCCTGCCCTGCTGATGCGCGTTCGTTTAACTGTTGCAGCCATTCCAAACTTTCTGCATCACCACCGGTTAACAGAATATAAGCGTCTAAATGCTGCTTCGCTTTTGCGGCCTGATTCAGGTAAATATCAAATAAGATGCTGAGGTTGTAATGCGCCTCAGGAAAATCTGGCCACAGCGCTAAGGCTTTGGCGAGGGTATTTTGTGCGTGGTCATAACGCCCCTGCAAACGCTGTACGCTGGCTAAGGCGGTATAACCGTTAATATTATTTGGATTAACGGTTAAGCCTTGCTGATAATGCTTTAGCGCTTGCGGATAATCTTTTTCTGCCAGGGCAATATCCCCTAGCATCATCCAAGGGCCAGACAGCGCGGCGTCATTTTTAATGATGACGTTCAGCTTCTGTTTGGCGGTATCAGCATCTTCGTTGCGCCACGCGCTTTTGGCTTCGATAAACAACAGCACCGAACCTTTATCGACTTGTGCTTTCTGCGCAAGATAAGGATTTTCTTTCTCTTGATACGGAATCAATTGATTTTTCTCATCATACGTTTGCACTGGCAAGTACTGCTCGGTCGCTACTAGATCAACTTTCCCTTGCGTATCTTGCAACTGAAAACCTTTTTTACTGGCACAGCCTGATGCCAATAGCACTGATAACAGCACCATAAAGAATGCAGTTTTATTAAAGAATTTCATCACCATACCTCGCTACGGCTTCTGTTTTATCAAAACGCTCAGGAGATAAACGTCGCATGGCATTAAAACTGTTTTCGATCCAGCTGTTAAAGTGCCCCTGCCAACCCAGCTCGATATTATTATGATGGATTGTTTGTGCTAATTCCGTGAACGGTGCGGCTTGTTGAGAAAATATTTGCTTATACAGGGCTTTTTCTTCTGCGCTGGCTTCTTTTGGAATCGGTGCGGCTAATAATTCTTCGCTAAATTTCTCATACAGATCGGCCATTTTCACATTGGCCATGCTGACAAATTCCAACATGCCGTAGTCTGCAGCCATGGCATAGCGAGCTTTTGCATCCGTTAAATAACCATTTTTGCGCGCAATACTTTTATCAATCGGTGCTCGTAAGCTGCGACGATAAAACTCTGAGGCAAAATAATCACCGTATTTGGCATTCGCCCAAGCGCCTAACCATTGGCTACGCTCTGTACGCTCTGCGCCGCCTTTAGCATCACCATCAATCACACGGCGCAACCAAAACAGCTGACGACCATGGTCTTTTTGCTTTTCGTATAAGCTGGCTAAGTGAAAACGGGCTTCCATGCGATTATCAAATGGCTTTTCATATTTATGCGCATAATCACGATAGTATTTTATCGCCAGATCAAGATCGTCTGTTTTCTCTGCTAAACCTGCAGCAATAAATAAAGCCTCTTGACGTACATCGTCACTTGGGTCGTTATTCATTAAATACTGATAAGCAACCAACGCTTGCGGCCAGTCTTTTTTGTTCTCGTATGCGAAAGCAATTTTTCGTGGAAATTCAGCGGCAAGTTTATGCTTAGGATATTTCGCTTTTAAGTCCTTCAACTCAACCAAGGCGTTATCCCATTGCTTGTCCGCCAACATTAATGAACTGGCATCGTACTGGGCAATAATGCGAATATTGGTTTTAGGCGCTAATTGCTTAAGGCTTAGCAAGGTAGCGATGGCTTTTTCGCTACGCTGAGCTTTGCTTAGTGATTCAACCCCTTGTGGTAACCATTTTTCATCCTGCCACAATTCAGCTTGCTTATAGGTTGCTGCGGCTAGTTGCTGACTTATTTCTTTATATTCTGCACTCTTCTTATTGGTTAGCTTACGCTGAGCGATGTAGTTGCTTTGGGCTAACTGATAATTGCCCTTCTTGAAATACGATTGCGCGATAATGCCATAAGCTGTTTTCTTCAACTCTGGATTCTTTGGCCCTGCTTTACTCACCAATTCGGTAGCAATTTTTATAGCTTGGTCGTATTCATTCAAGGCAAACAAGGTTTGTGAAGCATTTGTTAGCACGGATACCGAACGCTCGTCATCATGAAAGGTGCTGGCAAACTTCAATAAACTGGTTAACGTTTGTGTGCGCCACGCGGTCATGTCCTTACCCTCTTTCAGGGTATCTAAATGCTTTTGGTGGGCAACGATATTGGCATAAGCGGCTTTATTCGCCAGTTCATAACCACTCTTCTTACTGTATACGCTTTCTTCATTGCTACGACTATTTTCTCCATAGCCAACGACTTCGTAATCGCGAGCAGCCAACGCAAACTGAGTATTTTCAAAATGCGCTTCTGCTTTCTTAAAACGTATTTCTTCGCTGTCTTTTTGGCTATTAAAATGGGTTAAATATAAACCATAAAACTGCGTTGCTTGGTTCAGTGATTTTTCACCCAGTTCAACCAAGTGCTCTTCTTTTGGCTGCCTTTTAGCTTTCTGTAGTGCTTGCTGGCCTAGGCCATGGTAATGACTTGCAAGTTCGATGTAATAGTTTTGCAGCTGTTTAAGTATGTTGCCTTGCTGATCGGTATGCTGGGTAAAGTATGTTGAACTCGGTCCATACAAGCTGCTGTAGTTTTCTTTTTCTTCTAATACGAGTTTCGGAAAAGCGCCCTTCACATAAACCTGAATTAGGTCTTGATGAAATTGGTTGCTATACGCATTATTTGGATGACGCTTAATATAAGACGCGTACGTAGTCGCACTGTCATTATAAAGTGACTTTTCTAAATAGAATTGTGCAAGTTCGCGATACAACTGCCACACATAAGTTTTATTTTCTAATAAGGCAATATCTTGTATCGCTTCTGCACCACCGAGATTAATTAAGGCTAAACTCATGCTATGCAGGGTATCGCTAACCAAAGATTTTTCGACATTGTTCAATTCTGCATTGGAATCTTTCGCCATTAATAGCTGATCTAATACTAGGGCGAAGTGATGCAATGACTTCTGATAAATACCTTGCTTATAGAACGACCATGCCAACATGTAGTGAGCGTTATTATTAAGTTTCGCTTCTTGTCGCTGGGTGGTTTGAAAGTAGGCTAACTCAGCTTTGTGGTAACGTGCGCTATTAAAATAGATATCACCAATGCGGAAATAGACTTCAGCCATATTTGGATAGTACGGGTGACGATCGACTAAGCGCTCCAACATCTGCAAGGCATTTTGAGTTTGCCCTTCCATGTCATACGCTTTGGCTAGCTGATAAAGTACTTCTACGTTATCGGGACTATTAGGGTATTTTTCTAGAATATCGCGATAGCTGGCAATAGCATTACGATAATAGCCTTTTTTCGGAGCACTGTTTTCATCACTTTGCTCGGCATTACCTTCCAACATATGAACGCCTGAAATACGACGTTCAATCTGCTCTTTGATGTATTCATCGTCGACTAATGCTAATAACTCTTGGTATTGATCACGCACCTGCTGATGATCAAGCTTATCAATTTTCTCTTCGTTAATTTCACTTAAGTCTGCCTGTTGCAAGCCACCAATCGTGCCTTGAGAGGTACACGAAATCGTAGCGCTGACAGCCACTAGCGTGAAGATTAATTGCACACTTTTTAATTGTGCGAGTTGCTTTATCATTTTCATTGCGGACCTGCCTGCTGTAACGCATCTTCTTCTATGGTATTGAGCGTTTGATCGTATAAACGCGCTTTCCCTAGGCGTGCTTGCGCCCAGTAATATCTCATTCGTTCTTCATGCTTATCGAGTTCGGCGTTGACGACGATGCGCATGACATTTTCGAGTTTCTTAATCATGCGATCGGTTTGCTGAAGCTGGTGCTCGATACGCTTATGCAATCTCGCCATCCAACGCAGTGTTTTTTCTGACTCTTGATAAGGCTTTTCGATTTTGGCAATTTTGGCAAAGTTCGTTTCTAAAAATTTAAAGTCGTCTTTGGTTGCATCTAACAACGGAGCGAAACGGTTTTGTTCTTTTACGCTCAGTGTTTTTGCATGCAAGCCTAGCTCACTGATCTGAATTTCCATCACGTCTTTTTCTTTTTTGCTAGCACTGACAAAGTCGCGCAAAGTTTCACTGCTCCATCCTTGATGACGATGACTAATGATCAGCTGATGCTCTTGCGCCTGGCGAGACCAATAGTTTAGATTTTCACGCAAGGCATATAGATCACGCAATTCTTTTAAAACAATGTGAAAAGAGTTCGATGACATCAATTCGATTAAGAACGGCGTCAGCTTGTTATAGTCGAGACTTGGCTCGCTGCCATACCAGTCAGTTTCATCCATCATGGCATCGAGATTAATAACAAATTCTTCAGGAATGCGTTGACCTGCAATAATTCTGCGTGCGGAGTCGATGCTTTCAATACCACTGGCAAAAGCTCGTTCTGCTAATAAGTATTGCTTCAAGGCTGTACGCGGTGCGCTTTGCTGCTCGTATAAATGCGCCAAAAGCACTTTCGCTTCTTGCACTTCCGCAATACTGATGGAGCGATGATCAAGGGCACTTAGCGCTGGAATGGCAATGTCGTAGCGTTCTAATTTAATCGCTGTCCAACCATAACTCAGCAAAGCACGATTACTGTACAGACCCGTTGTACGAACAAACTGCAAATGCGCCCAAGCAGATAATAAATCGCCTTGCTCAACATCGATATGCGCTAAGGCTTGTTTCGCGCGATCAGCCAGTACTTGAAATTCTTCTTTTGGATGCGTATTGCCATAATCGACAACCTTTTGAAAATTCACTTCGCTGCTTTTAGTATCACCGTTTGTAAGCTGTGATGAGGCCAAGTTAAAAATCAAATAAGGTTCAAAAACACTGCCTTTCATTACACTGTTTAGCGCTTTTTCAACACTGCTTAAGTTTTTATTCCGAATATTAATCAGAGTGGCAAGATAGTTATATTCGTTATGAATGACACTTGGGATATCGCCCTGAATGTAACCTAAAGTTGTCGCTGCTTTTTTAGCTTCACCCTTGTGATAGTACATTTTAGCTAAATAAAACCAGGCTTTATTGCGCACTTCGTCGCTGATCTCGACATTGCTGCGTTCGCTATCACGACTATTGTCAGCATTAAGCAGTTGTTGAAAAATATTCTCAGCTTCATCTGGTAAACCATAAGATAAGGTCATGCCACCATGCAGCAAACGTGCTTCATCTATTTGATGATTCAATTCACCTCGACTATTCGCCACTTCATAACCGATCAACGAAGCGAAATAATTTTGCTGATAATAATCAAACAAAATAGTGCCGTATTTTAAGTCACGTAGTTTAATTTCGTCTTCGGCATTAACCTGACTTACCATGATTACATTAGAAATAACGAAACCGGAAATCAGTAGAATAGAAGAACGCAGAAGGTTACCTATGGAGTTTTTCAACATAAAACCCTTACCACTGTTTGATGGTAAATTTAGCTTCTTGCTTGGCACTATCGTCAATGATGGCCAGTTCTAAATACTGGCTGCCTTGTTTCTTTTGAAATTCCAATTCAGTCGCCCTTTTATAGGGTCTGCCGTTGGGGCCTATGCCGGTAAAAAAAGCGGCGATGGTATGTTTACCTAAATTAAGGTTGGTAATATAAAGCCGCTGTACGCCGCCACGAGCCAGAGCTTGTCGCTGTTTGTCACTGTATAGATGAGTAGCGACTTGCTTGCCATCGAGCTTTACCTTGATACTTTCTAGGGTAAAAAATTGACCTATATCTAACGAGACAAATAGCGACAACTGCGTACTGGAAGGAAAAAGCAGTTCTTCTTCCATTAGTTGTAGGTCCTTATTCAGGTCGACAACCGATTTTTTAAGCCCTTGAATTTCTTTCGATAATACTTTCACTGAATCAAGCGCGCGCTGGGCATTTTTCTGATCTTTTTGCTCAGAAAAATCGATACTTTGATCGTTAGCCCAACTGCTAAGTGGACTTATTAATAAGCTCAAAAAAATAAATATGCAGGAGTTAGTTAGCCCAAATGTTTTCATAACCTCTCCTTTATTTAATAGGTTTATTTAAGCACGTACTTATACTCGATATGGCTCGGCAAATCGATTGGCCGAGCCCTTCTAATGTCTGTAAAAGCGAAGCTCATCACAATATCAGCAGCTTGTGAGTAAGTTTTTTAAATATGTTAGGTCTATAATGGCGCTCCTCGAATGTTTTCTTCGAGTTCTTTCTTTTGAACATTTCTTTCGTCACGTTCTGCGAGAGTTTTATCAGGTACTGGGTTATGTTTCGCAGCTTTTTGACCTTCAACTTTGTTTTTCTGTGTATTGCTTTTAGCAATTTTGCCGCGGCCGAAGCATCTGTCGAACTTATTGTTATTGATACCTATTTAGAAATGCATTCAGGCCCAGGCCGTGGTTATCCCATTATTCATACTATGGAGCAGGACGAGCCGATTACCGTATTACGTCGTCGTGGCAATTGGTATCAGGTCGCTAATCGCCACCTTAAAAAAGGCTGGATTCAGCAAGAAAAATTAGCTCGTACAATTGCTCCTAGTGGTTTGCCGGCAGCCCTACCCGATACACAACATGGTGACTATCTCGCTCAGCAAGGACGAATTGGTTTTGCCTTAGGCCAACAAGGGGATGCTGAAACAGCCACCTTAGTTGCAGGCTTTCGCTTATTCAGTTTTGTCGGTGCCGAGTTAGAACTGGGACAGATTTTTGGCACCAGCATCGATGGCACCAGCTATGGGGCAAACCTATTATTTGAACCCATTCAAAGCTGGTCGTTCACCCCTTTCATAAGCACCGGCCTTGGTAAGCAAAGCTGGAAGCAAAAAGAAAAACTCAATGTGGGTACTTCCAATGAGTTCAATAGCGAGTACACCTTTATTGGTGGCGGCATAAATTATTATATTGGTTATAACTTTGTTGTTCGTGGTGAGTACCGTCAGGTATCGCTCACGGGTGATAACGATTCTTTGAGGAATTCCGCATGGCGAATTGGTTTCAGCAGCTTCTTTTAATTGCTTTTTTAAGCACCAGTCTTATCACGATCACCACTCCCGCATGGGCTGAAGATGGGGATGTTGATATTAATCCGATTATCGTGGTGGAACCCGATAATACTCAGCGCGAAGCGTATGAAGCCCAAATTGATAGTGAATTTTTTGAACTGGGGGCCTATGCCGGAATTTTAGCCATTGAAGATTTTGGCAGTTCTAGCGTATTCGGTGTGAAAGCGTCTTTTCATGCGACGGAAGATTTTTTCTTGCAGGCCAATTATGGCCAAGCGGAAGCGGGATTGTCGACAGCCGAATATATTTATGGTGATAGTGAGACATCCATCATTACAGACAGGGACTATCGCTATTATAATCTATTGGTGGGTTACAACCTGTTTCCTGGTGAAACATTTGTGACCCAAGACTTAACTTTTAATAGTGCATTCTATTTAGTCGCGGGTGCTGGCAATACAGATTTTGCCGATAATAATCATTTCACGATTACGGTTGGTAGTGGTTATCGCATTATCTTAAAAGACTGGTTAACAATTAATGTTGATTTTCGCGACCATAGCTTTGAAGCTGAAATTGGCCCAAAAACGAAACGCACACACAATTTAGAATTTAGCACCGGTTTAACCGCTTTTTTCTAATGATT
Organism: Oleispira antarctica RB-8; assembly: GCA_000967895.1. Lineage (GTDB taxonomy): Bacteria > Pseudomonadota > Gammaproteobacteria > Pseudomonadales > Oceanobacteraceae > Oleispira > Oleispira antarctica. The sequence continues at coordinate 3,009,721 of FO203512.1, forward strand.
TTAGTGCTTTCTTGTACGTGTTTAAAATGAATATCAAGGTGTTTGTATGATGAAATTTAATAACATTAAAGCGCTACTGTTATCGCTGGTCCTTTTTCCTTGTGCTAGTACTCTGGCAGAAGAAATTAGCCCTGGTGACTTTGACGAGCTATGCCGTTGCATTGACCCGTCTAACGGCGTACGTCAAATTCCTGTTCTGATTCGTGATTTCAAACAATCTCACCCTGATTTTGAAGGCGGAATTTTTGGCTACGATAAAGGTATCGTTGAGAAAGATATTGGTGCTGACGGGCGTCCAGTATACGCGGGTAAAACTTATACAACTCACGGTAAAGAAACCTTTGACCAGTGGTATAAATCGATTCCGGGTTTGAACCTACCGATTAATAAAACGTTAGAAATGGCGGAAGTTGAACCGGGTTTATATCGCTTTACTGACTTTGATTTTTTCCCGATTGATGGTGAAGGTTTTGGTAATGAAGGTTTCACTCATAATTATCACTTCACCCTAGAGACTCATTTAAAATTCTTTTATGTTGAAGGTGGTCAGTTTACGTTTAACGGGGATGATGATTTATGGATCTATATTAACGGTAAATTAGCCATTGATATTGGTGGTGTTCATGGCCGTGAGACGAAGACTGTTCAACTAGATACTCTTGCTGAGGAGCTGGGCATAGAGCCTAATAATACCTATTCATTTGATTTATTCTTTGCTGAGCGCCATAGCACTGAATCGGCCTTCCAATTTGAAACTACGTTTGAATTGCAGTGTTTGTAACCTTGTAATACGACGGATAAAGCAAGAACTACGGTATTGATTTGGAATAAATACCGTAGTCGCTATCACCTACTGTACGTAACGCAGGCTCTCTGAGAAATCTTGTTTTACAGCTTCACCCATGTGAATAGTGAAGGTTTCATTATCCCCAATTGAGTCAGACCATAAATATAAATGGTCTTGCCAAGAACCTGAAGACCAGCGCTGTAAAAAGTAATCTTTACCGTTTACGGTGCTGCGATCAACAAAGGCAATTTGATCACCATTTTTTAAACAATCACCGTCGTCATTAAGAATACGCACACGCAGTTTGTTAGACGCATTATCTTGGTTGGTGAAAAACGCGTAGTTGCCACCACCGCCGCCGAGATACCAATTCCAATAAGAGCCTGTCCGCTGTGCACCCTGCACTTGAATCCAGTCATCATGACGAATACAGAAGGCACGATTCTTTGGATACCAGTTGTCTAGATTCATCACTGTCGCCGGATCCCTTACGTCACCCTTTACCGTTAACCAGCCGTCACTATCATTAGCATCTATTTTAACAAACTTACCATTGGCTTTGTTTTGGAACTGTACACCTTGGTAAGGGTTGTTAACCGCACGGAAGCTCTCAGTACGCGTATCTGCGTTCGCGTAAGAAAAAGCCGCAATGGGGTAATGATCAGACAATTCTTGAAAGCGATAGTTATCCACACTCCAGTTAGTCGAAGTGACGTCCAGCGATTGGTTATGCCAATGACTTGGCTGGGCGTGATTACGGGATACAAAAATGTAATCCAGGTATTCACTCGGTAAGTCTGGGTAGTTATACGCAGCAATACCATTAGACTCAGGATCCCAGCTGGTTGAGAAACCGGCAAAGGCATCAGGCTCACTGACCTGCAAGGTTTCGATGAGGTCTGGATATTCATCCGTGCTTTTAATCACGTTGAAGTCACCGCCCATGAAAACAACTTCGTCGGCTGGAATGTTATGACCCGCGATGAAGTTTTGCATTTCAATGAACTGACTCTTACGCGTTGCTGCTGGGTCAGTACAAGCACTATCTTCTGCTTGAGCATGGGTGCTGATTAGGTGATATGCCGCGCCGTTTTTATCGACTCGGGCATAAACAAAACCTTTATTAGACAGGTAGTCTGCACCACAAGCTTCTTTGTACACATATTGAATTTGTTCTGTGATTGGCCAGCGACTGACGATCGCTACGCCACCGTCTTCTGGTGATAGATCGGCATACGCACCGAGTGTTTCATCCCAGCCACTTTTAGAACGACCCATCACCGGAGTTTGGTATGGGTAGTCAGTTTTTAAGCCATTCATCAGAGTGGTTGCTGGGCCATTATCAAACAGCTCTTGCAATAAAATAGCATCTTGGCCTTTGACTATTTCTGATTGTGGAATCATTTGCGCACGGCCTTCGTGATTCCAGCTGAATAGTGTTTCTGGCAGCATGTAGACGTTGTAGGCTAACAAACGAAAATCATCAACGTAGGCTAGGCCGCTTGATTCTACCGGTATTGCTGGTGCTACCACGACAGGTTCGGCACTGGGCGTATCTGACATCGCCAAAGTGAAATTACTGTTTAAGCCAGCCAGTGCAATGCACGTTCCTAGACTTAGGGTCTTGTTAAACTTCATGAGGTTCTCGCTTCGACAGTTTTATAATTTTTATGGTAAAGCGAGAGCATGATAGATGATTATGTCAGTTTAACGGTAGGTCGAACCGGGCCAGCATAAGGGTTTAAAACGTTATTCCATGTGATCCAGCCATCGCAGCCGCAATCGCTAGTAGGCTTAAACTTAATAGAATGATGTGCATGGTCTGTATTCTCTGAAAAGCCACAGCACTGTCTTGCTTCGCTAAACGATGAAATAACTTATGCAGAAACAGGGGTTCAAGAACAAATAAGACCAAGGTAAAAATAAACCAGATGGCAGTCATTAAATGCAGCCACCAAAATTGTGGATCAAGATAGCGCGACCAGGCATTTAAATAATCAAGCATCCACAGCCCCGATAATCCAGTTAAAACCGTGGTCACCTTAGCTTGCAAGGCAAAGCGTCCTTCCAGACGCTCGAACAGTTGTAAGCGATTTTCATCATTGTCTAAGGTTCTTAATGACGGGATTAAAACCGTGGTTACAAATGCAACACCCCCGATCCAGAGCACTACGGCGATAATGTGCAACGCTCTGGCAATAACAAACTGGTCAAAAGAGGACATATTCGATCCTAATAATAAATGCCGTATCAGTATAAGAGTATTAATTTTTCCTTGCAGCCTGTTCATCCTTTTGAGCTAAAAATTGTGGATTATCTTGATTTAACTCACAATAATAGCGGCCGCTTATAATAAGCCAGCCTTGATTGAATCTTATTATGTATAATTAACGTTATTTACTCTTATTTAAGGGATGCTATGCACGCCACAGTTCTCATTGTTGATGATGAAGCGGTAATAAGAGCCCGCTTAAAAGGCTACTTTGAAAAAGAAGGATACAAGGTCTTAGAAGCCGAAAATGGTGCTGAAATGTGGCATCAGTTTGAACGCCATGCCATTGACCTTATTATGCTCGACATTAACTTACCCGATTGTGATGGTTTAAGTCTGGCACGTGAATTAAGAAGTCGTAGTCACGTTGGTATTATTTTAGTCACCGGTAGAGATGAAACCATCGATAAAATTGTTGGCCTAGAAATGGGGGCGGATGATTACGTTACTAAACCTTTTGAATTGCGTGAATTATTAGTCCGAGTAAAAAACCTACTTTGGCGCATGTCTTTGGTGAAATTAGCAGAGATAAATACCCTCAAAGAAATGGAGGAAAGCGACGATAAAATTTGTTTTGAAAATTATATTCTTGTATTAAATAGCCGCCAACTCAAACGTGATAATACGATAATTAAACTAACCAAAGCAGAGTTTGAATTACTCGCCGCATTTTCATTGCATCCGCAGCAAGTACTCTCTCGGGAGCGCTTGATGCAGTTAACTAGCCACCGTAACGAGGGGGTTCATGATCGCACCATTGATGTCATCATTCGCCGATTGCGCAATAAACTAGAGACAAATCTATTTGTTACTGTACACGGTGAAGGTTATTTATTTGCCGCTAAGGTGAAAGACTAATCAGGGACAACTCGATAGATCGGATAATAATCAGCTGGCGCTAAACTGGTTTCTGAATAGTGCGTACTAATAGCTTGCATTCTCTGTGTTTGGATAAGAGGCCCTATATCACCAAAAGCACTAGCCCCTTCTAGCTCTCGTACCATAACATCAATCGCAAGCTGTCCTTGAGTGACCACCAGATCATCATTACTAAATTGTACTTTTTTTCTATGAATCGCCCTTAAAATCGCGGGCGATAAATAGCTACTGACTAGTTGTATTTTACCCTCTAGTTCTTTTTGGCGCAGTACACTCACGGCGGCTTCAATCGCCACTGCACTGCCCAGTATATAATCTGGGGTTTGTGAGAGTAAAAGTATTTCGAGCTGGTCACGGTAAAGATTCCGGTTATTATCCGCATGTTGAATGGCGGATACCGTTACCAAAGAGCCTTCAAGCGCATCAATAATACCTTGCTCCACGCTATCACTACCGCCTTGCTTGTTCGGCCCTGCCAATATAGCCAAGGTACTCTTTTCCTTCTCATTCTGACGAACAAATAGTCCTGCGCGGTAACCCATTTCGTACCAATTAACACCTATACGAGTAGAGACTTTGTCGCTGTCTAAACGATTCACTAGGGCGATGATAGGCTTGGTAATCGGTGGCTGATATTTAGCAAGAAGACCAGGGCTAACAGCCCCTAATAAAATGCCATCAAAACTCTGCGTCAGACAATAATCTAATTGATTAAGCTGCTTGTCCTCAGCGTAATAACTTCCTGCTTCGAATAATTCCAGCTGAATATTAAGTGCCTTCGCATGAGTGACTAAACCGTAATTAATCCCCATCCAATAAGCGTCTTTTAAATGAGGTACCAGCACACAAACTCGCCAAGAATTTTTGACGCTAATTAACTGTTTATATTCAATATTATTAATGCTTTGTATAGCTTGGTTAAAAGGCTTTCTTTGCTCTAAGGACCAAGGATTTTTCAACTCTGCTACTACGAAGGGGCCGTATAATGCGAACATTAGTGCTATTATAATAGGTAACTTAATACGTTTTTTTAACAGCATAGTATTGAAATCATCCTTTGATATGAAAGTGAATCATCTTCCTATTATAACAGTTTAAGGAATCAACGTGAGATCTCTGTCATTATTCAGAAAGAGTTTAGTCGGTCGCCTGACACTAGCCTTCAGTCTACTGGCTTTTTTATTATTATTTCTCATTACCTTAGCGAGTCTCAGTCTTTATTGGGTAAATCAGGCTGATCAATACTTATATGATCAAGCCTTACCCGCCTCTAAAGCAGCTAGGCAATTATTGCTATCTTCTAGTGCTTTAGCCGACAATGCGCAAGAACTGGATTTAGTCCAAGAAGAGCGACAAAGACAAGTCGTTGGCCGCAAGCTTTCAATTAACAGTGCCAGCATGTTCGATGCCATCAGTAAGCTCAATAAACTCCAAGTTAATACCGATTTAAATTTAAAGCAGACTGCATCGAATATTGTCGCCAACCTTGCAAATCTCGGTGAACACGTAGGCCAACGTATGCGCGTCGCCTATTCATTAAACCTACAAGGTAAAAGCTTGGTTACAGCCGCCAATAAAAGTACGGAATTACTGCAAGCAGAGCTTGCTGTTGTCGACTCGGCTATTTTAGCAAAACTCAGTTTAGCCTACCCAGAAACGGTAGGCATTAAACAAACCAGCCAGCTATTAGATGATGTAATTGAACTCGATATTGATACTCAGGAACGCTTAAATCGAGCACTAAAAATAGTACACAACATAACTCTTATGGGACAGGTTTTTCAATCTTTAAAATTGGATTTAAATTTTATAACCTTTATTAACGATTCACCCATAAATGAAAAAGATAAACAACAAGAAACTTATTCTCATTATATTTACGACCTGAAAGTATTAGATAATTTGAAAGGTATTATACGAGATCCTGTAAGAGCCAGTGTATTAGAAACCCAACTAAAGTCTTTGCACCAGTTGCCAGAAAGTATACGTTTACAGCAACAATTCACACGACATATTACAAGCCAAAACTTACAGCTTCAAACCATTAATGATCAACTTCATGCCTTAAATAAAATTATTAATCACTCAATAGAATTACATCAAGTACACGCGGTCGATGCGCGTACGGCCTACTTGCAACAATTAAGCTGGCTAAAAATAGGCTTGTGGATTACGGGTTTATTAATGATATTTATTATGGTTATCATTGCTTATCAGGTTATTTACCGAGGGATTGTATTAAAGCTAAATCAAGCCACTTTAGCGATGACTCAGCTAATAGATACACAAGATTTTAATAGCCAAGGCGCAGATGAAATTGCGGTGATAGCAAGTGCGATAGAAGTATTTAAGCAAAAAACAATACATAACCAAGTATTACAGACTGAGTTACGAGAAACGGCCTCTCAGCTTTCAGAGCATAAACAAGCACTAGAGATCAAAGTAGCAGAGCGTACAAAAGAACTGGCAAAGACCAATATTCAACTTGATAAAGAAGCCAAAGGACACATTGACGCCCGAAATATGGCTGAACAAGCAAACCAAGCAAAATCACTATTTTTAGCGACTATAAGTCATGAAATTCGCACACCACTTAATGGACTATTAGGCACACTCACATTGTTAGGGCAGTCAGATTTACCTCCAGCCCAACAAAAAATGCTGTCCCTTTCTCACTATAGCGGGACCTTATTACAGACGGTATTAAATGATGTATTAGATTTTTCTCGCCTCGAACAAGGCAAAATCACCAACGAACCTCGGCCGATTAATATTCAACAACTTCTGGATGAAGTCATCGCCATCATGTTAGCTGGCGCTAGCTTGGCAGGTTTACGCTTGATTTTAGTAACAGATTCTTTACCCACCTGGATAAATATCGACGGCCCTAAATTGCGCCAAGTTCTACTCAACCTTATTGGCAATGCCATCAAGTTTACTACCCGTGGAGAAATCCAACTTAACGTCACAATAATCGATCAGCAACTAGCGGTAAAAGTTCAAGACTCTGGAATGGGCATTTCAGCGAGTGAACAAAAACACTTATTTAAATCTTATAGTACACTGCCCAATAAAGGCCGTAGCCGCGGCACTGGATTGGGGCTCAGTATTAGTAAGCAGCTGGTTTGCTTAATGAAAGAAATAACAAGTAATTCTTCAGATAATCATTTACAAGAAGATTCACAAGACTATTCACAAGAGGATTTATGGGTGAATAGTAAAGAAGGAGAAGGAAGTTGCTTTGGTTTTGAACTGCCTTTCACAATCTGCCAAGAGGCTGAAATAAGCCCACTTGAGAAACCTCAGAGCGTGGCCAATAAGAATGTGCTGATCATTGAAGACAATCAAATCAACGCCATGACGGCGCAAGGATTTTTAGCCCATTTAGGACACAGTTCGGTATTAATCAATAGCTGTGAAAACGCTCGAGTTTTGTTCGATCAGAAAGGGCTAAGCGATATTGATGCCATAATGCTGGACATACAATTGACTGATGGTTCTGGCCTCGATCTGTTAACAGAAATAAAACTAAATACTCAAACCTATGAATACCCTCCTATCATTGCCGCTTTCACCGCTCAATTACAAGCGAACGATATTAAGCACTATCAGACTCTCGGTTTTGACCATGTATTAGCAAAACCTCTTGATATGTCAGTATTGGCAAATTGGTTAGGCACAGCACAAAACGAGATTATGAACAGGGATAATAATCAAACTTTTATGACTGATATTAGCCCCGGCGTCAGCTCCGAGCTAATTGATCAGCAGCAACTCAAAGATGATCTACAGTATTTAGGCCTTGAGGCTGTCACTAATATGTTGCACCTCTATCAAGACTCTAGCCAACAACACATCGACCAGCTGAGTCTATTCCCACAAGATGCGCCCAGACTATTGCATGCTTTGAAAGGCAGCAGTTATAGCATGGGGCTTATTGCGCTAGGAAATTTATGCCAAGTAATAGAAGAAGCCTTGAATGAATCCCATCAAGGCTATCAAGCCGAACAGCATCGCCAGCTACAAGCTTGCTGGCAATTATCATTACGCGGGTTGAAAGACGTGTTAGCAGACTAGCCTTCTACCTCCTCTTTCAACCACTGCTGCTCCTGTGTTATCCAAGATTGAGTCAAGCGCGCCAATGCCGAATAAAAATGACCTTGGTCGCTCTCTGTAACCTTCATTACGAACGCCTCTAACCAGAGTGCTATATTGTCAGTAATAAATTGCAGCTGCTCAGCGTAGCTTGCCTGCTGGCACTGCTGTGCAATATAAGCCAAAATAACGGCGATATGATCGGCGGGTTCAGGAAATTCACTGGCGATTTCCAGTTGGCTTTGCTGTAAAAACTGCGTCATTTTTTGATGCTGCTCACCAAAAATTGCTACCTCGTCTTTTGAACCTTTCTTCGAATGACTCTTCAATACATCCGCCGTATCATTCATGTACAAACTGGCATAAGGTGAAGCACTATTTTTGGTCCCAAGTAAAAATAAACTGCAGTAATCCGCGGCCAGCTCTAATAGCTCTTTCTCGCTATTTAGCTCATCTAAACGTGTCACTATAATATTAACATCTACTTCTAATTGCTCTTCCTGGGTTAACTGAGCCCAAAATGTTTTGCCTTGTAGGCCATTAAGCATGGCTAAGCTATCTGCGTTAATCTCTTTAGCGAACAACGAAGACAGCAATTGATAAATAGAAGCTCTGGCTTGGTTAATTAAATCGTCATTCATAATAAGACCTCCCCTGGGCCGTTAAACGAACTCACATCAGGAAGTTTTCCTGTTGAGTTTAACCCTTTGTATTTTTCGTAATCAACTAAGCAAGTATACGCTGAACACGCTTGGGCTAACTTAGAGCTGCCGATATCTTGGGTTAACGTGTTCGGATCACCATAGCTGCATAAAGCACCCACCTCTGCTCCGCCCTCTTTTTTCCCATCACTGCCCACCGGTCCATACCAAGCGCCTTCGTGAATGCGAATAACACCCTCAGGGAATTTTTTAGAAATCACTGCACCCGCCAATAACTGACCTCGGTCGTTAAAGACACGAACAACGTCTCCCTCTGTAATACCACGCTGCTTGGCATCGACTGGGTTTAAATACACGGGTTCTCGCCCTTTAACAGTATAGGTTTCACGAAATGTTTTTGATTCACACATCTGAGAATGTAAACGCTTATCGGGATGACAAGACTGCATCCAAATCGGATGTTTGTCGGATCCTGGGCCACCGTGACTGCGCTCACTTTTTTCTAACCAAGCAGGATGCCCTAAGCAATCATCGTAATTATACTGATCAATTTTACGACTAAATATTTCAATTAATCCTGAGGGTGTTCCCAACGGATTTATTTCAGGATCTTCTCTAAAAGCACTATGTCGCGTCCAAGACTTACCTTCACCAAAGTGAACATAGCCTTGCTGCCAAAACGTTTCAAACTCAGGCATTTTAAATTTACCATCGTTGGCACTTTTACAATCGTCATACAATTTTTTCAACCAATCTTGCTCGTTCATTCCACGTGTATATTCTTTCTCTTTCCCCATCACTCTGGCAAAGCGTGTGAATATTTCAAAATCAGAAAGACTTTCATACAAGGGTTCAACCATTTTTTGCATGGCTAATAAACCGCGATTAGCATAACTGCCATACACATCAATGTCGTTACGTTCAAACGTTGTACAAGCAGGTAACACAATGTCAGAGAAACGACACGTCGCCGTCCAGTTAATATCAACCGTCACCACAGCTTCCAATTTTTGGAAGGCTTCTTTCATACGGTTTCTATCTTGGTGATGGTTCCAAGGATTATTACCAGAAAAAATCATCATTTTAATATTCGGATACGTTACTTTCGAGCCATTAGCATCGATCGTTTTTCCTGGTTCTAAAATAGCATCGATCCAACGTGCGACTGGAATTGTACTGCTCGCACCTTTGAAATCTTTACTATCGAATACCGGATTTTGTCCTTCATCTAGATTACGTGGGAACGCTCCTGGCGCTGCGGCACCAGAAGACGGCACTCCAATACTGGAATAATGATGGCCATAGCTTATGCCACCGCCCGGCAAACCAATTTGCCCTACCATAGTCGCCAGAACTGCTGCCATCCAATAAGGTTGCTCGCCATGCTGCTGTCGCTGAATACACCAGCCCATCAGCATTTGTGTGCGCCCTGCTGTCATAACTTTGGCAAGTTCACGTATGGTCGCGACAGGCACGCCGCTAATTTTAGATGCCCATTCTGGCGTCTTTTTAATGCCGTCATTCGCACCTAATAAATACGGTAAAAATTGCTCAAAGCCTAAGCTATAACCATCAATGAATTTTTTATCATGCAGGTTTTCATTAACCATTTCATAAGCAATACCCAGCATTAACGCGACATCCGTTTGCGGGTTCACATAGATTTGTTCGCAGCCTAAATACTCCTGCGTTTTTGTGACCACGGGATCAATGCTAATAACTCGAATTTCTCCGCGTTTAACCTTCTCTTTTAACTCTGCAAGATAATGATACGCCTCATGGGTTTCGGCATTCCAACCGACCTGAAGGTTTTTATACGGATCATTTGACCACAATACGATTGTCTTGGAATTTTCTAAAATAAGTGGCCATGACGTTCCTTGGGCATACACCTCTGTTGAACCCAAAATGTAAGGCAAAATTGTTTGCCCAGCACCGGTCGAATAATCACCTACTTTTTTAACGAAATTGCCATGCATTCCCACCGCACGTTGCATGTGGCTGGTACTAGAATGCAGCTGCCCTGTTGCGCGCCAACCTGTTTGACCCGCATGTAAACCTGATGGGCCATAATTGGTTTGTATTTCGTCTAATGATTCTTTAAATAAGGTGAGTGCTTTGTCCCACGTTACGCGTACAAAACGTAAATCTCCACGCTGAGTGGTATCGCTTTTATGCCCTTTTAATAAAAAATCTAACCGTACCATCGGGTAACGAATTCTTGATGGGTTATATACCAAGCCTTTAATGCCATTGATCATATCCGAAGGATATTGATCACGATCAAAAGGTTTTACTTCGCTGATCACGCCATTTTTGCGTTTGATTTTAAACGCACCAAAATGAGAACCCGTGGTTAACCACTCATCATTTGATTTAGCACCCATCGCAGCCAGAGCAGATAGAGGCGATAATATCGATACGCCTACTATCCCATAAGATGCTGATGCTAAACCTTTTAAAAAGTCTCTTCTATTCATAATATGATGTCCTTTTAATGATCAGCTTTTACAAAAGTTGATGAATGCTTTTGTAAGTACTTCTGTATTAATGCTTGTGTATCTTGGTCCATGTTGACGAAGGCAATCATGCCTTGAAACATTCCTGGCCAAGTATTCGCATCAAAATGCGCTTCTTCTGGCTGGGTATGGCAAACGCTGCAACTGCTGCTGTAAGTTGTTTTTGCGTAATCCCAAAGTGGCTGTATTTCATCAAGTAAATAATCGTTCTCGGTCCAGATAACAACTTCAACTCGCTGCCATTTCAACCCTGTTAATGGATCTTCTTTCTCCTCATAGCCTGAGATCACCCCTTCTTCTAAAGCAGCATCTTTCGTTAACTGAGCGGATAACATGTTGATGCCAAAGTCATAATAAATAACTCGTCCAGCGCCAATCTTTTTACGCCAGCCCGCGATACTGATTTTTGTACGATTCAATTTATTTTCTAGAACGTTAACCTTTGTCGCCACATTCAGCATGCCCGCTTCAACATCGGTATTTTCATTAAAGAAAAGTGGTTTTGTTAAAGAAGCAAAATAACTACCCCCTACCTTCAAGCTGCTAATACCTAATCCAACTTCGGCAATCAATTCGGGCGCTCTTGCCGTCCCCATATCAGGCAGTTTGTGTGCAATTCCTTTATGGCAATCAACACAACTTTGATCTTTTTTAGCGGCGCGCTTCATTTGCTTCTGTGCAAGTTTAGACATAGTGTCCCATTTCATAGAATCATAGTTGTGGCAGTTTTTACACGCGAGTGAATCATCGCGTTCGAAACGCTTCCATTCACGGCTAGCCATTTCCAAACGCTTATCTTCAAATTTTTCTGAAGTATTGACGGTTTGAAATACCCAACCCCACACATCATGAGACGCTTCTATTTTGCGAGCTACTTTTCGGCCCCAAGAATGAGGTACGTGGCAATCAGGGCACGTTGCACGAACGCCCGAGTGATTTGACCAATGAACCGTTTCCTGTAGCTCTTGATAAGGCTTACTTTCCATACTATGACAGCCAATACAGAACTCCTCGGTATTCGTCGCTTCTAAGGCAGTATTAAATCCCCCCCAAAAAACGATACCCATAATAAATGCGGTGATACTGACAGTGCCTAACGTTAAATACTGCGTTGGTTTATTCAGTGTTTTCCAAATGTTTACAAGCCATCTCATAATGATGTCCCTTTTTAATAAATATAATGCGAATACTTTTTAATGATCTAGTGCGCGACAACGCCACCAAATACTTGAAACATCCAGAGCACAAAACCATAACTGCCAACTCCGGCAATACTCAGCGTAGGAAACAAGATAAAGACAATGAAACTGAGCGCTTTTAGCTCATTTCGTTTGCCTATTTTTTCGTCTACCGATAAAGATTGCTTAGCCATAATGAGTAACTCCTCGCTACTTTTAATATCAATAGCCTCAGTATAAATAGAGGGTATGAATAAGGATGGTGACTTTAATGAACTAATATTGATACATTGTAAAAAGTTATAAATACCACCTTGCAGGATGGCTCTAGAAGGATCTTGATACCGCTACTACGTAGCGCGGATCAACAATTTGGTAGTTATGATCGAAACCATAAAAGTCATGCTTACCTTTTTCAATATCGGTATCGTGATAACGTACATCCCAATTCCAGCCCGCTAGTACTTTGCTTACACCAACATTCCAGTGCTGCCAATCAACACTATTGCTATAACTGCTAGGCTCATCGAATTCTTGAAAACCATAAGTCGCTGACAAAGTAACATCCGCTGGCAAAGCATAGTTTCCATGAACGGCATAGTTATAAGATTGCAGACCATCAACTCCAAACCAGTCGGTTAGTGTCGGAGAAAACTCAAGCTTCGCTGTAAAGTCTCCTATGCTTGGCAGGGTCATGTAGTTGAACATTTCTAAATAGTCAGAGTCTCGATCGCCTGGATAAATATATTGAAAAAGCATAGAGCTGTACTTAAATCCACTGTCTACAATATCACCGGCTATGCCAATATAAGGGCCAACAATGGCATTGATTTTAGCATTGGTATTATCGGCCGCATCATTATCCGCAGGGAATAAGTTATTGGCATAATAAGCGCCAACATAAACACCTGAATCATGAGTCCAAGTAAGGGATATTTTTGCCGACGGAATTTCTCCATCGTTGGTTTCAGACTCTCCACGAAATACGTAGTCTGTTGCCAATTCAACCCAAGTACTTAAGTTACCACTAAGAAAACGGTCTGGATCATTCTCAGCCATTGGTGCTTCCCCTGCAAAACAAGTAGACGTTAGCAAAGTGGCGGTTGCAGCTACTAATATTTTCTTTCTAGCGTTCATATTCATCACCTTTAATCGAATTATTTCTTATAATAAACTTTAAATCTAGAACTACTAAAACAGATAAAAATGGTGAATTAATTGACTAAGATCATGAAATAAAGGCATTACAACACATCACTAATAATTATTTTTCAAAAATGAAAATATATTATTTTTATAAACTTATTAATAATATTTGTGGTTTTTTATTCAATAATAATATTTTTTATGAATAAATATGAATAGAATCAGGAGGGGATTATTTTATATTTTAAAGAAGAATTAGCCTGTAATTAATTGCTAACCAACCACTAACTCTTCTGTTGAAAATGATATAGGACTGCCGTGAACACTTATTTAAATAAGCGTTCAGCCCATACCGTTAAGCCTGAGGCGACACTGCCAAAGTGATCACCATCAACCACGTCGACGTCACCGATTTTTTGCTTAATCGCTTGGCGAATCACTGGCGATTGGCCGGAGCCTCCGGTGACATACACTAAATCTGGCTTGCAACCCGCTTGCTGAATGGCTTCATCCATTAACGCAGCCATTTTTTCTACGGGTCTTTGCACAGCGTCTGCAAACTTTTCACGCGTGATCGATTCGCTTAAGTCTTGTTCGATAAAGCCAAGATCAACTAAGTGCTCTTGCTGGCTCGATAAGGTAATCTTACATTGCTCTGAACTGCGCACTAGATGATGGTTTTGCTTTTCATCACGCAGCTTTATAAAACGTTTTATTAATTCTGGTGCAGCACTATCGCGAACCAACTGATCTAAATACAATTCAGTTTGTAGGCTATTGAAGTTACTTTGTGCGCTAATATCGTTGGTGGCAACGGCGTCAAAAAACGTTTTAGTCGATACAGGATTACCATTTTTCAGATCACTGCCCATACCAAATAACGGCATTAAACAGCTGCCTGCTAGGCGAATATCAAGATCGTTACCGCCAACTCGTTCGCCACTGTGGCCAATAAAGTCTTGTTGACGTTGTTCTTTATTTTTATGGTTCGGGCCCATGCGCACCATCGCACAATCGGTCGTGCCGCCACCAATATCAACCACCAGCACGGTTTTATCTTCAGTTAAATCTGATTCAAAATTTAGTCCAGCAGCAATCGGTTCGAATAAAAACTCCACTGATTTAAAGCCTGCACGCTTGGCCGCGACGGTTAAAATATCAATCGCTTGTTTATTACTTTGCTCGGCGTTTAAACCTTGAAAGTTAACTGGTCGACCGATGACGGTATGTTCGATACCGTGTGGTAATCCTAGCGCAACGGCGCTTTTTTCTGCCTGTGCTTTTACGTTTTGCATCATCGCGGTAACAATATCTTCAAAAAATAAAACTTGTTCTGGGCGTAAACCGCTGGCACCTAAAAAGGATTTCGGTGATTTAACAAAATAGCCTTCTTCTGGAAACTCGTAATATTCTTCAAACGCAGCGCGGCCAAAAAACAAACTTTGTTCACTAGGGTCTAAACCTTCTTGTTGGCGAATACGACGTGCTTGCGCTAGGGAGTTGGCACGTAGTTTTAAGAATTTTTGCTTTATATCCGTCGTCTGAATCGATAGGCCGACTTGTTCGCAAATCAGTTCTCGCTCTAGCGCATAGAGCGTTGAAGGCATAAAGGCCTTACCCTGCTCTAGTGCTAATAATTGAACGTTTGAAGCTGGGGAGGTGTTGGGAGAGATAATTCCCATGGCGCAATTCGATGTGCCGTAGTCAAAACCAGAAAACATGTGAAACCTGTACTAAAAATTTAATAAATCAGATACGCCGAATAGGCCGCTAATGAAGATAATACGATAAACAAAATACCGCTTATTCGATGCAGCAGCACAATAGGAATGCGTTGTAATAAAGTGCGTCCTGCCCAAACAGCCATAATGGAGGTCGCGACTAACGCGAGCGTAGAGCCTAACCAAACCGATGTGGGATTACCCTGGCTACTTAATGCGATCACCGCGAGCTGAGTTTTATCACCCAGTTCCGCTAAGGTAATTAACGCAAAAGTCGAAAATAAAATATGTCGCTGGCTTTTTACCTGAAGGTCTTCGTCGGTTATTTCTTCATCGTCCGCATTGGCTAATAAAGCATGCAGACCAAAACCTAGAAACAACACACTCACCGCAATGGCGATGGCAAGCTCAGGAATCCAACCGGCAATAGCAGCACCAAAAATGACCGCGACGCTGTTCAATAATAAAAAAGCCAGTATCGACCCCGCTAATACAGGTACCGCGCGATAACGAACCGCTAACGCCATGCAGACGAGTTGGCTTTTATCACCAATCTCGGCGGCAAAGATTAAGAAAAAACTAGTCAACCAATCCATATTGTTCTCGTAAGATTTCTACAATTTCTGTTTTTGGATTGTCAGATAAAACGATTTTTTCGCCGATGACTTTTTCGGCAATGCTTAAATACGTTTTCGATAAATCCATTAATGCACTGGCAGGTAATATATTATCGCGAGCTAACGCAGTGCGTTCTGCCATACGATCTTTGTTCAATAAAATATCTGCATCGTCAAAATGATTCAGTAAGAACTGACGGAAACCTTCTTTCGAATTTTCTACAATGTTGCCATTGCGATATTCAGCACCATCCCAAATGCGGGATGAATCAGGGGTGCCTACCTCATCCATGTAGATCAGCTTTTCTTTGCCCGCAGCGTCGTTGACGTAACCAAATTCAAACTTGGTATCGACGAAGACCTGATCAAGCTCTGCCAATGCATTAGAAATAACGCCAAAGCCTTCTTGTAGTAGCTTTTCGTATTGCTCGATGTCGGAGGCTTTAGTGAAGTTAAAGGCTTCGAAGTTATCCATGATATTGTCGCGAGTAACGTTCACGTCATCGACCGCTGGAACACCGGGAATACCTTCTAGAATCCCCTTAGTCGATGGGGTAATTAATAGCTCAGGAAGCTTCTGGTCTTTTTTCAAACCTTCTGGCATTTGAATGCCGCAAAAGTCACGTTCACCTTTGCTATAAGCACGCCACATAGAGCCTGTGATGTATTGACGACAAATCGCTTCGATCATCACTGGGCGGGCTTTTTGTACGATCCAAACAAACGGATGGGGAATATCAAGAATGTGGCTATCGGCTAAGCCTTGTTCGCGGAATAAGCGGAACCAGTGATTAGAGATGGCATTCAATGCCGCGCCTTTACCCGGAACGCCCTTCATGCCGCCTTCGCCATGCCAAATGCAGTCGAACGCGGAGATGCGATCGCTGATCACCATAATGGCCAAAGGCGCATCGGGGGCAACGTCGTAGCCTTTTTCTTCAATTAGGCGCTTGCTATCAGCCTCGGTTAACCAGTAAACCGAACGTACCTTGCCACTGTGCACAGGCTTATCGGTACGGATTGGAAGGTCGTTATTCACCGCTAGAATTTGATCTGCAAGACTCATAATCAAGGCCTCAGGCTGAGTTAACAGCTATCTATAGAAAGGTAGAAGAAATTATGGCGCGGATTCTACCAGACTGCGGCCTTGCTAGCACTTGCCAAGGCATTAAAATATCTTGGCAATCACCGATTCAGGTAACTTTGGCATAACCTTGCGCAGAATCGCCCAAGGCCAGCTTGGCACGACGATGTCGGTTTTACCTTTTTCTATGGCATTCACCATTGTGTTCGCGGCCTTGTCGGCATCGATCACAAAAGGAAATTTATCGATATTGTCATCGATTTCTGTGCGAATAAATCCTGGGTGAATGGCGGTGACCTTAATCTCTTTTTTACGATACAACTCTGTACCGACGGCTTGTAGGTAATTGGTCAATGCGGCTTTTGAAGCTGAATACGCTGCACTGCCAGGAATACCCCTGAACGCCGAGAAAGAAGATATACCAACAATGTGGCCAAAACCTTGCTCGCGAAAAATAGCGACCGCAGCATCGATAGTAGCAATGGCACCAAAAAGATTGGTTTGTAAGATGCTTTTATCAATCGTGAGATCGCCACTGCCCGTGCGACGCACACCGGTAATGCCTGCATTGGCAACAACAATATCGATATTACCAAGGCGTGATTTGATCTCGTTGAGCACTGTCGGTACGGTTTCTAATGCGTTCACATCCAGCGCGGAAGTGATTACTTGAATGTTGCTATTTTTTTGTGTTAACGCTTGCTGGAGGGATTCTAGCTTCTCTACCCTACGCGCACATAACGCGATGTTATAACCGCGGTTAGCAAATTCATGAGCCAATGCTGCACCAATACCCGACGAGGCACCTGTAATTATTACGCTTTTTGCCATGCTGAAAGTCCCACTAATTCGAAAATAATATTTTAGTTATTGTTGTGTTTATTGAGTGAATTTTGGGGGATAACAAGACTGATGTAAAGAGACGAATTGGTCAATTACAAAGCTGAAAATGCCACTTTTTATGAGAGTTTTTTATGAGGACAGCCACCTTATTTCGTGAATTTCTTAACTCATTCCTCATCTGTTTCTTTATCTAGGACAGCCACTCTAATAATTAAGGCTGATGGCAGAACATAAGCCTTTGGCTATCGTTTACAGATACATTCAGAGTTTCAGCATTATGACTAAAGCCAGAAAGTGCCTTATTTCGATAGAGGCCACACCTTACTACCACTGTGTAAGCCGCTGCGTTCGTCGAGCATTTCTATGTGGCACGGATAACCATTCGGGTAAATGCTACGAGCATCGAAGAGGTTGGCTAGAAGGTAAACTGCTGAAACTGCCTGAGGTATTTGCCATTGATATCGCGGCTTACGCCATTATGAGCAATCATTATCACACGGTTTTACATATCAATAGCAAAAAGGCGAAATCATGGAGTGACATTGAAGTGGTCGAGCGCTGGCATCAATTATTCAATGGCAATTTGTTATCTCAGCGTTTTAATAAAGGTGATCAGCTAACAAAGGTCGAAAGAAATCGACTTCAAATATACATAAATGAATGGCGCTCTCGATTACAAAGTATCAGCTGGTTCATGCGTATTTTAAACGAGGCTATTGCACGGGAAGCAAACTTCGAAGATGAATGCACTGGCCGATTTTGGGAAGGTCGGTTCAAGTCTCAAGCGCTATTAGATGAAGCTGCTCTTACGGCCTGCATGGTCTATGTTGATTTAAATCCTATCCGTGCACTATTAGCTAAAACGCCAGAAACGTCGGAGCATACTTCGATCAAAAAGCGCTACGAGCAGGCGAAAAAAACTAGACAGCCTAATCGAATAGATCAACAAGAAAAGCGGCTTTACTCTTTCACTGGCAATCCAAAGCAAGATCAACCTGAAGGTATTCAGATGAGATTGACCGATTATATCGAGTTGGTAGATTACACTGGAAAAATTATTCGTGGTGATAAGCGTGGGTCTATTAATAAAACTTCTGGCTCGATTCTTACACGACTAGAAATTGATAGTCATCAGTGGTTAGAAATGACCAGCCATTTTGAAGAATGCTTCTCGACCTTCGCAGGTGGTGAGTATCGCGTCAAAGTAGCCTGTGAAATACTCAACTACCGGCGACCGCCTAACCTTTCTACCTGCAAACTATTATTGAACGCTTAATAGTTTAAAACTCTAAAAAAAAATAACGCATCGGAAAACCGAGAATTAAACACGCTTTGAATACGGCAAAACATAGTCCTATCTGCCCAATTCCAGTTATATATAATATTTTCATCAGATATAAGCTTCTCAGACCTAGAATTTTGAGGGTAGTGAATGCTGGTATCTTTTTTGTGACGTTTTTTTGCATAGTTATTAGTGGATGTCCTTAAAAAAAGATTCATAATAACGTTTTATTTTATGTGTTAAGTGATCATGGCAAGCGACTCGGAAAATAATAACAGTACTCAGCCTCATAACAGTACTCAATCCTACTCTTTGAAACCTATCGGGGTTGTTCACTCGTGTTTCAAGGAGAAGTTTGCTATTCCACGTCAGCCGGCTTTAGCGCCTGCGGCAAAAGGTGAGGTTGAATTCTACCCACCGTATAACGATCCTATGGCGATTGAAGGTCTAGAGGATGTGAGTCATTTGTGGCTGAGTTTTATTTTCCATCAGGCAATGCCTAAAGATGATGAGGTTCGTCTGCGTGTTCGCCCTCCTCGTTTGGGGGGTAATAAGAAGATTGGGGTTTTTGCTACTCGTGCGACCCATCGACCTAATCCATTAGGGCTATCGGTCGTTAAGCTCGATGGCGTTAAGAATGGGCGTTTGCAGATTTCTGGGATTGATTTACTCGACGGTACGCCGATTGTGGATATTAAACCTTATGTGCCTTATGCCGATGCGCTGCCGCATGCAATTAACGCGATTGCTAGCGATCGCCCTGTGCTTAGCCTAATTGAATTCGAGCCTGACGTATTAATCGCGGTAGCCGAACATGAAAAACGCTTAGAACAACCGGTAAAAGAATTGATTGAGCAGATGCTGGCTCAAGATCCGAAACCTGCTTATCAAAAACCGGACCCTGAGCGTATTTATGGGGTTAAAATTTGGGATTTAGATGTTAAGTGGCGTTATCAAAAAGAAGGCCTTTTAACGATCATGTCCGTTTCGCTGGCCTAATTCAGTCTCAGTATTTACTTTAGGCGATAAGCACGTTGGTAAAACGACGTTAAGCCTTTTGCTTTAAAGCGAGGTTCTTGTTCAATAATATCATCTTCTTCTAACAGTTGAATCGGGTAATTTGCTGCGTATAAACATTCAACTTCGTCACTCGATACGGCAAACGGTGGACCACCCGCAACGGTTTGATCATAATCTAAAGTGATTAATAATTGTGGGGCCTGCTGCGTGATTTTTTCTAACTGGCTGGAATAGTCTTTACGCATAGATTCTGGCAAAGCGACCAATGCCGCTCTGTCATAAACCAGCGCGATCTCACCTAGATCCTCTTGTGTGAGTGCAAAGAAATCGCCGACAAAAACCTGTAAATTCTTAGTCTGATAAAGCTTGCCACCCACCCACTCGCTGATTATTGGTTGATTATTAGGCTGTAATTCTAACGACGCGAAGACTTCTTGAACCGCTATTTCGCTGAGCTCTATCGCCACGACCGAATAGCCTTGTGCTAACAAATAGCCAATATCGAGGGTTTTCCCGCATAAGGGCACAAAGATTTTTGGCCGATGGCTGTCCTGCTCTCTTTCCTCTCTTTTCTGCTCGTTTTGTTCTTTTAATGCCTCATCAAGCTGAAATAGTTTTAAATTACGTTTAAGCAGAGGGTGTATATAGTTTAAATGAAAGCCTATTTGGTTTATGTCCCATTTATTGTGCCAAAAATCGTGTTCCACGTTTGAACCTCATTTATTTTGTCGGATATTTTTGCGATAAATTGACCAAAGAATACTCTCAAAGCTTGCTTCAATCCAACTAATGCATACGATGCTTCAAATAGTTTGTTAGTATTAAGGGGCTTTCTAAAATTAAGATAAAGATAATCTCCACGGGATAATGAGGCGCTAAATAATGGAGCACTGGATAATTGATAACGAACCTGCCCTTCGTTTAGGATTTTTTATTGGAATATTTTTATTAATGGCCACTTTAGAAATGCTATCTCCTCGTAAACGGAATTTTCTAAAGCCTAAGAACAGTAATATTAATAGTCATGGTGTGAGTCAGAACAATACTGAATCAATACGGGGCTTCCGCTGGTTCAACAATCTTTCGCTTTCGTTTAGTGCATCGATTTTAATGCGCTTAATTTTACCTCTGGGACTTGTGGGTTTTTCTCTTTATTGCCAAGAAGTAGGATTAGGACTATTTAATCTAGATTTTTTTAATCAGATAAATAGTATCTTTATCTTTATTTTCAGTTTAATTCTCTTTGACTGTATTATCTATTGGCAGCACAGAATTTTTCACTACGTTCCTTTTCTATGGCGCCTACATAAAGTTCACCATAGCGATCAAGCCTTTGATGTCACAACAGGAATACGATTTCATCCTTTAGAAATTTTATTGTCGATCGGGATTAAATTTTTGGTTGTTTTAATATTTGGCTTAACAGCAGAAAGTATTATTGCCTTTGAGGTGATTTTAAATGGTTTAGCTTTATTTAATCATAGTAATTTTAAAATCCCACTCACCGTTGATTATTATTTACGAAAGTTTATTGTCACCCCTGATATGCATAGAGTGCATCACTCTCAAATCCCTACAGAAACCGATAGTAATTTTGGTTTTAACATCAGTCTGTGGGATCGTCTATTTGGCAGCTATCAAGATCAACCAAGCTTGGGTCATGATGGCATCGAGATTGGTCTAAAAGAATATAAAGATACTGAGCAGCCTAAAAAACTCTCAAATCTATTGTTGATGCCTTTCAAAAAATAACTTCCTGATAACTGCCTTCTAAAACGAAAAAAGCCTGCATAAGCAGGCTTTTTCATTCACGACAGGTTTAGAATTTATAACCAACGCCTGCCATGACAACGATTGGATCAATTTCTACATCGTAGTCTTTACCAAGAGCAGTATTAGAACCCTCTAGCTCAGAGTCGATATCAATATACCAAACGGCTAAGTTTGCCATAAATTTATCATCGATATCGTAATTAACACCTGCCGAAACAGAAAGACCAAAACTATCACCCAGCGGCCCTAAAGCATCACCTTTTACAGCACCTGCTTCATCAAAGAAGAAGGTCATGTTCAACCCAGCACCAACGTATGGCTGAATGGCTGAACTTGAATCCATTGGATAATATTGAACAGATACGGTTGGTGGCAAGTGCTTAGTCGTACCAATTTTATTACCATCTAATTCAACAGTATGTTTAAAAGGTGTTGCGGCTAATACTTCAATACCAACCTGCGGTGTAATCATATAAGTACCGGTTAAGCCAAGCTGAGTATCGTCTTTAACCTCAACTTTACCGACACCAGTAATAGACACATTATCATTTTTAGGTGCAACATTAATCACACCTGCCTTAACCATAATGTCACCCGCTTCATAAGCCATCACTTGTGATGAACCCAATACGGCGATACTTGTTGCTAATAGTGTTGATACCAGTTTCATAATAAGCACTCCTAATATGTGAAATAACAATGAGTTCATCTTAGGAGTGCTGTGCTTTATTACTTTGATTTATATCAATAAATAACCATGATTAGAGCATGGGTATTTAAATGATTGATTTGCATCATGCTTTGTAGAATTAATAGCCTCTAAACATATTTGCTTAGCACTTCACGCAGCATTTTTATTATTTTTTGGCCGCTATCTTTTCATTAATACTCAGTGCCATCGCTTCGGCGATTTTAATGCCATCGATCGCCGCTGACATAATGCCACCAGCATAACCTGCGCCTTCACCCGCTGGATATAAACCTTGGGTATTAATACTCTGGAACGTTTCGTCACGTTTAATACTGATCGGCGCTGAGGTTCGCGTTTCAACACCGGTTAATAGTGCGTCGTCTTTAGCAAAACCTTTTATCTTACGGTTAAACGCAGGAATGGCTTCACGAATCGCGGCAACAGCAAAATCTGGTAAGGCTTTAGACAAATCCACTAATTTTATGCCCGGCTTAAACGAAGGCTGAACACTGCCCAAACTGTCTAAATCTTTCTTACTGGAGTCGATGCCTTTTAAGAAATCCCCGACGGTTTGCGCAGGCGCATCATAATCTGAACCGCCCAATACATAAGCACTTTTTTCTAACTGGCGCTGTAACTCAATACCCGCCAGTGGTCCACCGGGATAATCGTTAGGATCGATTCCAACCACCACGGCGCTATTAGCGTTGCGTTCATTACGCGAGTATTGGCTCATGCCATTCGTCACGACACAATGCTCTTCCGAGGTCGCGGCAACCACAGTTCCCCCTGGGCACATGCAAAAGCTGTAAACCGAACGACCATTTTTGCAATGATGTACCAGCTTATAATCAGCTGCGCCCAGTATTTCATTACCCGCATTAGGACCAAATCGAGCAGCATCAATGGTTGATTGCTCATGCTCGATGCGGAAGCCGATTGAGAAAGGTTTAGCTTCGATGTAGATACCTTTGTTGTATAACATTTCAAAGGTATCGCGCGCGCTGTGGCCGATCGCAAAAGCGATGTGATTGGATTTTAACGTTTCACCCGTCGATAACGTTAAGCCAGTAATACGTTGGTGTTCTTCTTTACCTGTGCCTGTTTTTTCTAATTCGATATCATCAACGCGGCTACTAAAACGGATTTCTCCACCTAAGCGAATAATTTCGGCGCGCATTTTTTCCACCATGGAAACCAATTTAAAGGTTCCGATGTGTGGCTTACTGACGTACATGATTTCATCCGGTGCACCGGAAGCGACAAATTCAGTTAATACTTTACGGCTGTATTGCTTGGGGTCTTTTACTTGGCTATAAAGTTTACCATCCGAAAACGTACCCGCGCCGCCTTCACCAAATTGCACATTGGATTCAGCATTGAGTATTTTCTGACGCCAAAAACCGAAGGTATCTTTGGTACGTTCACGCACTTCTTTACCACGATCAAGAATGATCGGGTTGTAACCCATTTGCGCTAACGTTAAACCCGCCAATAAACCACAAGGGCCAAAACCCACAACAATTGGGCGCTCGGTTAATTCCGCTGGTGCTTGAGCAACGAAATGATAATCTAAATCTGGGGTCTGTTTAATCAGTTGATCATCAGCAAACGTGATTAATAACTCAGCCTCTAACGCAGCCGATACTTCAATATCAAGGGTATAAATAAGAAAAATATTGCTCTTTTTACGCGCATCATAACCACGACGGAACATATTGAAGCTAATCAATTGCTCTGGGGTAATACCTAATGTAGACAAAATAGCGTGCGGAAGCGCTTGATCATCGTGATCAAGAGGCAATTTGATATTACTGAGACGAATCATTGTGAAGCCTTTACAAGAGGTTACTTAGCTATAGTAAAGGCTGCATTTTACGGTATTTATCCGCCCCCGTCTCCCCGTCGTTCTTAACTTAGCTCAAATTCAAAACAAAAAAATGAGGGCCTAAGCCCCCATTTTGAATCACTGATTAAGCGGCTTTAAAACAATATACCGCCAACTTGTTACCATCGGTGTCGCGAGTATAAGCGGCATAGGCATTATCTGCCCAATCACGAGTACCCGGTGCCCCTTCATCAGGACAGCCCGCCGCTAGAGCAGCGGCGTGAAATGCATCCACAGCATTGCGATTAGGCGCTTCAAAGCTAACCATAACACCGTTACCAACAGACGCTGGCTCGCCATTAAGAGGCTTCAATACAAAAAATGATGGTGCGTCTTCGCCCCAGATAGAACCATTGTCACCCAAATCTGCAATGCGTTTTAAGCCTAACTCAGCCAAAACATCATCGTAAAAAACGCGTGCTTGGTTTAAATCATTAGTGCCGACTGTTACATGAGTAAATATGCTCATTGATGTTCTCCGTAAATTAAATGAATACTGATGTATCGATGCAGCTGAATTGCTGTAATCATTTCGATAGAGACATCCTATAGTTTTACCAGTAAAAGATAATACGCAAAATTATCAAATAACTTTTACATCACTGTAACAATATTAATTAACGAGCCATTAGCCTGGTAGCAATACCTCGCCCCCGAGCTGGCTAAAGTAAATGCTCCGCTAAATAATCAACGAATAAACGTATTTTGGGCGATAGGTGCCGATTTTGTGGATAAACTGCCCAGACGCCCTCTTCTGGCTCTCTATACTTATCGAGCAAAGTCATAAGCTCACCACTGGCAATATGCTCTTGCACATAATAATCAGGTAGCTGCACTATCCCCAATCCTTTCAGCGCTGCATCCACCAGCCCATAACCGCTGTTATAACGTATTCGACCTTTTACCCGGATGTTCTTTTCTTTGCCTGCTTCTTTAAAGTGCCAATAATCTAAAGTCCCTAATAAGCAACTGTGTTGACTCAGTTCGGATAAGGAATGCGGGATACCTTGCTTGTCTAAATAATCGGGTGATGCACAAATAAAGTTGGTTCTGCTGCCTAATTTTTTTGCCATCATGGACGAGTCACTTAACTTGCCCACGCGAATGGCCAAATCATAACCACCTTCTACTAAGCTGATTTGCTGATTGCTTAAAAATACCGAAACTTCAATGTCGCCATATTGCTTCATAAAGTCATTAATCAAAGGTAATACCTGTTGCTCACCATAAGTAACGGGAGCCGTCAGTTTTATTTTGCCCTGAGGCTTTGACTGCAAATTTGTCACCGCACGCTCGGCGGCGTCTAAGCCATCTAAAACCCCACGGCAGTGTTGATAAAAAATACGCCCCTCTTCGGTTAACGAGACTTTACGAGTGGTGCGATAAAACAATTTAATATTGAGTCGCTTTTCAAGCGCACTGATCTGGCGGCTGACTTGAGCCGTAGAGATGTCCATTTTTTTAGAAGCGAGTGTAAAACTCTCATTTTCTGCCACAAAAACGAATTCACTAATTCCGTCCCACTGCATGATTAATACCTATATGTAATGATTAATTATTATTCACGGGTTATTACCATCATCATAGCAACAACGAGTACAGCAAGCACTTCCGTATTATCCGCCAATACTAAGCCTGCTGAGCTTTAGTCCATCAATATTAATTATCTCTACTGTGTAATAGTCATTTTCAAAATAGCCGTATTATCACAATTCATCAAGACTCCTATACTAGACTCAAATACAAGGGCACAGCACGCTCTAGTTTATTAACCTAGCGATCTATTTAAAAGGTGAGAAAGACTATGTCTGATCAATTTATTAAGTCAAAAGCCGCCATTGCATGGGGTCCAGGACAACCTCTTTCTATCGAAGAAGTTGATGTCATGCTGCCACGCAAGGGCGAAGTATTAGTAAAAGTAGTTGCATCAGGGGTTTGTCATACCGATGCATTCACGTTGTCAGGAGACGATCCAGAAGGTATTTTTCCCGTTATTCTGGGCCATGAAGGCGGAGGTATTGTTGAGCAAATTGGCGAGGGCGTAACCAGCGTACAAGTAGGCGACCATGTTATTCCCTTGTACACCCCAGAGTGTGGCGAGTGTAAGTTTTGTTTATCAGGAAAAACTAACCTTTGTCAGAAAATTCGTGAAACTCAAGGTAAAGGCTTAATGCCTGATGGCACGACTCGTTTTTATAAAGATGGCCAGCCGATTTTTCACTACATGGGCTGTTCAACCTTTTCGGAATACACCGTTTTACCAGAAATTTCGTTAGCAAAAGTTAATAAAGCAGCACCACTCGAAGAAGTCTGTCTATTGGGTTGTGGTGTCACCACCGGTATGGGCGCAGTGATGAATACCGCCAAAGTAGAAGAAGGCTCAACCGTAGCCATCTTTGGTCTCGGTGGTATTGGTCTTTCCGCCGTGATTGGCGCAACCATGGCTAAAGCTTCTCGCATTATCGCCATCGATATTAACGAAAGTAAATTTGAATTAGCGAAAAAGCTAGGCGCTACTGATTTTATTAATCCAAAAGATTATGATAAGCCGATTCAAGATGTAATTGTTGAATTAACAGACGGCGGCGTTGACTACTCATTTGAGTGTATTGGCAACGTGAACCTGATGCGTTCTGCTTTAGAGTGCTGCCACAAAGGTTGGGGCGAATCTGTTGTTATTGGTGTTGCTGGCGCCGGGCAAGAAATTTCTACCCGACCATTCCAACTAGTGACAGGACGAGTCTGGCGTGGCAGTGCATTCGGTGGTGTTAAAGGCCGTACTGAACTGCCTGATTACGTTGAACGTTATTTAGCCGGTGAATTTAATTTAAGCGATTTTATTACTCATACAATGCCGCTAGAAGACATTAATGAATCATTTGAATTAATGCACAAAGGCGAAAGCATTCGTACTGTTATTCATTTCGATAAGTAAACATTGTTCTGCCGCCTTACTAAAGTCATGCAGTAAGGCGGTTTTCGATAACCCTAATAATAGAGTTGCCTGTGATTGTTCGAAATAAACCCAATGCCTTTCAATTATTTTTTATTTTACGCGGCTCTATTGTTCCGCTTATTTATCCACAAATTATTTTTGTCACGCTATTAGGCGCAGCAGTCGCCGCTGGCCACTATTATTATCCCACGCTATTCCCAAGCTTTAGCTTACCGCCGTTAGCGTTATTAGGCATCGCATTATCGCTGTTCCTCGGATTTAGGAATAACGCCAGTTATGATCGTTGGTGGGAAGCGCGTAAACAATGGGGACAATTGTTGATTGATTCGCGCAGTCTATCCCGTCAAATCACTGGCTATGTCGATGGCGAAGCCGAAGGTGGCGCGGCAGCTCAACGCCGTATGATCTATCTAACGATTGCCTTTAACCATGCACTAAGACATCAACTTCGAAAGACTGAGCCGTGGAATGATATTGAAAAATATTTGGAGACAGAAGATATTGATGCCCTGCGTCAATCACGTAATGTGCCCGATGCTTTACTGCGGCTGATGAGTAAAAAACTGGGTAACTGTCGTCACAAACATTTATTATCTGAGTTTTTAATTCAAACCCTTGATGATCGAATTACATCAATGGCAGAAGTTCAAGCCTCTTGTGAACGCATACAAAATACGCCACTGCCTTTTGCCTATATGTTATTAGTGCAGCGCACAGCTTACTTTTATTGTTTTATTTTGCCTTTTGGTATTGTTACTTCACAAGGATTTTTCACGCCCTTGTTTTGCGCCATTGTTGCTTATACTTTTTTTGGTTTAGATGCACTGAGTGAAGAATTACAAGATCCTTTTGGTATCGCACCTAATGATTTAGCCTTGAGCGCGATGTCGCGGGCAACGGAAATTAATTTATTGGAGATATTGGGGGAGACTGAGTTCCCCGCCCCGATAGAGCCGACAAACCATCGCCTTGAATAAGGCTCATCTTTCTAAACACGCCTGCAATTGACTATGGCTGGCACTCATATTGTCACCAATATGAGTGCCTATCATCACTTAACAGTAGGTTGTTTAGCGACTAACCAAAGCTCGCGGCTTTCTGATAAGCCGGACGCTGCTGAACTTTTTCTAAATAAGCCAAGGTCTTTGGCTGATCCTTCAATAAGCCAATACTTGCTGCAATTTCTAGCATACTTGTCATCATAATATCGGCGGCAGTAAATTCTGCACCAGCAAAATAATCACGCTCAGCTAGTACGGATTCTATGTAGCCAAAATCTAAGCTGACTTCTTTAGCAGCATAACCATCCATTGGTTGGTCACCGCTGCGGGTTTCCATGCCCATGAATAATTTAAGCATCACTGGCAGTGCTAAAGAACCTTCGGCAAAATGCGACCATTCTAAGTACTGATAATATTCTTTTGTACCCGACTGCGGACGTAAGCGTTTTTCACTATCAGCTTGATCTAATAGGTATTCCATAATCGTACTGGATTCGCATAAGGTCACTTTATCCTCTTCAGAGTCGCCATCAGAGCGACTATCAACAATCACTGGCGCTTTGCTCAATGGATGCACCGCTTTTAAACTAGCAGGCGCTAAGTGCGTTTGCGCATCGCGTTGATGATCGATTCGCTGATAAGGCATTTCCAGTTCTTCTAATAACCACAAAACACGTTTAGAACGAGACTGATTTAAATGATGTACTGTTAACATAATATTTCTCTTGCAACGTCGTGATTCATTAAAGCGCGTCTGGGCCGACTCGCATTACTTGCTTGCCAAAGTTTTTACCTTCCAACAAACCGATGAAAGATTCAACTGTATTTTCTAGGCCTTCAACCAGATCTTCACGATATTTAATTTTTCCGTCTTTTAACCACTGCGACATGTCTTGGCTAAATTCGTTATAACGATGACCATAATCATCAAATACAATAAAGCCCTGCATTTTAATACGCTTCACTAATAAGTTACCCATTAGCGAGAACATACGATCAGGGCCTTCCGGTAATTCAGTCGCGTTATATTGAGAAATCATTCCGCATAAAGGAATACGAGCGCAAGCATTTAATAACGGCAAAACCGCATCAAATACTTTGCCACCGACGTTTTCGAAATACACGTCGATGCCAGAGTCGCAGGCTTGCTCTAATTGTGCAGCCAAGTCTGGAGATTTATGATCTAAACAAATATCAAAACCTAGCTCTTCAACCGCTGAACGACATTTTTCTGCGCCACCGGCAATCCCTACGACTTTACAACCTTTTAATTTAGCAATTTGACCGACTAAACTTCCCACAGCACCCGTTGCTGCGGCAACGACTACCGTTTCTCCGGCTTTTGGCTGGCCAATGTCTAATAGCCCCATATAGGCCGTTAACCCCGGCATCCCCATAACACCCAATGCATAAGAAGGTTGAGTAGGCTGCTGGCCGAGTTTTAATAAATCGACACCATCAGAGATGGCATAATCTTGCCAACCCGAAAATGAAACGACCCATTCGCCTAGGCTGTAATCAGGATGATTCGATTCTTCTACCCGACAGACCGTTCCGCCAACCATAACTTCATCGATGGCGACAGGCTCGGCGTAAGATTTTGCATCGTTCATGCGTCCGCGCATGTAGGGGTCGAGGGATAAGAAAACGGTACGTAATAAAAGCTCACCCTGTTTAGCGGTCGGCTTTTCGCTTTCAATAAAATTGAAGTTACTTAAGCTCGGTGCTCCCACCGGACGAGTTGCTAGTGTCCATTGGCGATTAAACTGAGTGTTTTGCTGAGTTGATTTCATAATATTTTCCTATCCCAAGCGGTTAATTAAAGCGCTGTCATTAAAATTTGGCGGCTAACATCTGGCGTAACAGCCTTATGTTCACCCAGTTTTACCATGCCGTGCTGAGTTAATTTTTCGATTAACAAATCGATATCGGCTTCGCCTAAATCAACATGGGATAAACGCGTGGGTACTTGCATCATTTCGAAGAACTGTTCGGTTAATTCAATACCACGATTAATACGCGTCTCTTCATCACCTTCAGTCACATTCCAAATACGCTCAGCGTACTGCAATAATTTTTCACGCTTGGCTTCTTTACAAACTTTCATCACCGCCGGTAAAACAATTGATAACGTACGTGCGTGATCAATACCGTGAGTACCGGTTAGCTCATGACCAATCATGTGCGTTGCCCAATCTTGTGGGACACCTGCACCGATCAAACCATTAAGCGCCATGGTTGCCGCCCACATAATGTTGCCACGAACTTCTAAATCTTTAGACGTTGCTGCAGCCAGTGCTTTTGGACCTTCTTCAATTAAGGTAAGCAATAGACCTTCTGCAAAACGGTCTTGCACTTTACCGTTTACGCTATAAGTCAGGTACTGTTCCATAGTGTGAACAAACGCATCAACCACACCGTTGCTGATTTGGCGATCAGATAGCGATAAGGTTACCGCTGGATCAAGTACTGCAAAGATTGGACGAACCAAAGGGCTAGCAAAGGGAAGTTTATTACCATCACGAGTAACAACCGCACCGGTATTTGATTCAGAACCCGTTGCTGGCAAGGTCAATACACACGCAAGAGGTAAGGCTTTTTCAATGCTTACTTGCTTGCTAACGATATCCCAAGGATCTTGACCTTCAAACAAGGCTGCAGCAGCAATAAATTTAGAACCATCAACAACCGAACCACCACCAACGGCTAGAATAAAGTTGATATTATTTTCTTTAATAATATCTTGTGCCTTCATTAAGGTGTCGTAGCTTGGGTTTGGTTCGATGCCTGAAAATTCGAAAAAGGTATGCTCTGATAATGCCGCAGTAACTTGGTCATAAACACCGTTACTTTTAATTGAACCGCTACCATATGTCATTAATACTTTGGCATCGCTAGGGATCTGTTTTTTTAACGCTGCGATTTGGCCTTCACCAAAGATAATTTGTGTTGTATTTTGAAAACTGAAATTTAACATGAATATTTTTCCTGAAATTATTTATAACATTTTATTTAGGCTTCTAGATCTAAGCGCTTATGTTTAAGCGCCTAAATTAAGTCCTAAAACTACAATAAATTAAGCCGATGCCAGCGCTGCGATTAATTTTTCTGCAGCCAATTCTGAACTCTGTGGATTTTGACCACTGATTAACAAACCATCTTGAATTGCAAACGCATTCCAGTCGGCAACTTTTTGGTAATCGCCACCGCGTTTAATTAATTCGTCTTCTAATAAGAAAGGAACAATGTCGGTTAACTGCACAGCATCTTCTTCGCTGTTCGTGAAGCCTGTTACCGCTTTTCCTTTAACAACGTACTCGCCTGCTGCATCTTTAATGTTTAAGAATGCAGCCGTTGCATGACATACCGCAGCGACTGGCTTGTTCGCCGCTAACATAGTTTCAATTAAAGAAATTGATACTGTATTGTCAGTAAGATCCCATAATGGTCCGTGACCACCTGGATAGAAAACAGCGTCGAAGTCAGCAGAATCAACATTGGCCAATACTTCAGTCTTCGCCATTAGTGCTTGTACGGCACTGTCTTCGTCATAACGTTTCGTAGAGGCTGTTTGAAAATCTTCTAGTTCACTTTTTGGATCAATTGGAGGCTGGCCACCTGCAGGAGACGCTAAGCTCACTTTAATACCAGCATCGATAAAGGCATAATAAGGTGCTGCAAACTCCTCTACCCAGAATCCTGTTTTTTCGCCCGTATTGCCTAGTTCAGCATGAGACGTTAAAACCATTAATACGTGCTTAGTTGTTTGTGATGTTGTCATTATCTGTCTCTCATCGGTTATGTATTTGAATTAAGTCATTAAGTTAAAAGCTGAATCCAGTGTATGCCTCAAGATCATTTCTAACAATACGTAGAAAATAGACTACATTGTTCGATAAATTGATACAATAAAACTGCACAACAGTAAGATAAAGATGCATTTAAGGATAAATAACGTATGAACCTCTCTTTCGAACAGCTCAAAAGCATGGTGGTTTTTGCTCACGTCGTCGAGCAAGGCAACCTCACCGCCGCTGCGAAACACATAGGTTTATCTCGTGCAGTGGTCAGTTACCATATTAAAAAGCTCGAAACCCATTTAGGCGTGAAGCTGCTTAATCGCTCGACTCGCTCTATTGTATTAACCGAAGCAGGGGCTGAGTATTATCATTCTTGCCGCATTATTGCTGAACAAGCCAATACCGCTAATCAACAAATTGAAAATCTTAAAAACGAACCCGAAGGTTTGTTAAAAATCACCTGCCCTGTCAACGTCGGTTTACAGATGGTGGTACCTGCACTGAGTGATTTCCGCTGCTTATATCCTAAAATTAACCTCGATGTGATGCTCACGGATGAGGTGGTGAATATCATACAAGAAGGAATAGACCTTGCTATTCGAGGTGCACCTTTGCCTGATTCAGGCTTGCAAGCCAGTAAACTGTCAACCTTGCCCACCTGTTTATGCGGCTCACCGAATTATTTCAAAAAGCGGGGTCGTCCGTTAGATCCAACAGATTTAGAACAACACGAATGGGTTGAGTACAAGATGACCTCGGGAGTCATCGAGCTAAAAAAAGGCAGCCGGTCATACAGTGTTGCCGTTAAAGGAGGGATCAGTACCAATAATGCCGCGGCGCGCACCGCCTTTTTAGAAGGCGGTCATGGCTTGGGCCGAATTCCGGTTTATGATGCTTTGCCTAAAATTCAAGCAGGTACTCTAGAATCGGTATTGGATGATTATCAGCTAAAAGACATCGATATCTATGGTGTTTTCCCGCCGGGCAGTGCGGCTTCAAAAAAGCTTCGACTATTAATTGATTATTTAAAAGAATATTTCATTAAAATTGATCGTCAAACACAGAATGCTATGCCGAATATTAGACGGTAGAAGCTCTAAGATTTGGGTTAATCGACCTTGATACGATACAATGATGTTTTACTTATTTGAGTCTTAAACTGTGCTTTTTATTTCACACGCTGTTTCCATTCCAAGTGACCAACTCGAACTGACTGCGATGCGCTCTCAGGGCGCCGGCGGACAAAATGTAAATAAAGTGTCCAGTGCGATTCATTTACGTTTTGATGTTAAAGCGTCAACCCTACCTGAATTTTATAAAGAACGCCTGTTAGCATTAAGTGATCACCGCATTACTAAAGACGGCATTATAATTATTAAGTCGCAAGAGCACAGAAGCCAAGAACTTAATCGCCAAGCTGCACTAGATCGACTGGTGGCTTTGGTGCGGTCTGCTACGATTATGCAAAAAGTTCGTCGACCAACAAAGCCAAGCCGCTCTTCACAAAATAAGCGTATGGATCAAAAAACCAAACACAGTAATACCAAATCGATGCGCGGAAGAGTTAGGGACGACTAGCATTACAATCTTTTACGATAAAGTAACCGTATATTCTTTAGAATACACATTCTTTACATCGGTATGAATTTTACATGTTACGTCGCGTTTTTTTTCTATTTTTCGCATTAATCATCAGCCTCCCCTCTTTAGCACGTCAATCTTGTGAATGGCCTTTTCGTACTCAGATAGATGTGCAAGAAAATTCAGTCTCAGGCAGTCAATTGCAAAGCTATCAAGTAGAGTTTGAAGTAGATGCCTCGACGCTTAGCTCTGACTATGACTGGAGTAATGAGGGTCAAGATTTATATATTTATGATACCGACGATCAATCCTTATTAGAGTTTTGGATTGAGAGCTGGGACCCTTCCGTAAAAAAAGCGGTAATCTGGGTGCGTTTTCCAACACTTGACCGTGGCCAGATTCGAACGATCTACTTTTATTATGGTAATAAAGATGCACCGGCTATTGCTGACGTCCCTTTTACGTTCAACTATCCCGGCATTAAATTTCATACGCGCTTTTCTACCAGTAATCCTAATAGTTTAAGCCAAGCGCGCTCTGCATTTGACGCTTCAAATGATCGAGATGCAAACTATGGCTGTGGGTTTATCACTAACTTTGATCGCATTACCAACCGCTCCCAATTTGGTAATGCGAATAATGACTTCGCCGCTTTTTCAGAAAGTTATTTTTTAGTCAAACCCGGTGAAACAGGACGTTGGAAATTCCGCTATGGTGCTGACTTTGGGCGTGGCGGTGCTTTGTACATTGATGGCAAACAATTAGAACAACAATGGGGAGATAACCTATGGTGGGCGAATAGTTGGACTCAAGCGAATCAAGTGCTGCAAGGCGGCCTTAATTTAAATGGGGGTTATCATAAACTTGAAGTACTAGGCTTTGAAGATTGCTGTGATGGCGGGATTACCGTTCAATATAAAAAACCAGGTGGCGAATGGACTACATTTTCAACCCATAAGATAGATATACGCTCTCGCGCCTGCCCTGTAGAACAAGAACCCACCTTCACGATTGAGAATCATGATGTATGTAAAATTGATCTTGGTTTTGATAGCAGCCTTAGTTACCCGAATGGCTGGGTAGCGGATGATAGTCGCCCCGTCAGTTTTGCTATTGAAAATTTAAGCACTACCCACTCTAGCCTGCCAGAGACTCGCGTTTCTATTGTATTAGGAGCTGGGTTAAGTCTCAGCAGTTCATTAGGTAACCACTGGAGCTGCAATACGGTGAGCAGCAGTGCATCATCAACAGAACTGTCGTGTTTGTACAATATCGCGATTCCACCTAATGCTGCCCGCTCTAGTCTTTTGACTCTCAATATTTTTTCCAACAATGAAAACGTCAATACCAATGTGGCATTCTCTGCCACGGTTTTCAGCAAGCAGTTTGAAACACAATTAGACAATAACAAAACGTCAGCAACGTTACCTGTTTGGCTGCTTGTCGATGATATTACTCCCACCTGCTCATCAACGAACCCAGGAGTATTCAGTCGTTTTTATACTAGCCAAGGTTATTCTGATGACTCTGCGGGAAGCAAAGCTGAGTTTGATCGCTGGGAAAACGACCTGGCCATTCGCGCAAAACTTTACGGGAAAACGGTATTAAGCCAAATCAACAGCGACTCAGGCAATCCATTTGCCACAGGAGGTAATAATTCTAGTGGTAATAATTACTATCTAGCATTACTAGAAGGCTATTTATACGCTCCAGAAGATGGCAATTATATACTTGGTATTGATGGCGATGACGCCGTAGAGTTTCAGCTTAACGATGTTGTATATTCTAGTTGGTACAATCCACACGGCGCTCAAAACAGCCCTTACGATGAAAACAGTGTTGGGCTTGCAAAGGGCTTCCATAAATTAAATTATCGTATGCAAGAGCGCGATGGCGGGAACTCGTTTTACGCTTATTGGCGCAAACCCAGTGATCCGGTCACGACGATCATTCCAACCACGGCGTTCTTCCACTGCGCAGGTAAAGATGATATTCGTTTAAATATGACGGTTGATATACAAGATAATCCAAATACCCCAAACATCCGCAATAAAGCTATTCCTGGTGCTATTTTACGTTACAACATCGTTGTTACGAATGAAGGTAATATAAGTACGAATGGCAATAGTATGGAATTAATTCAAACGCTGTCTCGTGATGCGAGGTTATACGTTAATAACTTATCTGCGAATGGATCTACAGGTGAAGCAACAGGTGGGCCAATAATTTTTACTGACGGCAGTGCAAATAATACCAGCGGATTAAGTTATAACTTTATAAGTCTTAATAGTACTAATGATAGCTTAAGCTTTTCCAATAACAGTGGCACTGACTACAACTATATACCAACCGCTGATAGCGATGGATTCGATACCAATATTACTCATATCAAGCTCGTACTCTCTGGCAATATGAAACCAAAATATAATTTTGGAACGCCAAACTTTACGATTGAATATCAAGTGAAAGTTAAATAAAAGTTAAATAAGTATTGAGTGATCACCGTGTATTAATTCGCGGTGATCACTTAGTTTTCAACAATCTATGAATCATTCCATTCGCTGACAAGCTCAGCCAATAAATGAGATTGTTTAAAGAGCGCTTCTAGCTCGTCTGAACCGCCTTTTTGTCCGGTGAATAGCGGGATTTTATATAACCGTGGTATTAGAGGGTGCGCCGAATCTTCGATTTTATTTCGCTCTAGCGTCCAGCGTAAATTGTTCGCAACCATTCGATAAAAAGTCAATTTAGTTTCTAAACTAAACATACTAAAGTCTTCAATATTGCTAAAGTGTTTAAAATCTATACTGGCTAATAAAGCGGTTTTATCGCCTGTGCGAATGGATGCAGATCTAGGCTGATTGAGCAACATAGACATCACACCAAAGACTTCTCCGGCGTTAATTTCATTCAGTGCATGCTCGCCTTGTTCTTCTTCTACGTAAACCGAAAGCTGGCCACGCAATAAGAAATACAAACTATTAGAATAATCCCCTTTTTTAATAATAGTTTCATTCGACTCGGCCGTAACAATCTGAGCAATGCTCATCAGCACTTCAAATTGTGACTCATCTTGATGGATTAACTCTTTAAAGAAGGTTACGCCGTTAAGTATTCGTTGTAATGAATCCAGTGGATACTCTTCTTTGGTTACGCGATGCATGTATCCTGCCTATATGTTGAACATGAGTAAAGCTTATAGCTTGTGACGTAAATATTAAATATAGCATGATTTAGCCTTAACACAGCCCCAACACCAGAAGCTGTGAGACCAAGCCCTAAAAGTGTGACATATCGCTATAAATACTGATAGAGGTATACCTTTAAGCCCCGACCTTGCTGCGCTTCTTTGAAGACTTCGGGATTCTCTATTTTTCCGATCACTTTACAATCAGGACAATGTTCAGCCACTTGCTGTTTTAAAAAATCATCATCTAAACTTGGTGAGTTCAAGCACAGCATCAATATACCTCCAGGTTTTACCAACTGGGGAATGCGACTGATAATTTTGTAATAATCACGCTGAATATCCACACTGCCTTTTTGAAAACTAGGCGGATCAGAAATTAACAGGTCATAAGGCCCGTATTTTTTGAGACGACTCCAAGACTTAAAAATATCAACACCCTGAAAAATAACACGGGTCATATCATGGTCATTTAAGCGATGATTTTCGCGCCCTGTAGACAATGCACCTTTTGCCATATCAATATTAACAACTCGCTGAGCACCGCCTGCTAAAGCGGCGACCGAAAAGCCACAAGTGTATGAAAACAGATTCAATACATTCTTGCCTTCGCTATTTTCTTTTACCCAAGAACGGCCATTGGCAATGTCTAAAAACAGTCCGGTGTTTTGCGCACGCCCTAGGCTTATATGATATTTAAGACCCTGTTCAACCGCGACTAACTCACTCAAAGGTTCGCCTTCAATAAGCTCACCCTTTATTTGTTCAAAAGGCGCACGAGGGCGACAGCGATATTGCACCTGTAGATTTTCACACTCGGGCAATAAATCCGTCAACGATGTGCATAGGTTTTCTAACCAATCACGCTCGACCTCGGCGTACAAGGTGATAATAATCGCGGGCGAAATCCAGTCGATATTCACATGCTCTAAACCCTGGTAAGCATGGCCACGGCCATGAAACAGTCGCTGGGTTTCAACCAAATCGATGGGTTTAGTCATATGATCTATTGGATTTATCATGCTGATTTACCCCGCAAATCGGAATCAGGTAAGATTCGGCTATAGCCCAATATCCAATACGATAATAAGCGATAGCTAAAATAACAAAGGTAGCCAGCAAAGATTAAGTCACTGGCAAAATGACCGCCTTGCACCAAGCGACCAAAGCTAACCACAAAGCCCATGGCTAAACCGGCATAAAACCAACTGCGTCTGCGAAATACCCAAGCCAGTACCATCAAATAAAAGCCCATTGCGGCATGCCCACTCACAAAAGATTTATTATTACCCGGTTGATCTTTAATTATGGCCGCAGGAATAAAAGCAGGAATAAAGTCTTTATGTCCGCCAAATTCTTGCACTGAACGCGGGCGTGGACGATCCCAATTCTCTTTCACCACCAAGTGCACCAAAATACCTGGGCCGATCAATAAGGCTAATATAAGGAATGTCCAAGGTTTACGCTGATCAGTGCCTAGACCAAAGCGGCCTTTAACGAAGCTTAACGCCGTCATAATCAGTAATAATGGCAATAAGAATTTGGGCGCGTGGCGAAATAACTCATAAACCGATAGCACGACAGCGTTATCGCGATATATAAACCCCTGTTCAGGGTTATAAAATAAGCCACTGATCCAAAGATCTATTTCTGGCCAAATAAGGAACAGCGCCGCTAATACGATGAAAACGATGATGTCTAACTGTGTTCTTAAGCCTGCCATACCTATGTTACTGCCTATATAAATACTATCGATGAATAAGCCGCCATGATGCTTGAGACGCCGATAAACAGCAATACAGCGAAGCGTAAAAAAGAGTATAATAGCCGCAATTATTTATTTGTTAGTGGAACCTCCCTATGCGTATTTGTGCCGTTGAATTAAAAGGCGATGACGCCATTTTTTGCATCATGTCTAAAAACATGGGCTTGCTAGACATTCCTGAAGTCCGCCAGCGCAAGATCACCATCTCTAATACTCAAGATACCGAGAACATGCGTTGGTTCCAGCGTCAGCTTTTGCAGCTAGTCACCGACTATAAAGTCGACAAAGTGGTTATCAAAGAACGCCCAATGAAAGGTAAGTTCGCCGGTGGCGCTGTCGGCTTTAAACTAGAAGCGGCGATTCAATTAATTGAAGGCCTAAACGTTGAACTTATAACGGGCAGTCGTATTAAAGAACAGCTAAAACATACGCCGATCTTAATGGAATATAAGCAAACCAAATTGAAGCAGTTTCAAGAGCAAGCATTTATCACAGCTTATGCGTGCCTGCACATGCAAGATGGCTTGTACGGTGCTGGCTAGGTTTTCTGCTTGATCCAAAACAAGCGTGGCTCACTGTTATCACACTGAGCCACTGTGCCAATAACCACCACTTTAGATGATTACATATCTTCAAAACGGTTAGTTGCTTGCACCATTTTCATGGTTTCATGCTCCTCAAAAGAGCTTAACTCCTCCATAAGTTCTTTTGTGCAAGGTATAGCGGTTTGCATCGAGAGAAAACGAAAAAAAGACAGTAGATACTGATGTTTTTCGACAACAGTAGCGACAATTTGCTGAGCATTAAGATTAACAAAAGGCTTATCGCAGAATTCACCACTTTTAAGTTTGAATTTAGTGATGTACTCGATACACCAAGTATTTAATGCGTGCTCATCTCCACTTTCTTCAAACTTCTCAACGACTTTAGCGAGTTTATTTTCATAATTAGATAAATAAGATAAAACTAATTTCGCTCGCTCATCAACAGCATCTTCTTGGCACTCAGACAAACACTCACTAAGCTGCAAGTGAACGCCTCTAGCCCAATGAATGACATCTCTTAAAGTTTCAACTTCCATAATTAGCTCCATTTTTCTAGTTTTAATCGGGCTCTACCAATGTATGCTTTTGAATATCCCCTGTATACCCAAGTGGCTATACATCCGAGAAACAACACATGTCCCGACACTTTAGCTGGGGTTATTGGACGATTATTTGCCCGCGATACATCTGCATCTGACAATGAAAATTATAAGTTCCTGCCTTCATCGCCGGAAGATGGATCGTCTTTAATGTATTTTGCGGCAGTGAATCACTAATCTGTAAATCAGGAATCAGTAGGGTTTCCGAGCAAGGTGATTGGTCTTTGCGCAAAAACTTTATATCCACAGGGCTACCCGCCGCGATTGTAATTCTTGAGGGTGAGTAGGTACCATTTTCAACAGTAATGATAATTCCCTTCTCTCCAACTTTGGTTTCTTTTGGCTTATAAAGCCAGAACCACCACACAATTAAGCCAATCAATAACAAACCAATAAGATTAATGATCATCATAATAAAATCTCCTACTTTCTATAATGTTCAGTGAATGCTAATTAATGTTCTTCCGCTTTAAAAAAGCGTAAACGGTTCGCATTGGTGACGACGGTTAATGATGAAAATGCCATTGCAGCGCCTGCGATCACCGGGCTGAGTAACAAGCCAAAGAAGGGATATAAAATACCCGCCGCAAAAGGCACACCCGCCATATTATAAATAAAAGCACCGAATAAATTTTGCTTAATGTTTCTAAGCGTTGCTTTACTCACCGCAATCGCGTCTGCCAAACCATGCAGAGATCCCCGCATTAACGTAATATCAGCACTTTCAATGGCGACATCGGTACCGGTACCAATAGCAAAACCTACATTGGCAATGGCGAGTGCTGGCGCATCATTAATGCCGTCACCCGTCATACCAACTATTTCGCCCTGCATTTGCAGCTCTTGTACTTTTTCAGATTTTTGCTCCGGCAGCACTTCGGCGAAGAACTCAGTAATGCCCACTTTTTTGGCGACAGCCTTGGCGGTATCTCGATTATCACCAGTCAGCATAACGACTCGAATGCCATTATTTTGTAAGCGCTTAATGGCCGCGATGGAGTCTTCTTTGATGGGGTCGGCGACGGCGATGATTGCGGCAAATTTATTATCAATAGCAAAGTACATCGGAGTTTTAGCTTCCGCGGCTAAGTCCTGAGCTTTTGCAACATAATTCCCCAGCTCAATACCTTGCTCGTGCATTAATTTTTCATTGCCAAGGAATAGCGTTTTACCATCTACTTCCGCTTGCACGCCATAGCCGGCGATGGCTTTAAAGTGACTGACGCTACCCAAGTCTTCTGCTGACTTTTGTGCTGATTCAACAATGGCCATGGCCAATGGATGCTCTGAGCCACTTTCTAAAGCCGCTGCTAATTGTAATACCGTAGCTTCGTCAAACTC
This sequence comes from Oleispira antarctica RB-8, assembly GCA_000967895.1. GTDB lineage: Bacteria > Pseudomonadota > Gammaproteobacteria > Pseudomonadales > Oceanobacteraceae > Oleispira > Oleispira antarctica. The sequence continues at coordinate 3,050,953 of FO203512.1, forward strand.
TGTTGCTTCGCCAAATCCTGAGGCTAAAATCACATCAGTCACTTTTGGCGCGCCTAACGTGATAGTACCGGTTTTATCTAAAATCATGGCCGTGATTTTTGAAGCAGTTTGCAGCGCTTCACCATTACGAATCAAAACTCCCGCTTCGGCCGCTTTACCAACACCCACCATTACTGACATGGGCGTTGCGAGCCCAAGTGCGCAAGGACAAGCAATAATAAGCACAGTGGTCGCCGATATAATGGCATACGCGATAACAGGCTCAGGCCCAAAGTTTAGCCAGATCAAAGCACTGGCCACGGCAATAATCATAATAGTGGGCACAAAGTAAGCTGAAATCACATCGGCCATGCGGCCAATGGAGGGTTTTGAGTTTTGCGCTCGCTTCACCATATTAATAATCTGCGCCAGCGCGGTATCTTTGCCTACTCGTGTTGCTTTAAACAACAGAGCACCGGTTTTATTAATGGTGCCCGCAACGACCTCTTTTCCGACTGTTTTTTCTACTGGCATGGGTTCACCCGTCAGCATCGATTCGTCGATCGCGCTATGACCTTCAATGACTTCGCCGTCTACCGAAATCTTTTCACCAGGGCGAACACGAACTATATCGTTCAGCAATACTTGATCAATGGCGATGTCCACTTCGATACCATCACGAATGATACGCGCAGTTTTAGGCTGCAAACCGATAAGGCGTTTAATGGCTTCAGAAGTTCGGCCACGGGCTCTCAATTCCAGCGCCAAACCTAGATTAATCAAACCAATAATCATCGCCGTTGCTTCAAAATAAACGTGGCGAGCCATTTCGGGCACCGCTTCTGGGGCAAATACCACCACCATGGAATACAACCAAGCTGTTCCTGTGCCCAGTGCGATCAGAGTATCCATATTGGCTGAGTGATTTTTAAACGACTGCCACGCACCGATATAAAAGTGTTTACCCGAAAATACCATAACTCCTAAGGTCAACAACCCAACGACGAGCCAAGCTAATTGTTCTGATATCGTACTCACGGTCATTTCCCCTACAATAAGCCCATAGGCCATAAGAGGAATACCCAACGCCAGGGCAATGCTCATGTCGCGGATAAGACGTTTGTAATAATCTTCGTCGGCGGCTTCTTTTTCGCTTAAAGCATCTCCCTCACTTTCAGCGGTGCTCATTTTGGCACTATAGCCCGCTTGTTCTACGGCCTTGATCAATTCCGCTGGGGTTGCCTTGCCAGCAACCGTCACCGTGCGTTGAGCAAAGTTCATTTCTGCACGGTTCACTCCACTCACTTGCTTTAAAGCCGATTCAATTTTATTAACACAGCTTCCGCAACTTGCACCATCAATCAATAGCTCTATTTCAGAACTATTTAAGTTGCTTTCTACCTCACTTACATTGAATACCGTCATTACCTGATCCTTAAAATACGTTACATCATTCAAAGGTACACCTATGCCTAGGACATAGGTCAAATACTTTCAGTCAATCCATTGATATAGGTGAGCACCCAATAGCAGGCATAAAAAAACCGCATTCATATTGCTATGAATGCGGTTTTTTGTAGAAAAGCTTTAAACCCTATTTTCCAAGAGGATTACGACCTTTCTTAGCAGCAGTACGTAGACGTAAAGCATTCAATTTAATGAAGCCTGCAGCGTCTTTTTGATCGTAAGCGCCATCGTCGTCTTCGAACGTCGCAATCGCTTCGTCGAACAAGCTATCGTCAGACTGACGACCAACAACAATCACGTTGCCTTTATAAAGCTTAAGACGTACATCACCATTAACAACCGTTTGAGTATTGTCGATAGCCGCTTGCAGCATTAAACGCTCAGGAGACCACCAATATCCGTTGTAGATAAGGTTGGCGTATTTAGGCATTAGCTCATCTTTCAAGTGAGCTACTTCACGGTCTAGCGTAATTGATTCAATCGCACGGTGTGCTTTCATCAGAACCGTACCGGCTGGAGTTTCGTAGCAACCGCGCGCTTTCATGCCCACATAACGGTTTTCTACGATATCAACTCGGCCAATACCGTTTTCGCCAGCGACCTTATTTAGCTCTTCCATTACAGTCGCAGGGGTCTTATCAACGCCATCGATTGCAACAACGTCACCGCTCTTAAACGTAAGCGTTACATACGTTGGCTCATCAGGCGCATTTTCAGGCGACTTAGTCCACAACCACATGTCTTCTTCTGGCTCATTCCAAGGATCTTCTAGAATGTCGCCTTCATAAGATATGTGTAACAAGTTAGCATCCATAGAATAAGGAGACTTCTTGCCTTTTTTCTTTTCAACTTCAATGCCGTGCTTATCGCAATACGCCATCAAAGATTCGCGAGACGTTAAGTCCCACTCACGCCATGGCGCGATAACTTGTACGCCAGGCTTAAGTGCATAAGCACCTAGCTCGAAACGTACTTGGTCGTTACCTTTACCGGTAGCGCCGTGAGAGATTGCATCTGCGCCTGTTTCGTTAGCGATTTCAATCAAACGCTTAGCGATTAATGGACGAGCGATCGACGTACCTAGAAGATATTCACCTTCATAAATAGTATTCGCACGGAACATTGGGAAGACGAAGTCACGTGCATATTCTTCACGCAAATCATCAATATAAATTTCTTTGATACCTAACGCTTCCGCTTTCGCACGCGCTGGCTCAACTTCTTCGCCCTGACCAAGGTCAGCGGTGAAGGTTACAACTTCGCAGTTATATTCTTCTTGAAGCCACTTAACAATTACCGACGTATCCAGACCACCGGAGTACGCCAACACCACTTTTTTGATGTCTGACATAGTTATGCTCTCGTTATTACAACTCGTATTGAGTTGGGGTAAATAAAAATTTTAGGGCGCAAATTCTACTACAGTCACCTCTTAATGAACAGATATCGCAGAGATGTAGTAGAATGGCAAAATTAATGGCCAGCTGTATAATAGCCAAACTTTCTTATCCAAACAGTCAACTATCTAGTTAAGCAGTGAGATTTCTTATGTCTGATACCTCTTCCGATCAACTTTCCACAAAACAAGAGAAGCCAAAAGCCGTTGTTATCTACTCAGGTGGTATGGATTCTTATACCATTTTGAATAAAGCGAAAACGGAAGGTTACGACTTGTATGCTTTGACCTTTGATTATGGCCAAAAGCACGACAAAGAAATTGAGTTCGCCAGCAATGCCTGCAAAGAACTAGAGATTAATCATAAAATTATCGATATCACGGCGATTAATCAGCTGTTGCAAAGCTCTTCTTTGACCTCAGATATTGAAATTCCTGAAGGTCATTATGAATCGGCCAGCATGAAATCAACCGTAGTGCCGAACCGCAACATGATTCTACTATCATTGGCGATTGGCTATGCCGTTGATATTGGCGCTAACAAAGTATTCTACGGAGCGCATTCTGGTGATCACGCGATCTATCCTGATTGCCGCCCTGACTTTGTGCATGCGATGAATAAGGTCGCTAAATTGGCTAACTATGAGCCTGTGGACATTGTTACACCGTATTTGAACAGCGATAAATCAGAAATTCTGGCTGATGGCCTAAAAATGGGCCTAGATTACGGAAAATCTTGGACCTGTTACAATGGCCGTGAAAAAGCCTGTGGCAAATGCGGTTCTTGTGTCGAACGCTTAGAAGCGTTTGAAATCAACAAAACAACCGATCCATTGGCTTATGAAGCACTTTAATCAAGTGCCAATAATTAAAGCAATTACCTAGTTAAGTACCCGTAATGACAAAGACGTATCGCGTAAAAGAGATTTTTTATACCCTTCAAGGAGAAGGCGCCCAAGCGGGTCGCCCTTCTGTTTTCTGCCGTTTCAGCAAATGTAATTTATGGAATGGTAAAGAAGAATCTCGCGCGCAATCGGTTTGTGATTTTTGCGATACTGACTTTGTGGGTACTGACGGTGAAAATGGCGGCATCTATTCCGCCAAAGAGCTGGTTGAGTTGATTGCATCTTTATGGCCAGGCAAGCCGTCCCCAAAATCTAGAAACAAGAATCAAGGCTCTCCTTATATTGTTTGCACGGGTGGCGAACCGTTGCTGCAGCTTGATGAACCCTTAATAGAGGTCATGCACGATTACGGTTTTGAAATCGCGGTAGAAACTAATGGCACTCTGCCTGCTCCGGAAGGACTTGATTGGATCTGTTTAAGCCCTAAAGCCGACGCTGAATTAATACTTATAGAATGTGATGAACTTAAGCTAGTTTATCCACAACCGCTCGCGCTGCCTGAATCATTTAATTATGTGCAAGCCACACACCGCTACTTGCAACCCATGGCCGATGCATCACTCGATTATATCGTCTCAGATGCACACCAAGGTTTATCGCAAAGTAATACCCAAAAAGCCACCCATTACTGCTTAAAACATCCGCAGTGGAAGTTAAGTCTACAAACCCATAAGATGCTGGGTATTGAATAGCCACTAAAACGTTAGATACTATGATTTTTTTACTTCGAAGCTTGCTCATCTTAAGTTTATTTTTTACGACTGGCTCGGTTTTTTCAGAAGTACCGTCCCATCATATTGATGGGAAATTCCGAAATCCTTATTTACCGCCAGATTTTCAGCCAAGTACTATCGCCTTTTTAAAGGCACGCTTCTTTGATGAATTACAATGGCCAGATGAACCTGAGAACTATCGTGAATTTTGGCAAGAAGCCAACTTAGAAAAAATACACAATCCCGATTTCAATAAAGCCCAAGCAACACTCATTGGACATTCGACGGTTCTATTGCAATACCAAGGGATCAATATTCTGACTGACCCCATATTTTCAGAACGTCCATTTTTCTCACAAAGTATTGGACCGAAGCGCTTCACCCCTCCCGCACTGACCATAGACCAACTTCCTAACATCGATATTATTATCATTTCTCATAATCATTACGACCACCTGGATGTCGACTCAGTGAAAGCACTGACGAGTTCAAACTTTATAAAAGACACGAATGGCACACAGCCACTTTGGTTAGTACCGCTCGGTTTGAAAACATGGTTTGCACAATTTGAAATTACTAACATCGAAGAAATGGATTGGTGGCAAACCTATAAAGTCGATACTAAATTTAGTCGCGGCCTAACCATTCAAGCCCAACCTAGCCAACACTGGTCTCGCCGAAGTATTTTTGATACCAATAAAAGCTTATGGGCTTCTTGGGCATTTATTTGGCCAGCCACGGATGATGGGGAAAATTCAAATGAAAAATTTACAGCATGGTTTGGCGGAGATACAGCCTATAACCCCTACCAATTTAAGGAAATTGGCGAGGCATTAGGAGAAGTAGATTTAGCAATGATACCGATAGGCGCTTATGAACCACGATGGTTTATGAAAACTCAGCATGTGAATCCGTTAGATGCTGTCGAAATATTTAAAGATATTAATGCCAAATCAGCTTTTGGTATTCATTGGAATACCTTTGTCTTAACGGCAGAAGCGATTGATGAGCCACCAAAAGCATTGGAGCGAGCCCTGCAAAAAAATAGTATTAATACAGAGCTTTTTCAGGCGATGGATATTGGTGCCACTTGGAATCAGCCTTAAAATACGATCTCGGCTAGAGACCAAGATCGTATTAAGCATCAATGTAATCTATTGTGGTAATGGATTACATTGAGTAGAACCAAAATTACTATCCAAAATCAAAAGATCCTGGATATTAATCGTGCCATCAGCATTAAAGTCACCTCTTGAATCATAAAAGCCGTCACCTTGAATAGAGCGGTAACGTGATGCAACCAGCATGAAATCTGCAACGCCAATACTACCATCGGAATTAACATCACCTGCCAATAATTCAATCGATCCAAGATCAACCGAACTACTTCCAGATACACTTGCAGCCTGACAACTTTGAACATAACGATCAGATTCTAAACTGATGGTAAAATCTCCATCACGTAAACCTTCAAATTCATAATGTCCTGTTTCATCAGTGATAACAGTAACCTGACGACCAACAATTGTCAGTACAACCTCTCTTCCTGAGAGATCAGTAACTCCTGGAATATTAAGACTACCTGATACAGAACCTGTTCCGCCATGAATACCGTCATCTATAAGAATAGTAGCAGACGTTGATACCGCTTGTAATAGCTGGCCATTTTCATCTAGAATTTCTGCAGCACACGTAATTTCAACATTCTCCGTCGTAAATTCGGCGATGACATCTGCTAATACAAAACTCCCCGCACCCGTAAAAGATAACTCAGGCGCGATAAGTGTTTCTTTCGCTGCGATAGAATTCGCATTATAAATTAACGGTAACGTCGTGGTATTTTGTGAACCGAATACATCCTCGTAGTTTGCTTCGGTGACAAATAAAGATTCGCTAGCAATATTACAATTAACATCTAGACCATAAATATCTGTGCCAGAAACATCAACAGAAAATTGTGAGACTTGATTTGAGTATGGGTCTATGACGGAGTCAACTGGAGTTATAGAAATTTCGTTTTCTGATTCAGATGCTAAGTTTAACCAAGAAAGACTCGTTTCAACATCAACCTCTCCTGATACTAATGTCATTGTAACGTCATAAGTTATGGCGACATTACCTTCCACTGAAATTTGATCAATCAATATTGTTTGAAACTCAGTAAAATTTTGATCTTCTGGCATTGCTAATTTACGTTCGATTACTTGATTTTTAATAAAATCATACAAATAAAACTCGGTTCCGCCAGTCTCACCATCTGATCCAGTATCACTTCGCACATATTGAACAATACCTGTATTAGTTAACAATCTTGGTAGCAAGCCACCATACCCATATACTTCAAACGGGACATGATGCTCTACTACAACGGAAGAAATAGTATCAATTAATAGAATAACTAATTCCCCCAGTTCATTCCTAGCAGGAAGGGTTATATATTGGCTATTATTAGAAAGTAACGCAGTGTGTACGGTTCCTTTAGTGATATTAATATCATAATTTGATGGAAGCATATCTTTAACAGATAACATAATTTCAGAAGTTACATTATATTTATAGAATCGACTACTTCCTAGAAGATCTTTTGAATCGTGATCTGCTTGTAATATTAAATCACCTTGGTCGTTAATATCTAACCCATGAGCTGCTGAAGTTTGAAAATTCACAACATTTCCATTCGCAAGCGTGTATGAAACAGGTACTAGCTTTTCCTCATTACTATCTTTATCAAAATAATATGAAGTTCCGTCCTTATCATATTTTAAAAATCTTCCATTAGGAGACACTGACCATAAAACTTCAACTTCAGGTTTATATAATGAAACTTCATTGGTTAAAAAACTATATCGATGAGTCGTACTACTGGAACCATCGTTAGTGACAACATCATGAGTAAATAAAATGGACTGAGAAGTGCTATCTTCAAAATAAATTAGTGAAAATGAAGGTCCATCTTTCTTAGAATTTTTCATTAATCTCTCTGAGGAAGTTGTTTCATTTAAAATTTTATCATATCTATGAGCTATATAATCAATGGTCAATGGATCAGATAAGTTTTCATGTTCAGTGACATAAGCTAGGTATCTTCCATCAAAACTAATATTAGTTCCCGTACCCCGTAAAAAGAACAACGACAACATTGGTTTATTACCTTGACTACCAAGATTAATACCATCATCAGTTGGGTTTATAGGTTGATGCTCAGATAAGTTTGCAGAAGAAATCTGCACTATAAAGAGTAAAGCTAAAGCGCTAAGAAATTTCATGATAGATCTCATTATTTTTATGAGTTGCGACTCTAAAATAAGATACTTATAAAAACCATCTATCCACTTAAAAAGCACTTACATATAATAAGTTATTCGTATTAAAGATTTATTGTATTATCCAATAATTACGAATTAAATGCTCTGTATATTTCCCTCCACTTTTAACTGCTGTCCGACTAAGAGTAAAGAGGAAGGCCTAATCCGCTAAGTTTGATACAGTATAAGTACGATCAAACACAGCATAAACAAAAGGATTAGACAAGCTATAGTCAAATCTGGTGTACAGAATATCAAGCAGCATCCTGATCCTGTTGTTCTTGTTTGATGCCATCACGAAATTTCACACCCGTAATCACATCCGCTAATAAATTATAACCTCGTAATCTGTGCCACCGTTTCTGAGCCGTTTCCATTAACTTCAATACCATCGCTAACGTCGTTACTCGACTGCCACAATTTTTACTTTTTGTTGTTCTTAACCGCACCGTCGCAAAAACAGATTCTATCGGATTAGATGTACGTAAATGGCCCCAATGTTCAGCAGAAAAATCATAAAATACCAACAAGGCTTCTCGATCTTTTTCAAGACACCTCATCGCTTTCGGGTACTTAGCTTCAAATAATTTAACGCAATTTGTCATGCTTTTATTGGCTTCTTCTTTTGTTTCAGATTGCCAGATTTCATGCAGTGCGCTTTTTACTTTTGGTTGCATCGCTTTAGGAAACTTAGCGAGCACATTCGCTGTCTTATGAAACCAGCAACGCTGCCCCCGTGTCGTTGGCCAGCACTTAGAGAGCGCTTTCCAAAAGCCTAAGGCTCCGCCTCCGACAGCAACTTTAGACTCGATGCTTAAGCCTCTTTGCTTCAGACTGAGCAATACTTCAGACCAACTTGCCTCTGACTCTCGATAGCCATCACTCACGGCAATGAGCTCTTTATTTTCCAGCTCGTCCGAGCCAATAATCACCAGAAAGCAGACTTTGTCATCTATTATTACATTGCAATAAACGCCGTCAGTCCAAGCATAAACATAACGTTTTTTACTTAGATCTCTTTTCTGCCACTGGGGGAAATCAGCTTCTCAGCTTGTTTTCAATCGGCTGATTGTAGTAGGCGAGAGGCCTTTCGCCTACTCTCCCAATAGGTGCTTTAGCGACTCACTAAAATCACCCGTTGAAATACCGTGTAAATAAAGCCACGGTAAAAACTCTTCAATACTTTGGCTGCGTTTTAGATAAGGCGGTACAAGTGAGCTGTTGAATTTTATGCCATTATCAGTACGGTCACGCACCTTAGGAGATATTGATATTGATATCAATATCTCCTAAGCCTGTTTGTATTGTTCGCTCAGGAAGGTAGCCATTGCGCACCAGGTCAGTCTTTCCATAACCCTTTATGATCGGCTAAAAGCTGTTGAACCTCGGTTTCAATCGTTTGGGCTAATAACTGTTGCGCGCTTGCTTTAAAACTTGTTGTAATAAGTCAGTTGGTTCTGGTTTATGTAACTGAGAAATATTATTATCATTCATGCAGTGTACTCCTTTTGGTTGTTGATCCACCAAGATCAATCAACAGGATACGCTGCTACTTATTCACCTGATACACCAGAAATGATAATACCTCTAGCCTGGGCTTAAGCCCTTTCACTGGTTTATCCTTGATCGTCGTGGTACAAACGTACATAATTAATTTTTAGCGCTTATAATAATGACAACAGCCACTACATCATCGACAGAATATTTTCACAATATGAGCCTAGCATTGAAAGATGCTGGAGCCTTCCGCCCTACCCTTGTGATAGACAAAACGCGCCTTAATGAAAATCTCGATCACTTATCCACAGTCATTCAAAGTGGCTTTGATTATCGTATTGTCGCGAAGTCTCTGCCCTCAATACCGTTATTAAAATATATAATGCAGCGAAGCGGTAGTAATCGCTTGATGAGTTTTCACCTGCCTTTTTTATTCCACGTGGTTAAGCATTTACCGCACGCTGATGTATTATTAGGCAAGCCTATGTCTGTTGCAGCCGCGCGCCAATTTTATCAATGGCATCAGTCTCTTGATGTCTCAAGCTTTGAACCTAAACAACAATTACATTGGTTAGTTGATAGCGTAGAACGTTTACAACAATATCAAGCGTTGGCAAAAGAGCTTAATTGCTCATTGAATATCAATTTAGAAATTGATGTTGGCTTACACCGAGGTGGCTTCAGTGCTGATAAAGAAGAACAAAGAACTGAGTTTAATATTGCGTTAGAAATATTAACAACAGATAAGGACCTGACATTAACCGGATTAATGGGTTATGAAGCCCATGCTAGTAAAATGCCTAAATTAATCGGCGGCACCGAGAAAGCGTTTAAACTGGCAATGCAATCTTATCAAACGTGCCTGCAATGCGTTGTTAATATTTTTGGCCAGGATTTCTGTGACGGTTTAATTTTAAATGCTGGAGGTAGTAGCACTTATCCGCTTTATAATAAAAAGAACAATCAAACTAACTTCATTACTGAAATTGCGACTGCTTCTGCCCTGGTAAAACCCACTGATTTTGATGTGCATACTTTAGAGCATCACAAGCCTGCATGTTTTATTGCCACACCGATTCTTAAACTAATCAGCAACCCTGAAATCCCTATGGTAAAAAGATTGTCTAAGTGCCTACGCACTCTTGGTTTTTTGCCCAGGCAAGCCTGTTTTATTTACGGTGGTAACTGGCTCGCATCACCTTGTTTTCCTGAGGGCAGTAAACGTGCACATTTTTTTGGCCATTCAAGTAATCAAGAAATGTATGAACTTAAAGATGATCATAAGGTAAAAATGGATGATTTTTTGTTCTTTCGACCTTCTCAAAGTGAGGCTGTATTTTTACAATTTGGTAAAATCGCAATCTATGAGAAGGGTAAAATTATTGGTTGGTGGCCCATTTTTCATGCAGAAGAACCGACGAATGAAGAAAAAAATAATGAGGAACTTGCATGATACTTACTCTTGCCTACCTACTAGTTCCCGCTATTATTGTTATTGCCTGTCAGAAATTTTCTTGGCTCGATAAAGCCGGAGTCGTTGTTTTATCCTTTGGCTTAGGTATCGCCATTGCTGCGGGCCTAGATCTAACACTTTTATTCAATGCCGACACGATTACTGCAGTACAAAAAGATGTTTCCGAAATCACCATTGCTATCGCACTACCTTTATTGCTTTTTTCAATTAATGTGAAAAATGCTTTAAACATGGCGGGGGATACCATGAAAGGAATGGCTCTGGCCTTACTATCAGTGATCGTGATAAGCATTATAGGCGCGATTATTTTTGCCGATCAGGTTGCCGATGTATGGCAAGTTGCAGGTATGTCAGTTGGAGCATACACAGGTGGTGGCCCCAATATGGCGGCCATTAAAACAGCCATTGATGCCAAAGAATCTATCTTTGTCACTATGGTGACTTACGATATTTTATTTTCTGCTATTTATTTATTGTTTGTTATGACATTAGGCCAGCGATTATTTGGTTTATTTCTGCGTAAATACGAACCTAAGAATGAAGCCGGAGAAATAGATTATGCGGGTATGGAACACCTTTCAGATGAAACGGCTAACGGCTATAAAAAACTTACTCAAGTAAAACTGCTACCGCAAACGGTAGCGGCGTTATTAAGCTCAGGGGTTGTTGTAGGCCTTGCATTATTTATTGCAAGCCTAGTACCTGAAACGTATAAATCAACGACAACAATTATTGGAATTACCAGCCTTGGCTTAATGGCCTCTTTTATTCCAAGGGTTCGTAACTTGGCAAACAGTTTTCAATTAGGAATGTATTTGATTTTGGTTTTCTGCTTCACAATGGGCACCATGACAGATACTCACATTTTTACTAATATCGACTTAAGCCTTGCGAGTTATATCAGTTTTATTTTGCTTGGATCTCTGGTTATGCAAGCGTTACTTTGTAAGTTGTTTAACATAGATACCGATACTTTTTTAATCACATCTTCAGCAGCCATTATGTCAGTGCCTTTTATTCCGGTAATCGCAGGCGCATTGAAAAATCGTGAAATTTTATTGCCAGGTTTTGCCGTTGCAATCATTGGTTATGCGATAGGTAATTATTTAGGCATCATTGTCGCAAATGTAAGCCGAGCATTAGTCGGTGCTTAAATATGATTACACACAAAACCATTCTAATTGCCGGAGCATCATCCGGCATTGGCCGCCAAGTAGCGCTATTATTAAGCCATCATAATAACCGCATAATTATTAGTGATGGGCCTGCTTTTAATATGAGTACCGCAACGGTTGCCGACATCAATAATAATACTCAGTTAAATTATGGTACTCAGGTTAATTTTTTAGTGCCGTTGATTGCTCAAATGAAGCAACAAGGTTATGGCGTAATCGCTCATACTAATTCTCTGGCAGGATTTTTAGGCTTACCGATGCAAGGTCCTTACTCTGCAGCGAAAGCAGCAGGACGAATCTTAATGGACAGCTGTCGAATCGAATTGAAACCTTTCGGCCTTAAGTTTGTTTCTATTTACCCAGGCTTTGTTGCAACAGAAAGAGTACAAGGTGATGGCATTCCATCACCTTTCACTATTAGTGAGATCAATGCCGCTAAGCATATTATTCGAGCCTTAGAGACAGAAAAAGCAGACTATTTTTTCCCCTTTATGACTGCGAGCTTAATTCGATTAGCAAGGATTTTACCAAAATCATTTGTGAGTAAACTACTGGCTAAATCTGTGCCTGCGGATTATTAATATTTTTTAGATGCCTATAAAAAAACCCGCAATCGATAAACTCGATTGCGGGTTTTAATGCATCGGTGAGAATGCGCGACTTATTGATATAAGCTTCTTTTTTAATTTACTTCTTAGCGTCTTCTATTTAGCTTCTAAGATGGCAACAACACCTTGGCCACCTGCTGCACAGATTGAGATTAGACCACGGCCTGATCCTTTCTCTTCTAGCATTTTAGCTAAAGATGAAACCAAACGACCACCGGTTGCTGCGAATGGGTGTCCTGTCGCGATAGAAGAGCCATTAACGTTCAGCTTGCTGCGATCAATAGATCCCATAGCGCCATCACGACCTAATTTTTCTTTACAGAACGTCTCGTCTTCCCATGCTTTTAGTGTTGAGGCAACAACACCAGCAAACGCTTCATGAATTTCGTAGAAGTCGAAATCTTGCAAGGTTAAACCGGCACGATCTAACATACTTGATACGGCATAAGCAGGCGCCATTAATAGGCCTTCTGCATCTTTGCCTACGAAATCAACCGCGGCTGTTTCGTAGAAAGAAAGATAAGCACGCACAGGTAAGTTATTTTCTTTTGCCCATTCTTCTGAGGCTAATAGTACACAAGAAGCACCATCGGTTAACGCCGAAGAGTTTGCTGCAGTTAACGTCCCCTTACCCGACTTTTTATCGAACGCTGGCTTTAATGACGCCATTTTATCTAAGTTAGGTTCACGTGCTAGATTATCTTTCTCTAGCCCTTGGAAAGGTGTCACCAAGTCATCAAAGAAACCACGATCATAAGCGGCTAAAAGATTTTTATGGCTGTTAAAAGCTATTTCGTCTTGCTCTTCCCGTGTAATGCCCCACTCTTTTACCGTAATTTCAGTATGCTCACCCATCGACATATTCGTGCGTGGCTCACCGTTACGAGGTGTTAAAGGCGCTAGATGTCTAGGGCGAATTTTAGACAGTAACTTCAAACGCTGACCTGTCGTTTTCGCGCGATTAACATCTAATAGAATTTTACGTAAACCTTCAGAAACACCAATTGGTGCATCAGATGTTGTATCTGACCCCCCCGCGATGCCACAATCGATATGGCCTAACGCGATTTTATTAGCAACCTGCATACACGCTTGTAAACCCGTACCACAGGCTTGCTGAATATCTGTTGCAGGCGTCATTGGGCTCAATGCCGTGCTCAAAGTACACTCGCGCGCAAGGTTGAAGTCACGGCTGTGTTTAATCACTGAACCAGCAACGACTTCACCGATTTTTTTACCTTGCAAATCATAACGATTGATCAAGCCATTCAATGCTGCGGTTAGCATGTCTTGGTTAGACGCGTAAGAATACGTGGAATTCGAACGTGCGAAAGGGATGCGATTACCGCCAATGATGGCTACTCGACGAATTTGCTGAGTCATGTTGTATTCCTATTAAACCGGGCTATTAAACTGGCTATTAAATTGGGCTATCTAATACTGGGCTGGAGCCTAGATGTACAGGCTTCGCCACCACTAATAATACTTTAAGAGCTTGAGTCTACCTGTTCAATGCATTCCCGCATTGGCTGAAGTGACGCTATTCGCATTCAAGCGGTCAATTAATTGTTGTAGGATAGCTGCTCTAATCCAACTACTTTGGCAGTAATGTATCCAGCGGTTTTTGCTCGATGCGGTCTAATGACTGCCAACCTCACAGATTAGTGAGTACACACAAACCCTATACAGCACATATTTAAAGAGTGGGAAGCGATATCATGGGCAATTTTTACGAAAGCATGTTGAATTCAGGCATGGGCCGCAAAGTATTAAGCACCGTTGGTCTACCAACACCAATTGAACTGAACCGTTATAGCGCCAGCCAAGCAACCTTTTTAGAAGGTAATGTTTTAGTAGGCACCTCCAAAAATGGCGAATTGATTTCAGATATCGTGCGTAATTTAGGTGACTCTGACGCGAATATCTTTTTTCCCTCAGCCGCAATCACTGCCAACGAAATTGTTAAAGCAGGCGCTGATCATTCAGTAAAAGTGACTCAAGTTGAATGCGCAAAAGGCATGGCAGAAAAATTCAACGTGGTTATTTTTGATGCCTCTGGCATTGAAGACGGCGAAGGTTTAACGCAACTCTATACTTTCTTTAACCCAATCATGCGCAGCCTAACGTCTAACGCACGGGTTATCGTATTGGGTCGCCCACACATGAAAGCTAAAAATGGTGAGAAAGCCGCGGCAATGCGTGCCCTTGAAGGCTTCACTCGCTCTGTTTCAAAAGAAATTGGCAAAAAGAGCTCTACGTCTCAAGTTGCTTATATTGAAGAAGGCGCAGAGAAGCAAATGGATTCAACGATTCGCTTCTTAGCGTCAGCTAAATCAGCCTACGTTGCTGGCCAAGTGGTTCATGTTCGTAAATCTAATGCCGTTCAGTATCCAAATTGGCATAAGCCTTTGGCAGGAAAAGTTGCACTAGTGACCGGCGCTTCACGCGGTATTGGTGAATCTATCGCACGTACATTGTCTCGTGATGGCGCCATTGTATTAGGTTTAGACATTCCACCCGCAGAAGCCGACCTTAACAAAGTAATGAACGAGATTGGCGGTGAGTCTCTTTTAGCGGATATCTCGTCAAAAGAAGCCCCAGCAAAAATTGCAGCCAAATTAAAAGAAATGGGCGGCGCTGATATCGTGGTTCATAACGCAGGCATCACTCGTGATAAAACGTTAGCAAACATGCCTCAACATTGGTGGGATATGACAATTGCGATCAACCTATCAGCAGAAGAGCACATCAATAACGAATTACTTGCCACACAGACGATGAATGCTGGCGGCAGCATCATTTGCGTATCGTCTATGAACGGTATTGCAGGGCAAATGGGCCAGACTAACTATGCAGCGTCTAAAGCCGGTGTGATTGGTTATGTTCAGTACATGGCAGACGAGCTTGCAGAAAAGCAAATTACGATTAATGCCGTTGCTCCTGGCTTCATCGAAACCGCTATGACCGATGCTATTCCTTTCATGACTCGTGAAGTGGGTCGTCGTTTAAACTCATTATCTCAAGGCGGCAAGCCTGTCGATGTTGCTGAAACCATCGCATTCTTCGCCAACCCAGCGTCTAACGGCGTTACTGGCAACGTTGTGCGTGTTTGTGGTCAGTCATTGGTCGGTGCTTAATTAATCGACTGGTAATTAATGCCATTATTCGATGAAACTAAAGCTCAATGAATGATTTCATTGGGCTTTTTTTATGCATTTTTCATGTAATTTCTGCAATTTATAAATTCTGACCTAAACTCTAAAGATTCTTTTATTATTGATTTTGAGTACTTCCATGCATAACAAACCTATGCAAAAAATCTGCGGTCATTTTAATTTTAAAGCCGCTTTTTTAAAAATACTGCTTATATTACTTCCTATGTCTTTTTGCTCGCTTAGCTACAGCCAAACATTAAGGGTGGGCACAACGCTATGGCCAGGTTATGAGCCGCTTTATCTAGCAGAAGAAATCAATGCTTATAAACAAAAGATCCGCATGATTCACTACTCCTCAACCAGTGAAGTATTGCGAGCGTTCAGAAATAATACGTTAGAAGCAGCCGCCTTAACCCTTGATGAGGTTGTACTGTTGGCAGAATCTGATATCCCCATCGATATCATCTTAATTCTAGATATATCAGAAGGTGCTGATGTTATTATGGGTCGTCCTGAATTAAAAAACATACAAGGGTTGGTCGGTGCAAGAGTCGCAGTCGAGAGTACTGCCGCTGGTGCTTATACGCTGAGTCGCGCACTGGAAATACACAATATTGATATCAATAAAGTCTCATTAGTGAACGCTGAAAACAGTACTCATAAAGAGGCTTATATGAATAATATGGCTGATGCCGTGGTTACCTATGAACCTGTTCGAACGCAGTTACTGAATGAAGGCGCCATTGAACTCTTTAACTCAAAAGAAATTCCAGGGGAAATCGTTGATGTCTTAGTCGTTCATAAAAAAACACTAAAGACTCATCGCAAAGCGCTCTATGATATAACGCAAGGTTGGTTTAAAGCATTGCAGCAATTAAAAAATGAGCCTGACGATTCTTATGCATTTATTGCTTCACGCATGAAAATTTCCAAGCAAGGCGTTAAAGAAAGCTATTTTGGTTTGACCCTACCCTCACTTGAAAAAAATAGAATGTTATTGTCTGGTTCCCCAGCACCGCTAACACAAACACTGCATCGCTTAACCCAACACATGATAGATAATGGTTTGATCGATTCTAAAAACTCTGATAGCTCTGCCAACGCTACGCTAAACCCTTCCTTTCTTCCTTAGCAGATACTATGTCTCTTAGAGCCTTAATTCCCACACTATTAGTCATATTCTCCCTACTGGTCACTTTAATAGGCTATTGGGCGATACGCACTGATTTGACAGAAGCGATCGATAAAGAATCTTTGCAATATATGAATATTGAATTGAGTAAATTCCAATCTTTATATGAACCCCTGCTTGCCAAAAAAGATATGAGAGCGATTAAATCGCTGCAATCATCCAAAGCATACGAGCTTGATAATAAAGCCATGATAGTCGTCGCTGAAAATGGCATCGTAGCGGCATCGAATAATCAACAAGATTTACTCAATCATTGGCAAGCCAGCAAGACCGACATTCAAGCTGATCTGGTAGAGAAGACCATTAAATCAAATCGTATTCATACTCAATTTTCTCCAGATAGGAATCTATTAAATGGTTATATTAATCTATGTGTTAGAGATTTATCAAAAGGCTTAAGAAACTTTTCTTGTGGTTTTTTATATTACCAATTGGATGTAGATTTAAGACAGAAGCAAGCTCGCACTTGGCTTATAAAACAATCTGTTTATATTGCAATAGGCAGTGCCTTGGTGGGTTTGTTATTAATGCTTATTTTACATTTTTGGGTGACAGGTCGAGTCTTAAAAATACAAGCCACACTGGATTTATGGTCAAAAGGCGATCGAGATGTACAAATTAAATTTAACGGTAATGATGAGCTGAATCATATTGGCAACGTTATTAATGACTTAGTCAAACAGTTTGCCAGCGACGAGCAATCTCTTATTTTTAATCAACAAGTCAATGACGCTATAATACAAAGTGCAAACTACACTATTATCACTACCGATACCCAAGGCATCATCACCAGCTTTAATTCATGTGCAGAAAGGCTTTTAGGTTACAAAAGAAGTGAACTAATTAATAAAAAATCTCCGGCTATCATTCACGATGTAGAAGAGATAGTTTCACATAATAAAAAGTTATCGATTGAGCTAGGCGTCTCTATTGATATCGGCTTCGAAACGTTTGTTATTAAAGCGAGAAACGGTCAAACAGATGAAAATAACTGGACCTACATTCATAAAAATGGCGATAGAATTCCCGTAAGACTATCTATCACTGCTTTGTATGATGCACACGGTAATATCAACGGTTTTCTAGGCATTGCTTATAATATAACAGAACAACTAAAAGCCGAGGAGCAACTAGAGCAGCTGGCTTATTTCGATCCGTTAACCAAGCTCCCTAATAGGATGTTGTATAGCGATCGTCTAAATCAAGCGATTGCTTTTGCAAAACGGAATGAATCACAATTTTCTATTTTCTTTTTGGATTTAGATAAATTTAAATTCGTTAACGATAATTATGGCCATGAAGTCGGTGATAAATTATTAGTTAAAGTGGCTGAGATTCTCACGCACTGTGTGCGTAAGTCCGATACAGTTGCACGCTTGGGAGGAGATGAGTTCACGGTCATATTACCCAATATGAACAACCATTATGATCCCATTGCCATAGGACTCATTGCTGAAAAAATCATCCACCAGATTAGCCAAGATATCATTATCGATGGTCACCTAATCCAGATAGGTGCAAGCATAGGCATTGCTATTTATCCTACACACGGTACTGATGTTTCTCGCTTGAATAAGCGTGCAGATATCGCCATGTACCAAGCAAAAGACCACGGCAGAGGTCGCTATGTCTTTTACGATCCTGATGCTGATATCACCTTGTCCAGTTCTGACTGATCTCTGTCTGCTTAGAACAGGATTTCATAATCAATTTAATTAAAACTAGATGCTCAATAGCCAGTATCTACGGCTATCAAAACTAATTATGACATGAGCCAATATGATGAATCCTTTAGTAGCCGCCTATATTTCGATACTGGCCATTGTTCAATTAACCGCCTGCAGCGATAACAATGCAGGCTCTATGACTGATCAAAATACCGACAAAGACGGTCACTCTGCACCGACCATGGCCACCCTAAAAGCAAACTCAGCAGTAATCGAACAACTTCCCTTTGATAATCAGCAAGATTTTAAAGATGCTCAACGAGGCTTAATTGCCCGCCTAGATTCTCTCGTCACTTACAACGCCAAGGGTAAGCGGGTGTGGGATATGGACGATTATCAATTCATGCAATACCGCGGATTAAACGGTGATGCTCCCGTCAGTATTAATCCAAGCTTATGGCGCCAAGCCAATTTAAATAATATTCATGGACTGTTTAAAGTCAGCGATGGCATCTATCAGCTGCGGGGATTTGATCTAGCCAATATGACCTTAATTGAAGGCGATACGGGCTGGATTGTTGTTGACCCTTTAACCGCAAAAGAAACCTCAAAAGTTGCGTTTGAATTTGCCCAAAAGCACCTTGGCAGAAAACCCATTACCGCCATCTTATTTACTCATAGTCACATTGACCATTTTGGCGGCGCACTGGGCTTAGTAACGGCCGCGCAAGTTAAACAACAAGGTATTCGAGTCATTGCACCTGAAGGCTTTATGGAAGAAGCGACCAGCGAAAATATCATTGCGGGTACTGCTATGAGCCGTCGCTCTATGTATATGTATGGCAAACGTCTCTCCAGAACTGAGCGTGGTCATATTGGTTCTGGCCTAGGCAAAGGCCCTGCTTTTGGTAGCTTTGGAATACTAAAACCCACCGAAATTGTAAACCATCAAACACCTGTATTAAATATTGATGGGGTTAATATTGAATTCCAATTTACGCCGGGTTCAGAAGCGCCCGCCGAGTTTACTTTTTACCTGCCCGATCACAATGCTTTCTGCGGTGCAGAGGTTGTTTCTCGTAACATGCACAATTTATATACCCTAAGAGGCGCAAAAGTACGTGATGCTTTAAAATGGAGTGGTTATATCGAGCAAGCGCGCACTCGCTTCGCCGCCGCAAATATTTATTTTGGCAGTCACCACTGGCCGATGTGGGGACAAGATAACATTCAAAATTTCTTAAAGTTACAGCGTGACAGCTATAAGTACATTCATGATCAGAGTGTGCGCTTATTAAATGGCGGCGCGACTCCAAGCGAAGTAGCGGAAGAAATAGTGATGCCAGAATCATTACGTACTTCATTTCCAAATCGCGGCTACTACGGCACACTAAAGCACAATGCCAAGGCAGTTTATCAAAACTACTTAGGCTGGTACGACGCCAATCCAGCCAACTTAGACCCATTACCTAATACCGAAAGCGCTGGCCGCTATATTGAAATGATGGGCGGCATTGAGCAGGTAGTAGCCCAAGCTCAGATTTCTTTTGATAACGCAGATGACGATGCAGGAGCCTATCGCTGGGTGGCAGAATTACTCAACAAAGCGGTCTTCTTTGACCCTAACCATAAAGCGGCTAAAGCACTGTTAGCAAAAACCTATGATCAACTTGGTTATCAAGCAGAATCTGCGCCTTGGCGAGATGTTTACTTATCGGCGGCTTATGAATTACGCCATGGTGGTCCTGATAAAGGCATTGATATCGCCCTTATGCGCGATATTTTATTAGAAACTCCCGTCGAGCGTTTTTTCGATACGATGTCTGTGCGCTTAAATGGCCCCAAGGCTGAGGGTGAAACGTATACCATTAAAGTGAATTTTACCGATAAAGATTTAAGTTATGTGCTGTATTTAGAAAACTCTGTTCTTTACTATGCAACAGAGAAAGATTGGCAATTGACTGAAGGCAAAAAAACAGCAAACAGTCATACCGGGCTAAAAAACATTAATGCCACGCTGAATGTAAAACATGAACTGTTTATCGACATGCTGATTGGCAAAGCAGGCTTGAAGAAAACCTTGTTTTCCGATGATTTAAGTATTGATGGTAGTAAGCTGGATCTTTTATCTTTCTTAAGCTTGTTCGACCGCCCGACGGGCGATTTCAACATTGTTATTCCTTAAGCACAGTCACTTCTTAAAAAGCAGGCCTATTTTTGCTACAATCTATTTTTACGTTTTTCTGAGATAGCTCTTGTAGCAAATACCATCATGGCAAAAAATAAACGCGACATTCCAAACTTCCAGCTTCCCATCATTGAAACCCACTTTCATTTAGATTATCTAAAAGAAGGCAGCACGGAAGAAATCCTAGCAAAGGCTCGTTTACTCGGCGTAGAACGCTTTATGACGATTGCAGTCTCTCCCGATAATCTAGAAAAAGTCATCGCGCTGACTGAAAATCATGATGATGTTTATGGCACTCTAGGCATTCACCCACACGATGCCGAACTCTACAATAATGATGTCGAAGCTATTATTCGCCAAAAACTTGCACCCGAGAATCGCAGTAAAAAATTACGAGCGGTGGGAGAAATTGGCCTGGATTATTTCTACGATAACGCCGACCGAAAGATTCAACGTGATGTATTTGAACGCCAATTACAAATTGCGGTAGATTATGAGTTACCTGTCGTAATTCATACCCGCGAAGCCGATGAAGATACCCAATCGATTTTAAGCAACTTTGCGCCGCTTATGGCCAAGAAGGGAGTTATTCATAGCTTTACTTCCGGAATGGAGCTAGCACGCTTCTGTGTTAGCCAAGGATTCAATCTTGGCATCAATGGCATAGTGACGTTTGGCAAAGCTGATAACGTACGTGAAGTCGTTGCGGATACACCCCTAGAAAAGCTGCTATTAGAGACCGACTCGCCTTTCTTAACCCCTATGCCTTATCGCGGTAAAGAAAATGCTCCGTGCTATTTGCCGTTTATTGCAGAAAAGATTGCAGAAGTTAAAGGCATAACCGTCGAAGACGTATTGACTCAGTGCTATAAAAACTCAATGGCGACTTTTTTTAGCTGAAAAGCTGCTAAAACTGAATGCCTATTACCAGCGGATCATGATCCGATGAGCGGTAGGCATCTGGCTCTGCATACGCTGTATCGTATTTTAACAACGCATCTTCGACAGAATTAATATGCCAGCTATCAATGCTGCGTATAAAGGGCAACATAGCCTTATTCGCTAACGCATGATCTAGATTACCTAAGTAACCTTGGAAACTGTAGGAAAAAAATGGACTATTCGCACGGTTTTTATTTAGAGTATTAAACGTATTTAAATTTTTAAAGCCTGCCGCCACTAACGCCAACAAAGGATCCTCTTGGCTATAACTATTTAAATCTCCCATAATCAATACGGGTATCGTGTCCGCTACTTGCTTGTTAATAAACTTTCCCAATGCTAATGCCGCTCGTGTACGCTCCTCATTGCAGTTTCCTTGTATAGTATCGATCGTGCTGCGGCAAGGTCGTCCTTTTGATTTAAAATGATTAACGGCGAGATAAAATGTCTGTTCTTCATCAGCAGAGCTTTTATCAAAATCATCTCTATTTATAGAAAACTGCTGCAATAAACTAGGCCGATTATAACCATCGTTAAATAAAGCTTGCATCCGCTCTCGACTATCGTGATATTTATCTGATGACGTAGAATCCAATATGCTTACTGCGTCAATAGGTTCAACCTTACTGCTGCGATATAAAATACCAACACTGATTTCATCTTGACCAAGCAGGTTTTTTTTATAGAGTGGACCTGTTTTATAACCCGAGTCTTTTTCATCACTTTCGCCTAGTTTAGAAACAATATAACGATACTGCTGGTCAATACTGAATTGTTTATTTAAGGCTCGGGTTAAATCTGCAATAGCCGAGTGCTCACCATAACCATCATTTTCTAATTCCATTAATGCAACCACATCGGCATTCATAGTCGCTAATGCTGCGACCAACTTTTGGGTTTGCATAACAAAGTGTTGATAACTTTTCGCGCCTCGCGTCGTAGGAAAGCCAACATTTCTTTTAGAGTGTGATAGTGGGCTACCATTGAAATAATTTTCAACATTCATACTGGCAACCACAATATTAGCCTGCACAGAAATTTTTGGCCGCTTGGGTCTTGGCTGTGTATTGATGATAATATCGCCTGCTTGCGACTCAGGAATCAAAATATAATGTTCGCCATAACTGTGTAATATGGCGGAGATTTTTTTTAGTTTATCTCCTATTCGCAAAGGGTTATCGGCAGAGAAACCCTTATTATTAGGAAAAGGAATAAACTTGGGTGAACGTACTGAATAGCCATCATCCACCAATAAATAGTCTAGTTTTTTAATGTTTTTTCTACTTTTAATTTGGCTGTTTATTTGCTCATGTTCTTTAACAAAGCGAATACGTTGCGCATTTTCTAATTCACTTGGCTGAAAATGCAAACGCGAAGAAATAGCAAATTGCCCATAATTACCTAAGCCATAGCCAGCACCGAATAAATCGCTCACCACTAAGTTCTGATTGATACGAACTCTCATCCCCTCTAACGCTTCCAATTCGGCCAACGAAGTTATTGGCAAGTTTAGTAGAGAGGCGCTAGGCAGCGTTACATTACTTGCACATACGGTTAAGGCCTTCACTCGTTTCAACTCTGTTAAACCATGATACTCTGCTACTTGCGCTAATAAACGAATACGTTGCCCGCGTTTGATCGTCGCACGTTTATGATAAATAAAAATACCTGTCGAAGCTCTTTGAGAAGTCCGACTTGAGGCATTGCTAACAGACCGGAATGAGTCATCCTGCTGTAACCAAAATCCTTGGTACTCTTTACTCTTATCCAGAGTCACAATACCTTCAACCACAACCCACTGGTTAATGAATGGACTTGTCCAGCGCTTGTTCACTATTGAGGCGGTATGCGCACCCTGAATTTCAGATATATTTTTATAACGTTTAAATTGGGTATCGCCGCAAAAGCCTATTTTTCTAAGTGTCTGTTTACGAGTTGCTCGATTCTTAGTTACTCGATTCTTAGTTACTCGATTCTTAGAGGTGTGCTTATTCGACGTAGGATGGCTAAATTGACTTGCCTGAAGAGCCTCAGCTTGGCTTAGATTAGAAAAACTGAAAGCAAGATATAATAGAATGCAAAACAAAGAATGGATGAATAAGGAATGGGGAAGCAAATAAAAAGGTAGTAAACGAGTTAACGTCATCACAGTCACTCCTACCTCGTCATAAATAGATGTTAATTAACGATCAATTTATTATAGACCAACAGGGTAAATAATGTGATCTCGAAACCCTGTCGTCACTTCTATCGTACCGCTAAAGCTGGCATCAAGATCATTATCCCCAGAATCAACAATAAAAGGTCGTCCTTCTAACGCGCTAATTTTTGCCTTAGTTGAAATTACCTTAATATTACCTTTACCCAATTTCTTTAGTACTTTAGCACTGAGTTGCTGATTACCTCGGCCTATAATATGACCCTGCCCGCCAATAACACTCATTACCGCCTTGCAGGGATATTGCTCAAGATAGCCGAGAATATCAGCTTCGCTGACATCGTTTTTTAATAATTGTTGATCCAATACCGCATCAATTCCAAGCAAGGTATTTTCAAGTTGCAACTCATCCATCACCGCTAGAGTTGTTTTTCCAGAACCGATTAAATACAACACATCGTCCTCCATGCCCTGCACAATGTCAGCGGCTATATCTTGTAAAACTAACTCTTCTACTTCGACTCCGCCCTGCTTAACGCTTTGTACAAACTGCCCCGCTTGCGGTACACGCATTTCGCCATAAAGCTTAGCTCTAACAATATTGTTTCTAAAAGCTTCTTCATCGATGTCTCTCACATCATGAGATTTAACATCAATTAATTCACCACGCGCCAGCTGAGCAATGACTTCACCAGCGGCTTTTGGCGTTACTGCATACACCGCAGAATGAATTTTAACCCCAGCTGGAATACCTAATACAGGAATGGTATCAGCAACCACACTGCAAATATCTCTCGCGGTGCCATCCCCTCCGGCGAATAAAATAATATCCACTTTTTTATCAAGCAACTGCTGCGCTGCTTTACGTGTATCATCGGCTGATGTATTCATAGAAGAAATGCTTTCTAAGCTCTTAGAGTCTGAGCCCTGAAAGCTTAATTTGTCATAATCTAACTCGTCATAATCTAAGATTTGATAGTCAAACCCCATTTCAGCAACGAGGTTTTCGCCCATCAACTGTGGGCAGGTAATAATTTTAATTTGATCTTTAATCGCTAGTAAAACGTCTAACGATAATCTGGCACGCTCACTCGATTTACACTGGGCGCCACGAAAAAATGCTTCCTTAACAATGTCAGCGCCATCACTGCCTTTTAAGCCAACACTGCCTCCGATTCCCGCTAACGGGTTAATGATGAGTCCTAAGGTAAGCAATTTCATCTCCTAATTTATTAAATGAACGATCGAATAAATACGACGTATATTATAAAAAACCAACAATGTCGTTAACGAGAGCTACAACCAATCTGTAATTTTTATACCAATACCAATGCGCTCTTGATACTGATTGTAATCAATTAAACTTTCCCCATAACCATTAAAGTATTGAACAAAGCCCTTTACGTTTCCAGGTAAAGGATACGTCCAGTCCAGTTCAATAGATCCTAAATTATCATCAAAATTTAAATTATTACGCACCGTTGCAGACACGCTATGGTTACCAAACTTTCGTAAATAGAAAATATCGCCATACCCTAAGTAATCATTAATATCTGGGTTGTCATTATCCGTAGGATCCATCGGATCTGCTTTAGATGTTTCAGGAATACGATACCAAGCGCGCACGTATAATAGCTTGTTCGTCCATATTTTGGTTCCACCTAATATAATTCTATTCCAGCTGCGCGACAGGTTCCCTACTTGGCCATTGGACTGATGATTAAATGAGAGCGTCCAATGATCAACCCATTTTTCCAAGGCATTAAAACCTAGAATAATTTCAGGTTCATGATTCGTTTCACGAAATAAGGCTGAAACACTATTATTATAAGACTGCCAGAATGATTTATTGGTATAAGCAACGGCTAAAGAGCTGAATTTACCTAAAAAATTTTCAGCGACGATGTACTTAACACTTAGCTGGAATACAAATTCGGTATGTTCAAAGCTCGGATCTTGTTCTATCTCGCTGTTTTCAGCCCTGACCGCATTGTAAAAGTCTTCTTGTTCTTCTTGATTGATCTTTGTCTGATATGACAAAGGCATGAAATAATTCGGTTTATGAGGCAGTAGAACATAAGGGTTACGAGATGCCAGCCGCTCTGTCTGCAGCTTTTCAATCAATCCTGGATACTCATACATGAAATCAGAGAACTCATCATCCGCAATCACCTCAACCTGCCGTGATTTAGTTTTTAAAGGTTCTACCTCTACAACATCTTCAATTTCAGTAACAACGACATCCACCAGCTCAGCGAGCATTTGTGTAGAACTCTCAGTTTCTGCCGCAATACTCGCATCTGTTTCAATAACTGATTCTGCATGAGAATACGACAGAGGTATCAGCAGTAAGCTGAAATAAATAAAACGAACTTTAATGATATTCACATACAAACCCTTTGGTAATATATTAGTTAATCAATCATCAGCCACTTAATGTAATATCAAAACGGCTCAATACATCAATCGGTGCACTATCTATTAAATTTCTGCTATAAGTATAACGATAATCCATAGCAGAATATTAATTTTTTAATGATGAATTATTATCTAATCGGCCTAGGCAGCAACATACAACCAGAACGTAATATCACCATGGCCCGCAAGGAGATTGCTCAACATGTGGATATCCTCAACCACTCACCTGTTTTAATCAACCCACCGTGTGGACATACCTTCCAATTCACTTTTCATAACCAGATACTACTTATACACAGCCTTCAAACAGCAACTGACTTAAAGGCAGTATTCGAAGCCATTGAAGTGCGTCTAGGCAGAGAAGCCAAGTGTCCCGAAAGAAGATTCAAAGATCGTCCAATCGATATTGATATATTGACACAAGCCAACACAGCTAAAGACGCACTTTCCACAGCCTTAAAAGAAACCTATAACCAAACAATAATGCAAGACTGGAAAATAGCCACTGCGTATTAATCAGAAAATAATTGCTCATAATGATTAGCATTAGCTCGGCCACCGTCTACTTTCAAAATAGACCCCGTAACCGCCTCAGCCTGCTGTAAATACTCTATTCCCTGTAAGATAGCCCCATAACCCAATTCACTCTTCAGCAGACTTTGAGACAGCACCTTTTTGCGATAGGCCTCAGAATGCTCAGACAAAAATTGTATTGGTCCAGGCTGAATAATATTCACTCGTACACGAGGGGCTAAGCGCTGAGAATAGCTTAAACATAAATTTTGCAAGCCCGCCTTCGCGGCGCAATAGCTAGCAAACCTTTGGTTTGGTTTTTCAGCATAAATATCAGTAATAGCAACGATACTGGCATTAGCCTGATAGCTAGTCATTAGCCCGTTTGTCAGGGCGTCTACTGATAAGACATGCACAGCAATCATATCCTGCTGAACTTGCCAGCGTTCGAGCAAGCTCGCCTGAGGATCATCCGCAGTAAAATAAGATGCATTATAAATAACACCATCAAGAGGCCAATCTAATTGATTAATATCAGCCACCAAAGCATTCACCTGCATCGCCGATGTTAAATCTGCTTGCAGAGCAATATAACATCCCTTTTTTGACCATTTATCGCACTCTGCCAGAGGCATTTCATTCGCGCTATTATAATGAGCAATCACTCGCCAACCTGCTGATAAATAATGTTGAGTCAGAAATAACCCTAAACGTTTACCCGCCCCTGTAATCAATATTGTCGAGCCAATAAACTCATTACTTTGCTTTTCCATACCTTATTCCTATCGACCTTTCTAAATAAGTCGTCTAACAAAAATACTCGTTAAATATAATGATCTAATGTAATCTACGCGGCTTCATGAAGCCCGAAATACTATAGGTCATCCTAATGCATCGCACCATGTTTGATACCCCTGTTTTAAAGACTCTATTACGTTGGGTTTCAATAATCATACTGAAGATATTAGGCTGGAAAACCGAAGGTGAAATTCCTCGTGACTTAAAAAAATGCGTGATGATCGCAGCGCCACATACCAGCAATTGGGATTTACCTTTCACTCTAATGACCGCATTTGCGCTGAATGCCAAAGTATATTGGATGGGTAAAGAGCAAATTTTCAAGCCGCCCTATCGTGGTCTAATGATGTGGATGGGGGGTATCCCCGTTGACCGCTCTCAATCAACCAATATGGTACAAGCATCAATTGATGCCATACAGGGTAATGATCAATTATTTTTAATCGTTCCTCCTGAAGGCACTCGCAGTAAAGTTACTTATTGGAAAACCGGCTTTTACCATATCGCACAAGGTGCCGGTGTCCCTATTTTAATGGGCTTTTTAGATTTCAAGCGTAAGGCGAGTGGTATTGCTGGCACTTATGTAACGACAGGCGATATTGAAGTGGATATGAATTATATCAAATCAATCTACGCTCCCATCTCAGGAAAGAAATCAGATCAATTCAACTAGATCTAGGTTTGAGCTGATATCAATTGTTTACTCAATGGCAACGCGCTTCGATAAGCGCCTGGTATTACACACGTTCCGCTTTTGAAGGTACCTAAAGATTGGCAAGCTATGCTGATAGACGCGCGGTGTTGATAGGCGCGTTATCGTTATATTAATGCGAAGGCTTATGTAGAACTTTTAAATATGTAGAACTTTTAAAAAGGCAAAAAAAAGGCCAGCACAGAGGCTGACCTTTTTAAGAATTTGATATCATTTAATATAATAATTAAATGGTTGCGGGGGCCGGATTCGAACCAACGACCTTCGGGTTATGAGCCCGACGAGCTACCAGACTGCTCCACCCCGCGACATAAGATAGTTAAAGCTTATCTGGGCTACTCTAATAATATACAGAGTATATACAGAGATTTTCACGACTTAAAATGGTTGCGGGGGCCGGATTCGAACCAACGACCTTCGGGTTATGAGCCCGACGAGCTACCAGACTGCTCCACCCCGCGACATCAGATAATTTAAAGCTTATCTAAACTTGCCACCTTTACGGTGCACATCTTAAGTTGGTTGCGGGGGCCGGATTCGAACCAACGACCTTCGGGTTATGAGCCCGACGAGCTACCAGACTGCTCCACCCCGCGACAACGAGATGGATACTACGCTCACACCCTGCCAGTGTCAAGCTAACATACTGTTTAACTTATACTTTTTACCGATTTAGAGAAGTGACAGTTGTTTAAGTAAATTTTGGCAAGCAACTACTGGTCTAGAAATTATGACAATGTTAATGTCACATGGAGTCTGAAAAAGACCTAATAATAATTATAAATAAAATCAGTCAAAAACATGCCAATCAACCATCAGCAAACAATGACAGCCAGTGCTGTCGGACCACTATTGCGGTTTATAGAGTCCTATGACATTCCTCTGAATGACATACTACAAGATACTTTTCTTAATGAAAGTAAGCTCAAAAATAACCGAATTTCTATTAAAAGCTTCGATCAGCTATTAAATAATGCCGCTCGTCTTACCCAATGTGACAATATTGGTTTTATTACCGGCCAAGCACTGGAGCTGCAGTCATTTAGCTTGCTTGGGTTTTTACTGAGCCGGTGTGAAACAGGTCGCGATGCACTGGTAACACTTCGCCGTTATTACATGCTATTAAGCGACAGCCCTGCCCCCGAGATTTTCATAACCAAAAATGAAATAAAGGTGATATACCATATATCAAAGGGCAATGACTTGGCCATGCGCGCACGTGCAGAACTCATAATGACAGGCATACATTCACTAGGCCGATCTTTAGGTGGAAGTCTGTATCAGCCCCTCAAGCTCGGTTTTAAGAATAATAAGCCTAAATATCATTCACAGTTAGCAGAATTTTTTGCTATCGATATCGCCTACAGCCAAACAGAGTGCTGGATTAGCTTTTCTGCAGCGCATATTGACCAACCCCTTCAGTATTCTAATCCGAACCTATTTAATGCCTTACAAAGAAAAGCGGAAAATTTACAAGGGGGCTATCAAAAACTCGATTCCATCAGCTCAAAAATTCGCTACGTTTTACAGCAATGGCCAAACCAGCATACCGCCAACAAAGAAGCCGTCGCCGAACTGCTTAATACCAGCCCTCGCACCCTCACCCGACGCTTACAGGAAGAAAACACTCAATTTTCACACATATTAAAAGATGTACGTATGGAGAAAGCGCAATTGAAATTAAAAAATCAAAGTGTTGATATGCAAGAGCTTGCCCACGACCTTGGTTTTGCCGATCGCCGCGGATTCGAAAGAGCTTTTAAGCAGTGGATTGGGAGCACGCCTTCCAGCTACCATAAACAATGGAAAGAAACTCTAAGCTAGTCTAACCAAGAAATGCCTACCTAGTGCTCTTGTGAGAATAAATAGAGACGTTTAAATCTTGATCAAAATCATCCAGTTTTGGCAAAGTACTCGCGAGATACTGCCTCACCTCAACAAGTGCTGACCAGGGCGGTAACTGATATTGAGTTTCCGCCACCAACCAATTAGGAATTGCAGCGCACTGATCCGCCAAATCACCAGCACTTGTCAAATCGTATAAAATATCCGCTGCTAACAAACAGTCCAAATCAGCTGCCTCACCCACCCATTCACCCGTAACGCTTATATCAACGCCATTACGCTCAGCATTCCACTGACTCGCGATCAGCGCGAGAGGATCGGTATCGCAACATAGAACCGAGCTTGCACCTGCTTTTGCTGCGGCAATTCCGACCAACCCCGAACCACAACCAAAATCTAATACCCGCTTCCCCCGCACAAGTTCAGGATTAGCCAAAATATGCCGAGCTAAGCCTTGCCCAGCGGCCCAAGCAAAAGCCCAATAGGGTAACTGCTGCCAAAACTTCCCGACTTGCTGAGCATCTAAAACAAGACTTTCACTGTTCAAAGCCAATAGCGAAAGTTCAATGTTTTGCTGCTCAAACGTTAACGATTGCCACGTCAATTGAGCACCAGGCAATAAACGAGATAACGATTGAGTTAAAAAGCTCACAATGCATATTTCTTTTTAAAACGAATCACTTTCTTAAGATAGTTACGCGATTCTAGTT
Source organism: Oleispira antarctica RB-8 (assembly GCA_000967895.1). GTDB lineage: Bacteria > Pseudomonadota > Gammaproteobacteria > Pseudomonadales > Oceanobacteraceae > Oleispira > Oleispira antarctica. The sequence continues at coordinate 3,081,770 of FO203512.1, forward strand.
TAGGGTGTTTATTAACGATGTACTGATAAACCTGAGCCGAGGATAAACGATTTATCTTCGCAATTGCCTTCTTATTATTACGATCAAAGCTGCGTAATAATTGCCCAGCTCCACCATTATAAGCAGCGATCATACAATATTCTTGCGCTAAAGGATTACGAATGCCCCGCAAATACACATCTCGGAGTATTGATAAATAACCACTACCGACTTCAATATTATTTTTTGCATTGAATAAGAATTGGCGACTCGGGCGGTGATCATTATTTTTAATACGCTGGAAATAATCTCGTCCTGCAGTATTGGGCATTACCTGCATTAAACCGTAAGCATTAGATCCGCTGACGGCAAAGGGATTGAAACTACTTTCGGCTTCAATTAATGCCAATATCAAAGCTTCATCCATACGATAACGCATAGCAGCTTGAGTCACATAGGGTAAATATTGCTGCGCCGAAACGTGTTTAAACTGACGAACCAAAGGAATATCAACCCAATATCGTCGCTTTCCTTTCAGCCACTGACTCTGCAATTTATGATCCAATAAATATTGCGCATAGCGCTGGGCTCGCCATAAAAAAGCAATGGCTTTACCTTCATTATCATTAACTTTATTCAATAAGAAAGGTTCACCGCTTAATCCAACCTCTTCTGCGGTATAAATATCAACTTGCTGAGGGTCTGCCGGCGTTAGTAGTGTCGAAACAATGGCATGTTTCAGTACATCAAGATGCGCTTTCTGCTTAAGAGTTTCTACGCGAATATTACCAAGGTTAAAATCGATTTGAGCTCGGCTATCATAATTATCAAGATATTTAACGTAAGATTGACTAGACGGTGCAACAAAGTCATCCCCCCAATGAGAGAAACCTTGCTCAGAGAAAAACTCAACCTCCAATAACATCGCCTGCACATCATCCGACAATTCAATAAAATTTTCAGGTAATGCGGCACGACTAGGCAGAGATGACACCAAAGAAAGTGCCAACAATGAAAATAAGAATAAGGATTTAAAACGTATCATGATGCCTCCACAGAGAAGGCATCATACTGAATATCTAAAAAGTTGTCAGCTTAACGTCTTGCTTAACGTCTTGCTTCACGACGCACAGCAGAGGTCGTAAAGTCTCTCAGAGAATATTCAACCGAATAATCATACGTCGCTCCACGATCATTATCGAGGCCTTCTACAAAATAACGGCCGTCTTTAAAATCATAGGTATTTTCTAACGTTGAAAATACCAAGGGAACTTCAAAGTAGTTGATCAAGTGAGCTTCAGTAAACTGCCAAAGATCTCCTTTAGCATCGTATTCCTCTGCGTATACAATCGACCAGCTATCTTCGTCAAAGTAATAACGACGCTTCGCATAGCGGTGCTGCATACCAACACGCAGTGTTGCTTCAACGATCCAAACACGATGAGCCTCATAGCGTAATAACTTAGGGTTTAAATGCGCTGGACCCGTAATATCCTCAATCGTTAAATCACCTGAATGCAGTAAATAGGAGTTATAAGGAACATACATTTCCTGCTTGCCCAGCAATTTCCAATCATAATAAGTTGGGGCACCATTAAACATGTCAACTTGATCTATCGTTCTTAATGAGTTGGTTGAGATATCCGGTGTATCATGATTTAAGTCAGGAGTACGACGAATACGACGCTGACCCGGCACATAGATCCAAGATTTACGCGGCGATCTAACCTGGTCCAAAGTCTCATGCACTAGGGTAATACCACCCGCCTGACTAGAAGGCGCTAGGGTTTTACGCTTCAAAAAAAAGATTTTATTATTTAAATCTGCGGTTGTTAGCTCTGGATCGCTATAACCGAAGTAATATTGGTAATCACGCAAAGTAACAGAACGGCTACCCGCCGCATTGACGTTCACTGTTGACGCTTCAAAACTGATCGATTGCCCACGAAAGCGCAGCGTATGATTCCATAAAACTTCTAAGCCATTTTGAGGAATAGGAAAAGGAGAGCTAATACGCGCACCTTCAACACCTGCACCAAATTTCATTAGGCTTGAAGAATCGATATTATCCTTAATACCTTTATAGACATAATCAGGATAAGACGCAGATCGATGCGTTTTATAGATAGGCAATTCCATACTAGGGAATTGCTTTAATAGCTTCTGGCTGCCTAAACTCAAACGATCTTTATGTTCTTCCATATTCGTTTGATTAATGGTGAACAAGGGCTTTTCACGAAAATAAGGATTACTGTGAAAATCGCCAGATTTGTGACTTTTAGATTGCTTCAAACCTCCCGTCCAAGCAGGAATATCTTTACCATTACCCATTCGCTCGCCACCAACCGGTGTCAAATCTTTCGCCAGACGACTGGCATCCTGTGCACTAGCTTGTGCTGTAAAAGCAAAGCTCATAAATAGAAAAGATAAGACGATTTTTAGCATTGTTTTTTCCATTAATTATAATTAGTGGGCGCAGGCTAATAGCTGAGCATAATCTGAACAAGAGAAAACTGCTCATTACTACGAAATGATACAATCCGTTACGCACAGTTACATTAAAAGTAAGGATTAAGTAAATAGGACTGCTTTTCCACCATAGCAGCCCGGCTGTAAAACGTAATAGGTATTAATTCAAAAACTGAGGAGCCAAACCACTGCCCCATAAAATTGCAGTCGCAGCCATTAGTCCGACGAGAGAACAAAGCCCTACCGTCAAAATTGAACTCGCAAAAATAAACCCACGCTCTTCTGGAATATTCATAAAAATAGGAATTCCCACATACAGTAGGTACAAGGAATAACACACGGCTCCCAGCACAACAAAGACGTCTAACCATAAAATAGGTAATAAACCAATAAAGCCTGAAAGAAACATAGGCGTTGCGGTAAAGGTAGTAAAGATCAGGCAACGCTCAAAACTGGCATCAGCACCAAAGGTTCTTTCCATCCAATAAGTGCAATAAGACACGAAGGCCAAGCCCACAAGCAGTGAGAAATAAAACAGAATCGCAATCGGCAAAGCACTTTCCGTCGTGAGCTTCATTACATCACTACCCGCAATACTCCAGCCGTATTGAGTCGTCCCGATGAATAAACTTACTGGAGGAATCATGGCAAGAAAAATCGCATAGCGCAGATACACCTGCAACAAACTGTATTTCTCACGGCGAATATAAGACCATTCATTTTTAGGATGATAAAGTAGCCCAAACATATGTGCAGTAAACATAGCCGTCCCCTTTAATGCTTCTATAGGTAATAGAGCAACTGTAAATAAAAAATGAACAGTACAAAATGCATTGTCCTCATTTAATATCTAGCTAACAAACGCAAAATTCGCAAGTGGATAAGCGTCCTGACAGGCTACAAAATCATTTAGAAATGCAACAAACTCCTCTCAAAGTATTGTTTTTAGCTTAGGCATTAGCGTTAAAAGGTTATTATTGCTGGCAAAAATAACCTTATCCAAGGAGCATTGCTTAAGATTTGCTACAATCTGGGCCAATAACAGCAGGCTAATGGGGGAATTACGATTACCCGATAAAAAAGCAGGCTTCATATCAGGCGAGTCTGTTTCCAGCACTAACGCTTCAAGTGGTAAATGAAGGACCGTTTTACGCAATTTAGTCGCACGACTATGGCTGATCGCGCCACCAATACCCAACTTAAAGCCCAGTTTAATGAGGGCCTCACCTTGTTGAATACTGCCGCTAAACGCATGCACAACTCCTCCCTGATTAAATTTTAAGCGTCGGATCATGGCAGCAATGTCATCGTAAGCTTTCCGCACATGCAAAATGACGGGTAACTTTAATGCTTGGGCAAGTTCAAACTGCGCCTGACACAGTTTAATTTGCTCTGCAAAGGTCTCTTCTGGCAAGGCAAAATCTAATCCAAACTCCCCAATTGCAACAGGGTCATTCACTTGGCAAGCTAACGCTAATTGTGAAATATCACCAGCCTGATGCTGATCGAGAAAATACGGGTGTAAGCCCAATGAATAGGCCCAAGGCTTGTCTGTACATAGAGAGATCAATCTTTGCCAATCTCTGGCCATTACCCCTGGTATCAATAGGCCCGCACACCCCATTTTCTGTAAGAACTGCCAATGCAACTCTCGATCGCCATCAAAAGCGTTAAAGTCATAATGGCAATGAGAATCAACCCATCGGCGCCCCTGATAAAGATGATTAATAAGACAAGCCCAAACCACCTAAACCGCAATAACCATTAGGTTCTTTGGCTAAATACTGCTGATGATAATCTTCCGCAAAGTAGAAGGTAGGTGCCGGAATGACCTCCGTCGTTATCGACTCAAAACCTGCTTTAGAAAGTACTTGTTGAAAATGCTCTTTGGATTTATTGGCCAATTTAAGCTGCTGTTCAGAAAACGTATAAATACCGCTACGGTATTGCGTGCCCTTGTCATTTCCTTGTCTGTTGCCTTGTGTGGGATTATGAGCCTGCCAGAATATTTCTAATAACTGCTGATAGCTAACCACTTCAGGATTATAAATAACCCGTACGACTTCGTTATGCCCTGTTGAGCCCGAGCAAACCTCTTTATAGGTAGGATGTTCAGAGTCACCAGCGGTATAACCCACCGAGCTCGTATGCACGCCATGCAATTGCCAAAATTTTCGTTCAGCCCCCCAAAAGCAGCCAAGACCAAACATCGCGTATTCCATACCTTCCGGTAAAGCATCAACATTTTCGCCATTAACAAAATGGGCGGATGCATGAGGCATTGTCGTAGCAGTTGTCATAATAATTATCTCCAAAACATTAGCCAAAAAAAAGGCCATAACTTAAACGCTATGACCTTAATATATAACACTGAGTTCAATAAGAACGATTAATTTGAAAACGATCGATTAATCTAAGAAAGAAAAATCTTCTTCCTTCATTTGCATCAAGCTCTTAGGATCTTTAATCATCATCTTAGCGTGGCCTTTTGCTCGCGGCAGCATACGCTCAAAATAGAATTCAGCAGTTTGAATTTTAGCCTTATAAAAAGCCAAATCCCCTTCGCCTTTTTCAATTTTTTGATACGCTGTTTCTGCCATCATCGCCCAGTAATACGCCAAGCAAAGATAACCAGAATACATTAGGTAATCGACCGATGCTGACCCCACCATGTCACGATTTTTCGACGCTTTAAACGCGATGCGGTAGTTATAAATTTTCCAACCTATCATGCTGCGTTTAAGTGTTCGAATGAATTTCTTCATTTCAGGGCGCTTAGTCGCTTTGGTAAAAGCAGATACTTTATCAGCATAAGTATTGAACGATTTAAATTTACCCAACAACACCTTACGACCCAATAGATCGAGCGCCTGCACACCCGTAGTGCCTTCGTATAATTTTGAAATTTGGGCATCACGAACAATCTGTTCCATACCCCACTCTTTAATAAACCCATGACCACCATAAACCTGCACACCATGGTTGGCTGCTTCATAACCCAATTCGGTTAAAAACGCTTTTAAAATAGGGGTTAAGAAACCTAGCTCATCGTCATACTTTTCATACAGCTCGGTATCACCTTTAGAGTGAGCGGCATTCATTAAGTCAGCAATACGTGCAGCGTTATAAACCATCGCACGACCGCCTTCTGCGATCGCTTTTTGAGTTAACAACATACGACGGACATCAGGGTGTACCATCAAGGTATCAGCAACTTTATCTGGATCTTTTTTACCCGTCAAAGCACGCATAGAGCGACGATCTTTGGCATACGGTAATGCGCCTTGGAAAGATAATTCAGCCGAGGCAACACCTTGAATCGAAGTACCAATACGCGCTGTATTCATGAACGTGAACATACACATAAGGCCTTTGTTTTCAGGGCCAATCAAATAACCTTTGGCGCTATCAAAGTTCATGACACAAGTAGATGAAGCATGGATGCCCATTTTTTCTTCAATCGAACCACAGGTCACGGGGTTACGCTCACCCAAAGAACCATCGGTGTTCACATTAAACTTCGGCACGATGAATAATGAGATACCACGAGTGCCTTCTGGCGCACCCGGTAAACGCGCTAATACGATATGGATGATGTTTTCCGTCAGATCATGGTCACCTGAGGAGATAAAGATTTTAGTACCCGTCACATTATAAGAACCATCACCATTAGGCTCAGCCTTAGTTTTAACTTGGCCCAAATCGGTACCACACTGAGGTTCGGTTAAGCACATAGTGCCCATCCAGCGACCATCAGACAGTGGTACAAAGTATTCACGCTTCTGCGCTTCAGTACCGTGCATCCAAATTGTATTCATCGCCCCCAATGATAGACCTGGGTACATGCCCCAGGACCAGTTGGCAGTGCCAATCATTTCAGACTTAGCCAATGCCAATGAAATAGGAAGACCCTGACCGCCGTATTCAACAGGTGTTGCCATAGATTGCCAGCCACCTTCAACGTACTGTTTATAAGCTTCTTTAAAGCCCTTAGGGGTATAAACATTGCCATTCTCGAAACGACAGCCTTCATCGCCACTTTGATACAGCGGCGCAATCACATCTTCCGAGAAAGAAGCGGCGGCTTCTAAAATCATATCGACCATTTCTTCAGTCGCTTCATCACCACCAGGAATCGTCTGGTAATGCTTTTGAAAGTTGTAAACATCGTTCATTAAGAACTTGATGTCTTTAACAGGAGCCTTGTACTGAACCATGAGAAAACCTTTTAAATTAAATAAGCTGAATAAAAACGCATTAAAAATGTCCGCTTAATAGAGACGAACCAATGATCAAAGTGATTATTACAGAATGTTACAAAAAGGCATTGGCTAGTTAGCCCAGTTCAATTGTCGCAAGGGCAAGAACCACAAAACCCCTCTTCAGGGGTGCCAAGGTGCCACGCTATACAGAAGAATGATCGATTATAGGGCTATTAGTGCCATTCTATTTAAAATCCTGCCATACCTACTACAAGCCTCTATACTAAACAGCAAGCTACCGCACTGCGGTTGTAATTGAACGACATACTCCCTATGGTAAAACATCGATTATGCACCCGGAGAAAAAATGAGTACCAATAACGATAAATACAGTATTGAAAATACTGACTATACCGTCGGACAAGACAACGTTCAGAAGTGGGGGTTTGATGTCCACAACCCCGTATTTGGCATCAGCGCAGGTCTGATTTTTCTGTTTTTAATTGCTGTTCTTGTAAGTGATACCGCCGCTGCTAAAGCCCTACTTGATGGTCTAAAGTGGGACATTATTAAGACATTCGATGCCTTTTTTATGTGGTCTGCCAACTTTTTTGTGGTCTTCTGTCTAGTACTAGCAATATCGCCTTGGGGTAAAATTCGCCTTGGTGGGGTTGAAGCCAAAACTGAACACTCGACGATGTCTTGGTTAGCCATGCTATTTTCTGCAGGCATGGGGATTGGTCTAATGTTCTGGGGGGTTGCCGAACCCGTTGCCTATTTCACAGGCTATTATGAAACGCCACTAGGCGTCACTGCTAATACACCTGAAGCCGCAAATATGGCCTTAGGTGCCACCATGTATCACTGGGGTCTGCACCCTTGGGCTATTTATGGTGTAGTTGCCTTATCACTGGCTTTTTTCGCCTATAACAAAGGCTTACCGCTTTCCATGCGCTCGGTGTTTTATCCTATTTTAGGAGACCGCACATGGGGCTGGGCTGGACATATCATCGATATTCTTGCCGTACTCGCAACCTTATTTGGTCTAGCCACATCCCTAGGTCTAGGTGCGCAACAAGCCTCTGCTGGTATTAGTCATGTATTTGGTATTTCCAGTGGGCTTAGCTTACAAATTATCGTCATTGTATTTGTGACCTTGCTGGCGGTGATATCGGTTATACGGGGCTTAGAAGGTGGCGTTAAGCTGCTATCAGGCGTCAATATGATCATTGCATTGCTACTATTAGTATTTGTCGCTGCGTTAGCATTTGCCGTATCCATGGGAACTATTCCGCAAACGATTATGGCTTATGTACAAAACATTATTCCACTATCAAATCCTCATGGCCGTCCAGATGAAGCTTGGCTTCAAGGTTGGACGGTATTTTACTGGGCTTGGTGGATTTCCTGGTCTCCTTTCGTCGGTATGTTTATCGCACGTATTTCTAAAGGCCGCACGGTTCGTGAGTTTGTAACAGCGGTATTACTGGTACCTACAGCGGTGACCGTTATTTGGATGTCGGTTTATGGGGGTATCGCCATTGAACAAGTTCAAAATGGTATCGGTGCCTTGGGAACCGAAGGACTCACGTCTGTTCCGTTAGCGATGTTCCAGATGTTTGATGAAATGGCGCTCGGTTCGATACTGTCCTGTATCGCTATCATTTTAGTATTGGTGTTCTTCATCACCTCATCCGACTCTGGTTCGCTGGTGATCGACAGCATTACCTCTGGTGGCAAGATTGATGCCCCAATACCTCAGCGTATTTTCTGGGCGTCTATAGAAGGTGCGATTGCCATCGCGTTATTATGGATTGGTGGTACTGAAGCGATTCAAGCTCTGCAAGCAGGGGCTATTTCAACCGGCCTGCCGTTCACTTTTATATTGTTATTGATGTGTCTTTCGCTATTAATGGGAATGCGTACTGAAACAAAAAGATAAGACTTAAAGGGAACGCCTAACTTATGGGCGTTCCCCTTTTTTACACCGCTTTACTTCTTTTATATTATCCTTATATACCCCGTTTCATATTTCTTTTAACTCTTCATATTTCTTTTTTAACAGTGCTTATAGTGCTAACACCAAAGCTTTCTAACAGATGTCTGTGCTAACTTATGCTTTGCTATTTGAGCTTGAAGTAATTCAGCGGTCGCCAATGCATCAACCAGTGCATTATGATTTTCATAAGAAGGTAAATGATAGCGCTCACGGGCATAGAGCAAGCGCAAAGAAGGCAGTTGCTTGTTCAATAGCCGCGCCATAAACGATCGATTACGACGCAAGTACTGAACTTCCAGTTCTAGTGTATCGATGACGGGAAACAAGAAATCTTTCTGTAACATTTCAATAATGGCGGTGCGTAAAAACTCCCGCTCCATGTAACGGTAATGCACCACAATCTGCTTGCCTTGTAAGCTAGCAATAAGCTCTGGCAAAACCGAATCTAAGGAAGGCGCTTCAGCTACTTCAGTATGGGTTATGCGGTGAACGACAACCGACTCTGAGGTTAATCGCCGACTACTCACAACCCAATGCTTAGCCTTAGCTAAGTAAATACGCTGATGATCGAAAGGCACCAAACCAATACTGACGATGTCATCTTTTTGAGCGTTCATACCCGTTGTTTCAATATCCAATGAAACAAAGTCTGTCGCATCCATAGATTGCTGAGCATCTAATAGCGGTTGATGATAAAAAGAGTCTAAATAATCAGGCAGCTCATTTTGAACCTGACTTGAATAGAATTGATCCCAATCCTTTGGAATTACTTTATAAGGGTGCAATGGCATATTTATCAACCCTTCTGATGTGCGGTATAGCGAAACTTCAGAAATTTTTGCGCACTGCTCAAGACCTGAAAAGCTTCTTTTAGCCCTCGTCGCTCTTTACTCGAGAGCGTTTCGGGCTCTACGGTATTATCAGCTTGCTCACCCGCCTCCACAGCGGCAACTTGCTGACGAATACGAATCATTGATAGATATTCTAAAGCGTCCGATAACTCTTCTTTTTTACCATCGGGTAATAAAGAGGATCCTTTTAAGTCTTCCAGGCGGTCAAAAGAGTTTTGTGACAATGAACCTTCTGCCAAAGCGTGCACGCGAATAACATCAACCATCGGTGCAGTTCCTCGGCGTTTTAGATTCAAGCTATAGCGCTGGCGACCGTCTTTTTCTAATACAAAGTCTTTAAAGAAACCCAAAGGTGGTGTGCGATTCATGGCGTTACGAGCCAAAGCCGCGAGAAAGCTGCGATTAGTTTTCGCTTTACCGACAATAAAGCGGGTCAACTGCTCAGCCCATGCGACCTTGCCATCAACACCTTCTAAATCAAAAAATATCGAGGCATTCAGCAAAGCTTGTGGATCTGGCTTTTCGATCCACTCACTGAATTGCAGCTTCCAATCTTTTAAGGTCAGGCGCCATTTAGGATTAGAAGCCATAATGCCGCCGTCACAATAAGTGTATCCACAGGCATTAAGGCCATCGCAAACAAAATCCGATAATTGCTTAAAATAATCACCGTGCTTTGCTTCGTTATAATCTGCGGATAATATCAATGCATTATCTTGGTCTGTGACCAATAATTGTTCTTCTCGTGCCATCGAACCCAGCGCAAGGAAGCAATATGGGACGGGTGGCGCTCCAAACTTTTCTTCCGCTAATGCCAGTAACCGCTGTTTAAACGTGCGCCCAATAACCGACATTGCCCCCCCAATCATACGTGAATTTGCACCTTCTTTTTGCATTCTAACCATGACAGAAGCTACTTGAGATGACAGCTCGGCCAACCCTTCTACGGTTTCTTGCACCAGAATACCCCGCACCAACAAAAGGCTACTCTGGGATTCGTATTGCACAATGTCGGTCAGCGCGACAATGCCTGTGACCTTATCATGGCGCACTAATGGTAAGTGATGAACGTTGTGACGCATCATCAGTAACTTGGCTTCATACACATAAGCATCGTGAGCAACCGTAATCAGGTCTGTCGACATGACGTCACGCAAAGGAGTTTCAAGCGACAGTCCCGCCGCTAAAACGCGTACTCGAAAATCACGATCGGTAACAATTCCCAAAGCTAATGAGGCGCCTTCATTAGCGTTAACATCATCACTCGATTCAACTGTAATCAGTTGGTCAAAAATAACTACCGACGATACGTTTTGCTCTGTCATTTGTTGAGCACACTCGCGCACCGTGGCGCCTGCCGTTAAATAAACCGGCTCACTTTGAATGATGTCGCGCACACGCACCGTTGTCATATCATTCTCGTCATCTTGGCTCTGCACTAAATGCTGCAATGTTGAGTGTTCATTGGTCTCAAAATAGTCACCAAACTCACCAAACAAATCACACATGGCGAGAAACTTCTCAGCTGGTATGCGATAAATCAATGTATCTTCCAGCGCGCGCACCGGATATCGAACATGGCCATTTAAAAGAATGCCCATTTGGCCAAACACATCGCCAGGTTCAAGACGATTGTGTAACTCACCGGTGCGGCGAAAAACTTCAACCGAGCCAGAACGAATCATATATAACGCATCAATAGACGCACCATGATGCAGAATTTGGCTTTGAGCTTGGTAATAACTCACTTCGATCTGCCCGCACAGTGCTGCAATCTCGTCTGCTGGTAAACTATCAAAGGGTTCGTGCGCACTGACGAAGGCGATGATGTCTTGAATCTCGATTGACATATTAATCCTGCTTAATGTGATCTGCTCGGTATGACAAAACATAATGACCCGTTAAGATCGCCCTGACTACTCTTTAACTTTTTCTTTTTTCAACAGACATAAAAAAACCCAACTCATCACTGAGTTGGGTTTTTTTTAAAACAAAAAGCTAAAATACGCTTCAATTTAAGCAATCAATTGTTAAGCAGCGCTTGCTTCGCGTTTAGCTTTTTCTTCGTCTTTCAATTCGCGACGTAAAATCTTACCCACTGGCGTCATTGGTAACTCATCACGGAATTCAATCTGACGTGGCAGCTTGTATCCTGTTAACTTATCTTTGCAGAAAGTCTTAATATCTTCCGCTGTGAGATTTGCATCCGATGCAACAACATAAAGCTTAACCGCCTCACCCGTCTTTTCATCTGGCACACCAATTACTGCACAGTTTTCAACACCAGGATGACCTGCAACAACGTCTTCAACTTCATTTGGATAAACGTTAAAACCTGATACTAAGATCAAATCTTTAATGCGATCTACGATCTTAACAAAACCATCTTCGTCAATGACCGCAACATCACCTGTGCGTAACCATTCACCATCTGGCGTAAAGCTATCTTTCGTCGCTTCTGGACGATTCCAGTAACCTTTCATTACCTGCGGACCTTTCACACAAAGCTCACCGCGCTCGCCAACAGCAACTTCATCACCGTTATCATCAATACATTTAAGTGCAGTACCTGGCATCGCCTGGCCAACCGTACCCATACGTTCAAGACCATTAGCAGGGTTCATCGTTACAGCAGGTGAACATTCTGTTAAACCATACGCTTCAGAAACCCCAGTACCGGTAAATTCTTTCCAGCGCTTAGCAGTATCTTCAACCAACGCGGTTCCACCTGAAAGGGTTAATTTCATTTCACTGAAATCAAGCTCTTTAAAACGTGGGCTTGCCATTAGCGATACAAACAAGGTATTTAAACCCACCACACCTGTTAACTTCCAAGGCTTCATAAAACGAATAAACGTTTCAGTATCACGTGGATTAGCAATTAATACACTGTGATCACCCAGTTCAAACAAGGCCATTAAGTGAACCGTGAATGAATAAATATGATAAAGCGGTAACGGTGCAACAATAACAGCCTGCCCATCCCCCTTCATTGGCTTACCATCCTCGTCCACTTGGCCAAGAGCAGAAGCCGCCTGCAACATATTGGCAACCAAGTTACGGTTGGTTAATTCAGCACCTTTAGCAACGCCCGTAGTACCACCAGTATATTGTAATACGATAGTATCTTGAGGGTTCTTCATGTGGTTTTCTTGGAAGGCTTTACCTTTACCTAGCTTTAAGCAGCTGCGGAAAGAAACCGCTTCAGGAAGACTATAGGCCGGTACCATCTTTTTGATATGCTTCGCGGCAGCGTTAATTAATACACGCTTAAAGCCTGGCAACATGTCCGCCAAGCTGGTGACGATAATATGTTTAATGCCCGTTTGATCTTTAACGCCTTGTACAGATTTAGCAAACACATCCATACACAGTAGAGCTTTAGCACCAGAGTCGTTGAATTGGTGCAGCATTTCACGCTCAGTATACAGAGGGTTAGTATTCACCACTCGTAAACCTGCACGCAATGCGCCATACATAGCAATAGGATATTGCAGGATGTTTGGCATTTGAATAGCAATTGAATCACCGGGTTTTAAGGTCGTATGATTCTGAAGATAGCTCGCAAACGCAGCACTATACTCGTCAATTTGACGGTAAGTCAGTGTATAACCAATACTGGTAAATGCAGGACGATCCGCATAGCGTTTAAATGAATTTTCGATAACCTCTACGACAGAATCATATCTTGATAAATCAATAGTATCCTGAACACCCGGTGCTCGTTTACCGTCCCAAAAAGATGCTTCCACATTAACCCCCTAGCAATACTGGCTATGATAATAAGTCACAGGTTCAAAAATATTTTTTTATTTTAATGAACTGAATGTAACTTTGATTGTTTATTATTAATATACGTGTCGACACTATGACGTAATTTTGGCTTGAATTGAAGTACTATTCATGACAGGATTTCAGTCATATTACGCCAAAGATAATTTAAATGACTTCGACTTATTCACAGCAACGACCTTTTTTAACAACTGATTACTTAGCTCAACTAATCACCCTAATGAAACAGCAAGGTTTTTCTGCTGAACAAGTATTAGCTAATACTCAGTTAAATGAACAGATCATGCAACAAAATATCCGCATTTCGCCTATGCAATATCATACGGTTGTCGAAAATGCACTGTCGCTGAGTCAAAATCCTCTATTGGGTATTAAGCATGGCCAAGGCTTAAATATTGCCAGTCATGGCTTTGTCGGTTTTGCCGCGATGGCATCCGACAACCTAGATCAGGCATTATCACTGGCCATTCGATATGCTCGCACCCGCACTTTATTAGCAGACATTCGATTTCACAAAGAAGACGATAGCGCCATTGTGCAAATCAACCGCTTAGCCTCGATGCCAAGTACATTTCCCTTTGTGGTAGAAAACATCATATCCAGTCTCATTGGAGTGGCACGTTTTTTAATTAATCAACAAGATGAAATGTCTGCCGTCGTTAAATTAAGCTATTCACCACAAGCCCCACCGAGTGAATACGAGCGATTATTAGGCGTGCCGGTCTTATTCAATCAACCTCATAATCAAGTATGTTTTCCTGAATACTTACTAGATGCCCAGGTATCTACTGCAAATGCAACATCCCGAGGCTTAGCCGAAAGCGAATGCGAGAAATTATTAATCCAACTCGACCAAGGGCAAGATTTAGTTATTCAAGTTCGCTATCAACTGGATAAGATGAAAGCTTTTCCAACATTGCCTGTTATGGCTAAAGCCATGAATAGCAGCCCAAGAACAATCAACCGCCAGCTAGCGCAGCTCAATACAACTTACCAGCATATTTTAGATGATGTTAGACGTGAAAAGGCCATTGATCTGTTAAGCTATTCCAACATTAATATTGAACAAGTTGCAATGCAATTAGGCTATAACGACCCGTCCAACTTTGGCCGAGCATTTCGTCGCTGGCTCGGGAAAAGCCCTAGAGATTTCCGCAAAGATTTATAGAAAAGATATGACAAATGCATTATTCAAAGTTTTTTACTCACTGAAGCTAACTATTGAGAATCTCATGTTTACTTCTAGTACTTAATCCGTAGGATGATACTCATAGCTACACTCACAATCATAATAAAATAGCACAAATATTCAATGAACAATTTAAGTCACAACAATGCTCAGCGCTCATTACAAACTGCGCTAGGAGAAGCTGTTAATGGGTACTTCCAACAAAATAATCTTGCGAAAACTGGCAATGCCACACTGTATCGCAAAGCCGTCATTATCTTATTTATTCACATCAGCTCGTATGCCTGTTTCTTTATTTTATCTGAGCCTTTTACCTGGTTAGCCTGGGCATTTCATGGTTTTACTACAGCGTTGATTGGTTTTAATATCATGCATGATGGCGCTCACGGTAGCTTCAGTAAAAATAAAACCCTGAACAATATTACAGCCCATACCTTTAACATGATTGGCAGCAATGCGTTTTACTGGAAGCAAAAACATAACTTAAATCATCATCCTTATACCAACGTTGCTGCAGCCGATGAAGACATTGAAGCCTTTGGTCTATTACGCATGAGCCCAGACAAACCACGCTACTGGTTTCATCGCTGGCAACATATTTATGTTTGGGCACTGTATCCTTTAACCAGCCTATTTTGGTTTTTTGTATTGGACTTTGTGGCGTACTTTAAACAAAAAATCAGTGAGCAAGAATTTTCACAAAAGTACCAAACAAAAGACTCTGTCATCTTCTGGCTGAGTAAAGCCTTTTACATCACTCTTTATTTGCTCACCCCCAGTTATTTCCTAGGCTGGGAAACGGTCATTATTGGATTTTTATGCCTACACGCCGTGATGGGGTTTTTATTTGCTGTTGTTTTCCAACTGGCACACGTCGTCGATAAAACAGAATTTCCTCAACCCGATAAGCAAGGTAACTTACCGTATGAATGGGCGGCTCATCAGCTGGCCACTACCGCTGACTTTGCGCCTACCAGTAAATTCACCACTTGGTGTGTAGGCGGCTTAAACTTTCAAGTTGAGCATCATTTATTCCCAAGAGTTAGCCATATTCACTACCCTGAACTGCATAAAATAGTTCGCAATGTCTGCGCCGACAAAGGGGTACAGCATCGTGAATACTCCAGTGTCTGGAAAGCGCTTGTGGGGCATGTAAATCATTTAAGAAACATGGGGCGTGCTGCCTGATCATTGTTAGCGGTTGCTTAGCAGCGCCAAGCAGATTATCTTAGCGCGCCTGCCTGCTTTCACGATGAGAAAGTTCTTCAGCAACACTTAGTATTAGGTAATTATTTATGGAATATCCGCAATTTTTAGTCATTGATGCCAGCTCTTTCGAGCTAGACGGACATCCCATTGCGATTGCCTGGTCCTTAACGGATGGCACGATTAAGAGCACCCTACTTCAACCAGAAGAAAACTGGCACGAGTGGGATGCGGGTTTGGAAGATCTGCATGGCATGACGCAAGAAATTCTAATTCAGTCGGGTGAACCCGTTTGGGAAGCTGTCAAAGAATTTGAATTTGATTGTGAAAATTCAATTTACCTAGTGCAAGATGCCGAACGCACTATGGAATTACTAGAGCGCATGTACGACGCTTATGATAAAGAACCTGCTTCAGATTTAATTGGCATTCACGAATGGCATCCAAGCGAGACTGAAGAACGCTACCAGATGATGGAAGACATTCGCAGCGACCTAGAACTCAGCCCTTACCGCTGTGAAGACAATGTTCGTTTAATGCTAGAAATGTGGGCTCGCGTGAACGATGCGAAGCATCGCAGCCCAGCGAGCGACTAGCACGAAGTGATAGGCCGGACACGCGCTCTGATCGATACGCGCGCTATAAACCCACGAGCGTGAAAACTACCAATTCATAAGTTCTTTAACAAACGGCTTAGTCAACTTACGCTGAGCCGATAATGAAGCCTGATCAAGATCAGATAATAAATCGAACAACCCAGCCATATCACGAGGGCTTCGAGTCAAAATATAACGCGCAACCTCCTCGCTCATATTCAAACCACGAACACGAGCACGCAGCAATAACGCTTTTAATTTATCCTCATCCTCAAGCAACTCAAGCTGGTACGTGATGCCCCAACTTAAACGTGAGGTTAGATCCGGTAATAAAATACCGTTATTACGAGGACCTTCTTTTGCCGCCACCAACATGCGTGAACCCGCATCACGAAGGCGATTAAACAAATGAAATAACGCTTCTTCCCACTCGGGCTTACCGGCAATCGCTTCAATGTTATCCAAAGCAACCAACTGCAAAACCTCTAAATCCTCAAATACCGCAGGATCATAAGCGACCAGCTCATCTAGCGGTAAATACACGGCTTTATGACCTAAGCCTTCAGCGTAATGACATGCAGCTTGCAGCAAATGACTACAACCTACCCCATTAGCGCCCCACAAATAAATAAACGGCTCACCACTTTCACGCCATTGATCTTGAATCGAATAAACGACCTGCGCATTAGGGCCGGCAAAATAATTAGCAAAACGCGCATCATCTCTTACCGAGACAGATAACGTTAGCTGTTGCGCTTGGGCTTCAATAACCATTTAAAGCACTCCTAGACACTACCGCGCCCACTCAAATTCTTTTTCTTGTAAACTGGATAACTTATTATCCAACCGAATTATACGCTGCACTTTGTCCCAATCACCTTCGAGATTCAAATACAATTGCAAATTATCACCATCGACCTGCGCAACTTCAACTAAACCCACCCCAGAAATACTCTGTAAATAGGCCAATACCTTTGAATAATCGCTGAAGTCATTCACTTTTTTAACCAAAATACGAATACCCGATCGACCATTCATAGGATCGGATTTAATCGCGAACTGATCAGCAAAAAATCGCCCCACTTCGGTTGATACATTGGTTAATGCTGCTAACGGTGAGTCTCCCTCCGCTGCAATAGGCAAACGCTGCTCTCCTCGAAACAATATGCCTTCATACTGCCAGACACCTTCAGCCGATTGATTCAGCTTGCCCGCTAATACCGCATCAGCCTGATAACGCATAGAAGCTTCTATAATAGGTTCAGAAAGCAACCACCATAACTGATTTAAAGGCAGGGCCAATTGATCTTCAAGGTCATCCATCGGCCATAAAACGGGGAGGCCACGCTCTGAAAATGCACCTTCAAGTCGGGCTTTCAACTTACGAGTTTGTTCTGAAACTAATAAACGCCCATCTTTATTAGTCCCTCGGTTAGAGTCTTTAGTGTTAACAGTAGACTCAAAAATAACCGCATTAGAATCAGCAACTGACCCCGATGGCTCAACCACCAGCCAATTTAGCAATAACGGACGGTTTTCACCCCAGATAGGTGCATGTGCACGGCGCATTAAAGGAATTAATAAAGCCTTACTGAACCAAGCCTGCAAATAAATCTGATCATCGGCATCATCTTGATGATAACTAAAGCCCTGCATATAGCGTAAAGCATTCTGGCTCGCTTCCACCAAGGTAGGGTTTTCCAATACGTTTTGATAACCCGAAATCTTGATCAATAACTGCTGGAATGCCCACTGCACCCCCAATTTACGGCTTTCTTCACTTTGATCATCCACAGCAACACTGACACGATAGAGATCGGACACATTCACCGCAAACGCATTAAAACTTAATAAACACAGACATAAGACGAGAAGACGCACACACAATCCCTGCTTTGAGATAAATAGAAAGGCGCTATTGTGCCACTCCCGCCCCTTATGAGCCAGCCAAACCACCATCCCAATCTAATCGCCGCATAATTACTACACAATATCCGTGCACCCAAGCGCACAAAGAGGTAGAATATGGCGCCTAAAATTTCCACATTTAGTTAACTTTTTAGCCTGGCTAATAATCACTAAATGACACACAGCGAACGACGAGACGTAGACTGATGAGTGATCAAAAATCCCTAAGTTACAAAGATGCTGGCGTAGATATCGATGCCGGCAACGCCCTAATTGAACGAATTAAAGGCGTCGCTAAACGTACTCGCCGTCCTGAAGTTATGACTGGCTTGGGAGGCTTTGCCTCTTTGTTCGAACTGCCTCAAGGTTATAAGCAACCTGTACTGGTTTCTGGCACTGACGGTGTTGGTACAAAATTACGCTTAGCCATGGACATGAACAAGCACGATACCATCGGTATCGATTTGGTTGCCATGTGCGTTAACGATTTGATCGTTGGCGGCGCGGAACCATTATTTTTCCTAGATTATTACGCCACCGGCAAACTGAACGTTGAGATTGCAGCAGACGTTGTCAGCGGTATCGGCGATGGCTGTGAAATGTCAGGCTGTGCTTTGGTTGGCGGCGAAACCGCTGAAATGCCAGGCATGTACGAAGGTGAAGATTACGATCTTGCAGGCTTCTGCGTCGGCATTGCTGAAAAAGAAGAAATTATCGATGGTTCTAAAGTCGCGACAGGCGATACCTTAATCGCACTAGCCTCTTCAGGCCCACACTCAAACGGCTATTCTTTGATTCGCAAGATCATCGAAGTATCGAACGCCGATTTAGATCAAGATCTTGATGGCCAGCCATTAAAAGATGCCTTGATTGCTCCCACAAAAATCTACGTTAAATCCGTGCTTAAATTGATTAACGCCAGCGACGTGCACGCACTTTGCCACATCACGGGCGGTGGCTTCCAAGAAAACATCCCTCGTGTATTGCCAGCAACCGCAAAAGCCGTGATCAATACCAAGAGCTGGGACCTTCCACCTGTATTTAAGTGGTTACAAGAAAATGGCAACGTTGATGCTTTCGAAATGTACCGCACGTTTAACTGTGGCGTAGGCATGATTGCTTGTGTTCCAGCAGACAAAGCGGATGCTGCGATTGCACTATTAAATGCTGAAGGCGAACAAGCTTGGATCATTGGCCACATCGAAGATGCGGTTGAAGGTGAAGAGCAAGTAGATCTTGTGGGTATTGAGAAGACAGGTTTATAAGCAATGCAAGCGAGTGAAGCAGAAAAGCCGCGTATTGTTATTCTGATCTCAGGCACTGGCAGCAACATGGTTGCCATTGCTGAGGCCGTTAAAGCAGAAGAAATTGACGCTGAAATCGTCGGAGTGATTAGTAACCGTCCTACTGCAGAAGGCCTAGAAAAAGCCCAAGCGATGGACCTTCACACCGATCTCATCGACCATACGCTTTACGCCAGTCGTGAAGAATTCGATCATTCCTTGATCCGCATGATCGAAGACCTGAAGCCTGACGTTGTAGTTTTGGCCGGTTTCATGCGTATTTTAACTGCAGATTTCACTCGCTATTATGAAGGGCGTTTATTAAATATTCACCCTTCGTTATTGCCGAAATATCAAGGCTTAAATACGCATCAGCGCGCGTTAGATGCCGGTGATGACATTCATGGTGTTACCGTGCACTTCGTGACCGAAGAGCTTGATGGTGGCCCTAATGCTATTCAAGCCATCGTGCCGATTCTTGATATTGATAACGCTCAGCAATTACAGCAGCGTGTTCACGAACAAGAACACATCATTTACCCCATCGCGGTTAAATGGTTTTGCGAAGGTCGTCTAACTATGAAAGGCAACGAAGCCTTACTAGATAACAAGGTCTTGCCTACAACAGGCGTACAACTGAACAACTAACGCTTATTATTATAAAAAAGGTCACGAACACCCTAGTGATGGTCGTGACCTCCCACTTCCTGCTCTACTTATTGTCATTTCAACTACTGTCGATATACTGAATTACCTCATCTTTAGAAGAATGACATCAATAATGGCTTTTACACGATTATTTTTACTGCTTTCACTCATATTCATCAGCCTAAACAGCAATGCAATTGGCAATGCTGAACAGCCTTACCCAGAATTCACTGCTGACTATAATGCAACTTGGACGGGTGGCTGGTTTCCAATCAATGTTGATGCTCAGCGCTCACTTCGCTATCAGGCAGACGGAACAGCGGTATTAACCTTCGAAGCCGATTCAGCCATTGCCGGGTTAAAAGAGATCAGTACTTTTCGTTTTTTAGAAAATACAATCCAACCTTTGCAATATCGCTATTTACGCACAGGACTATTTAAAGAGCCTGATCGCAATCAGCTATTTGACTGGCAGCAGAAAAGAATTATCAATGGCGACACTCAAGAAATATTTAAAGGGCACTGGAGCGATCAAGTTCAAGATAACTTAAGCTACAACATCCAAGCCAGTATCGATTTAAAACAAGGAAAAACTCAATTTACCTACCCTGTTTTTGATCGTAGCAAAGTAAAAAACTTTAATTTTCAACTGATCGGTTTTGAAGCCTTAAAAACAGAAGTAGGCACGCTACGCACTGTTAAGGTAGAACAAATTGAAAAGAAGAAGCATAAGAAAAAGACTTACATTTGGTTCGCACAAGATTATGATTATTTGCTTATTCGCCTAGAGCAAAAACAAAAAGACGGCCAGACGTATCGAATTGACCTGACCGCCGCTGAGATTAATGGCAAAAAATTGAGTAAGAAAAGCTCTAATTAGTTAAAGCTCTGATTAAAAAGCAAATATTAGACAAACACTGACGGGGTTTAAAAAAATAATGTCACAGCCACACCCCAATGACTTTATTGCACCACCTTGTCATGAGGAAATAGACATATTATTTCAAGATGAGCATATTCTGCTCATCAACAAACCAACAAAATTACTCAGCCTATCCGGTAAAAACCCTGCCAATCTTGATTCCGTCCATTACCGCATCCGACAAGATTTTCCGAGTGCACTGATGATTCACCGCCTCGACTTAGGCACTTCGGGCATCATGGTGCTCGCCCTTAATAAAGACATCAGCGCCAAGCTCAATCGCCAATTCAGCGAACGCTTAGTGAAGAAAACCTACACCGCGTTATTAGCAGGACATCTTGCACATGAACACGGCCAGATTGATCTACCCATTGCCAAAGGTGAATTCCCCTATCAAAAAATTTGTCATGACGGCGGTAAGCCGGCATTAACCGAATATCAGTTGTTAAGTTACGAAGACTATCAACAAAATCAGCAGCACAACCATCAAGAATACCCAGTGAGCCGCGTACTTTATAAACCCCATACAGGCCGCACTCATCAACTGCGCATTCACAGCCAACAACTGGGCCACCCGATATTAGGCTGCGACCTATACCCCAGCCCCGATAGTGCAACCGTACATATGGCAGAGCGTTTAATGCTGCACGCTACCCGCTTAGAGTTTAATCACCCGATTAGCGGCGAGCGCATCATTGCCGAGTGCAACTGCCCTTTTTAGCTATTTTTTACCGCTTTATTAAAAGAGCCTTTACTCTCTTAGCCCATTCTTTTCTAATAGGCGGCTATTAGATCTCAATTTAAATATCACTCTATTTAGTACTAGGAGAAAATCATGGCCGGTTTATTACCCGATATCGATCCACAAGGGTTATTAGAATATTCAGTTGTCTTTACCGACCGCTCTCTTAACCATATGTCACAAGCCTTTCAAGGCGTCATGAATGACATTTATAGCAACCTAAACGATGTGTATAACGCGGATGCCACGATTGTTGTTCCAGGCGGCGGCACTTACGGTATGGAAGCGGTTGCACGTCAGTTCGCGCAAGATAAAAAATGTTTAGTCATTCGTAACGGTTGGTTCAGCTACCGTTGGACGCAAATCTTTGAGATGGGCAACATCCCAGCTGAAAGCATCGTGATGAAAGCGCGTAAAATTGAAGAAGGCATTCAAGCGCCTTTCGCTCCTGCACCTATCGAAGAAGTGGTAGCGACTATTTTGAGCGAAAAGCCACAGATGGTTTTCGCCCCACACGTTGAAACGGCTTCTGGCATGATTTTGCCTGATGATTATTTAAAAGCCGTTGCTGAAGCTGTTCATTCTGTTGGTGGCTTGTTCGTATTGGATTGCGTAGCGTCCGGTACGCTCTGGGTTGATATGAAAGCTGTCGGCATCGATATTCTAATCAGCGCACCACAAAAAGGTTGGAGTGCTTCTCCTTGCGCCGCTTTGGTTATGTTGAATGACAACGCCATGGCTGAAATGGAAAAAACCACCAGCTCTAGCTTTGCTTGCAATCTAAAGCAGTGGAATACCATCATGCAAGCCTATGTAAACGGCGGCCATGCGTATCACGCAACACTGCCAACCGATGCACTCACTAAGTTCCGCGATGCGATGCTAGAAACGAAAGAATACGGTTTCGAAAAAGTACGCAACGAGCAAATCGAATTAGGTCAAAAGGTTCGTGCATTATTAGAAAGCAAAGGCATTAACAGTGTTGCGGCTGAAGGCTTTAAAGCCCCAGGCGTCGTGGTTAACTACACAGCTGATTCTGATATGCAAAACGGTAAGAAGTTTGCAGCCCAAGGCATGCAAGCAGCGGCTGGCGTTCCACTTCAGTGTGATGAAGGTCCAGACTATAAGACTTTCCGTTTAGGTTTGTTCGGTTTAGATAAGCTGCATAACATTGATCGTACCGTTGCTAACTTAGAATCTGTTTTAGATCAGATTCTATAAGTATTGGTGTGATTGACCGGTTTTGCTTCAATCGATATCGGGTATGTCGTTCGTCGGCACGCCGTGAATACGGTCCCTGTAGGCTCGGCCTCCCCTTCCATGGGGAGGGACGGCCTAAAACAACACACCCAATACCGATGCGCAAAACCTACCTCAGCCTAGATTAAAAATCTTCGAAAGAAACCTTGAACCCAAATGTTTATAAAACCCAACTGGCGAATCCTCACCATCGGCGATGGCGATCTTTCTTTCTCTACCTCTCTTTGGAATCATTTTAAACCTGCGCAGCTGACTGCCACGGTATTTGATAGCCAGCAATCCCTCGAAAATAAATACCAACATCACGCCATCGAGCAGCTTAATACAGATCCAAACCAGCAAGTGTTATTTGGTTTTGATGTCACCAACCCAGATACCTGGCCAAAGTCGTGGAGCAGTTTAGACACAAGCAATCTATCGGATAAATCATTCGATCTGGTGATCTTCCAATTCCCACTAGTTCCCGCCTTTGAAGACCCCGACTATTTTCATAAAATGAGCGATATCAGCGTTAATACCTTAAACCGCTTATTGCTGCGACAATTCCTGATTCACTGCACGGAATATTTTCTCGACCCAAAGGGTAAGCAACTCTGTTACATCACTTCAAAAGACGTAAAACCTTACAGTGAATGGAATGTCGAAAATAGCCTCAACCAAGGCCTAGAGCACATCAACTATCTTGGCTCAATGAATTTCGATATCAATAAATTCCCTGGATACAAGATCCGCAACGTTGATCGCGACAAACACGTGAAAGACACACAAGGGATTACTTACGCTTGGAGCTCTAAAATTGACAGCCAAGGTCACGACAACACACTGCTAGATGCCTTAACGGCAAAGAGTCACCGTAGAGAGAGTTATTGCGAGATTTGCAAGGCTGGGCCATTTGTGTCGACCAGCGATAAGACATTACATGAGCAAACGAAGAAACATCGACTCATGCAACAATATGAACAGCAGTACGCCAAGGCACTGCTTAAACCATAACACTTTAAAATATAACGCTTTTTACATCACGAGATTACGAGCAATTAGCCTTCTAGCTGAACCTGAAACGTCTCGCCATCACACTCAATCACATCACCCGCAACAATTTGCTTACGCTTTTGAGTTTCAAACTCACCATTTAGCTTTACATTGCCATCAGCAATCGCTGCTTTCGCTTCTGCGCCACTGGCACGGATACCTTCAAACTTTATAATTTTATACAGTTCAACAGGCTCTTTATTGATAAATACTTGCTTCATCGGGGTCTACTTAATAATCAAAATGATAAGGCGCTAAAATAACACGAATCACTAAAAATTCCATTATTTACCGAACTCATGAGTATTTAAGACACTAGGCTTCAGATTATACTTCTAAGAATCATAATCACAAAAAATGAGACATAAACTTACCCAGCAATATAGCTCGATATAGAATGAACAGCATCCAATCAGCCTTCTGAGTCGTATATCTTATATACCAATTATAGTAGAAGCGCTTAGAAGGTATTGACATGAACTCTAATGAAGTAAATCAGTTAATTCAGCACTACCCTGACATACAAATACTCAGCCCTGAAAAAGAACTAAGCATTGCAACGAAAATGGATAATGCGATGGAGCAGCTTGCGCAAGTTGTATTAGTGCAAGAACATCTTCTAGAACAGGTATGCGACATACTCGTTGCACAATACCAAAGTTCTCCAGACCTAGACGATTTTTTAACCCAGTACGATCTGTTATTACTCGCGCGACACAGTGAAGCATTAACGAAAGATATAAATGTGTCTGAAAGCAGTTTATCGGTTAGCTTAATTCACTTACCCTGCGATCGATCGAATGTATTCGATTTTCTTCTTGCTCAGGTTAATCAAATAGAAGTTCCCTTATGCGATTATGCCCAGAAATTAAAAAAACAATACGAGCTCAGCCGCAACCAATTAGTACAAGGCAATATACGATTGGTTATGCACATTGCCAAACGCTTTGCCAATAAGGGCGTTGATACAGAAGAATTGATTCAAGAAGGATCTATCGGACTGATCAAAGCAGCAGAAAAGTACAATTTACATAAAGGCTTTCGCTTTACGACCTATGCTTACTGGTGGATTCAGCAAGCCATTAAAAATGCATTGAATCAAAAGCGCAGCGCCATCCGCATCCCGATTAATACCAGCGATCGCATATTCAAAATAGAATTAGCGAAGCAACAGTATTATAACCGCTATGAGGAATTACCAACGTTAAAGCAACTGCAAAAATTAACCGGACTAAAACAGGAGCAAATTTTATCCGTTAGCAATGTTGGCAACTTAACTGTATCGATGAATGCACCTGTGTACGAAGACGGTTTGATGCTCGAGGAAATATTAGTTTCAGAAGAAAATACAGCAACCTACTCTAATGAAAACATGCTAAACATTAATGACAAAGATTACTTACGAAGCATGATTAAACAGCTGCCTAAACGCCAACAAACTATTGTCTATCTGTATCATGGCATCGGTATTAACGACAGTTTAAGTTTTGGAGAAATAGCCCCGCAAATAGGCGTCACGTTGGAGCGAACTCGCCAGCTGTACCATAAATCAATCGCCTTCCTAAGAGAGCTATCACATGTAAAAACGGCCTAAAAACCTCTGACTGATTCTACAAATAGCACCCAATAAAAAAGGCCTCATAACTTACGTTATGAGGCCTTTAATTTTTTAGCGTATGCTAAACATCTCAATCAATAAACTAGAACTGCTCTGCAGTAAAGTTCATCAAGGTTTCTTTACCCGCTTCAATGTCTGCTTGCAATAACTCTGCTTGCGACTTTGCCGTTCTAAAGAAATGATCAGCCGCTTTCACCTTACCCTGATAGAAATCTTCAGAGTACTTACCCGACGTTAAATCAGCCGTTGCAACATTTGCCATCGTTGCCCACATAACACCCATCGTTGTTAGCGAGAATAACTTCAGCATAGGCGTTGCTGCTGCACCGACAATTTCAGCATCTTGCATGGCATTACCCGCTAACCACATCAAACTTTTCTGTAATGTATTCAACAAGGTTTTGCACTGTTCTTTATGCTGCTCATTATCGACCTTAGCCAGCATTTCATGCATAACTTTAAAGTAGGTCTTTGGTAAACGACCGCCTTTAATCATTAATTTACGGCCGACCAAATCAAGCGATTGAATACCGTTAGTGCCTTCGTAAATACGGGCAATACGACCATCACGTAACAACTGCTCTACTTCCCAATCTTGAGTAAAGCCAGCACCGCCCATGCTTTGCAATGCTTGGTCAGTCGAGAAATAACCTTCGTCGGTTAAATAGGCTTTAACGATCGGCGTCATGATTTGAACAAGATCATCTGCCTCTTCACGAACCGCTTGATCAGGATGCTTTTCAGATAAATCAAGATTCATCCCCGTCCAATAAGCCATGCAACGAGCACCTTCGAGGAACACTTTTTGCTGAGTAAGCATACGACGAACATCAGGATGAACGATGATAGGATCGGCTTTTTCTTCTGGATGCTTAGCACCCGTTAGAGAACGAGACTGCAAACGCTCTTTAGCGAAACCTAAGCTAATTTGATACGCCTTCTCTGCCAAACCTAAACCTTGAACACCTACCATGATCCGTGCAGAGTTCATCATAGTGAACATGCACTTAAGGCCTTCGTTTTCTTTACCAATTAGCCAACCCTTAGCATTTTCAAAATTCATCACACACGTTGCTGATGCTTTAATGCCCATCTTGTGTTCAAGACCACCACAGAAAGCAGGGTTGCGCGTGCCATCTTCTAGAAACTTAGGCACTAAAAATAACGAAATACCTTTACTGGTATCCGGTGCGCCAGGCAACTTAGCCAATACGAGGTGAACAATATTCTCAACCAAGTCTTGCTCGCCGCCCGTGATCCAAATTTTAGTCCCGGTAATATTATAACTGCCGTCATCTTGTGGTTCGGCTTTAGTACGCACTAAGCCTAAATCAGTACCACACTGAGGTTCAGTTAAACACATAGTACCTGTCCACTCGCCCGCAATCAGGTTCGGCAGATACTTATCTTTCAACTCATCACTTGCATGCATTGTTAACGCATCAATCGCGCCATGGCTTAAGCCAGGGTACATCCCCATCGACAAGTTGCTTGAGCAGGCCATTTCATCAACCACAATCTTAACAAGGCTAGGTAAACCCTGACCGCCGTATTCTGGTGATGCCGACAACCCAGACCAACCACCGTCTGCAAATGCTCTATACGCTTCTTTAAAGCCCTTAGGCGTTGTGACTAATTTGGTTTCAGGGTCGTAATGACACCCTTCAATATCACCCGACTGGTTGATAGGATCTAAAATATTTTCTGATAATTTAGCCGCCTCATCCAGAATTGCGCGAATCATCTCTTCATTGGCATCTTCAAAACCTGGACACAGGCTGAGATCTTGCGCTTTTAATACATCAAATAAAACAAAGCTCATGTCGTTTAATGGTGCAATATACTGTGGCATAGTGCCTTCCTCATTTTGAAAAGTAAAAATCAGTCGATAAATGTTACTGAGTTAAGTTAGTTACGTAACAATTTCCAAATAGGTTCACTGGGTCGGTAAAATAATGTATTTATTTTTCACACCACTGATGCAAGCATCAATGAAATCCAAAGTAAGCATAGCTACGTATAAGCTTTACACACAGGTTGTGAGATGATTTTTATAACCACATACAGACATAAAAGGCCTACTAAAATGCTGTCATTTTTTAAGCGCGACCCTGCAAAGAAACTCAGAAAAGCCTATATGGCAAAACTTGAGCAAGCTATGCAAGCTCAACGCAGTGGAGATATCAAAAGCTATTCGTTCATAACCAGCGAAGCCGATGTGATGCATAAAGAAATCATGAAGCTAGAAGCTAACGATAAGTAGTAGCTTTATGATGATTATTTTTTACGACGCTAATTGTCCACTGTGCAACGCAGAAATGCAGCAGTTAAAAAAAGCGGATTTTGAGCAGAAGATCACCCTAGAAGATCTTAATGCCACCGACTTCAATGTACGCTTCCCGTCAATCAATAAGACTAGAGCGATGGAAATACTGCATGCTCAAACAGAAGCCGGTGACATGATTTATGGCTTAGATGTCACTTATACCGCTTGGAAAACAGTGGGAAAACATCGATGGTTGAAAATATTACGACTGCCTGTTATTCGTATCTTTGCAGACCTTGGGTATAATTTTTTTGCAAAATATCGACAGCCCATAAGCCGCTTGTTAATGCCTAATACAACTTGCGAAGGCAATCGCGGCAGTCCGCGTAATAGAAATAAAAAATAACGAATAGCTCTTTGTACTGATAGCCATTAATAAAGCGAAGGGTCAACACTTGGTAAACTTTCGAAATCAGGTTTAGCGAAGTAATACCCCTGCATCAGCTCAATCCCGGCATCTTTCAGCCAAATATATTCATCATAAGTTTCTATACCTTCCGCCAGCGCCGTAATATTTAAATCATCAAACAGTTTTTCAAAATAGACTGGCGAACTTTGTCAGAACCGACATTGCGCACCAACTCCCTATCTAATTTAACAATACGCTTTACATGCGCACTGTCTTCAATTTTTTCGACTTCAGTGAATTCGAACCTAATTCACCTGCCTAATGACAGAATCCCTATTTTCGGAGTATGTAATGCCGTGCAATTCAGCACGACTCACTCATGAATTAAGCTTTATCTCGTGTTAGAAATAGAAAGATTGATAAAGACGTTAAAAGTAAGGCCGTACTGCATATAATAGCCACTGGGTAATACAAATTACCTGCTAAATCTAATTGGCTGTATTTAATAACCATAATCAATCCCTCTAGAGAGAGTGCAACACAAACAGTTCCGATGAATCGAGGAATTGTTCTTCTAAGGCTTACAACCGCATCCGTTTCTTCTTCATGGCCTGAGTACTCTTTATCAATAACGAGAGCCAGCTCAAAAACGGCTAAAGCAATGATGCCCGTATTAATACTACTCAAAAACATTTGCATAATATTGTCACCCGTTGCAATACCCTCTACAACGTTAACAGCCAAAGAAAGAATAATCGCAGCCGCCAGCCCAAAGAATATCACCGTAAATAATTTTGCAAAGACAGTTCGAACTATAACGCTACTTTTAGTATTCATCGCACCCTTCTATTTTATAAAATTTATGTACCTTAGGCATTACACCTTAATGGTCTCTTTAGTCTATAAAACTATAAGAACAAGCGTTATAGAAGCACTCACTTTAAAATATTTCTATTCCTGTGTACATAAAACGATAGAAGTTATGAGTAGTGGAACACTAAATTTTAGCCTGATTCGAGAATCTAAATACACCGATAATAGATAACGATTTGATATAAATCTAAACTTCCTGCCACAATATAATTGACTAGCGCTGTTTATATTGCGTTGGGCAGTAGCCTCTACTCACACCAGGCAACCGCAGCATTAAATGCTTCGTCTTTTGACCGCTGGCTCTCTTGCGCCACAGTTTAAAGCTACTGGTTTTTAAGCTTTTACGCATAAACTTTATAACAGCATGCTCATTTAGCCCAAACTGATGCTCAATAGCTTCGAAAGGGGTTCTATCTTCCCAAGCCATCTCTATTATTCTAGAGTGGTCCTCTGTACTGTACGCCATATCGGCTCCTCAAATTTATCTAAGCAAACAGTTAGTACGCGAATAAACCAACTTTGGTTCAATAAATTCAAGGGGACTTACAGTCCTGAAGCAGTCTGAGCCCAATGTATTGTTGTTAGCTAGGGCTTAGGATCCATTAACTCGGTAGAAGAGTCCGCAGCTTCCGGTGCTGTGGGGTGAGCGTCTTCCTCTACTTGTCTCGCCGATTCTTTTTCTGACTCTCGCAGTAACAACGATTCAATCCGCTCATGCAAAAGCTGGTCTTTTTCCTCGGTTCGCTGCCATTCCAACGACAAATCTCGATACAACGAATAAGCCATTAATACCATCAGCAACATAAAGGGAAACGCCGTCACAATCGAAACCGTGCGCAAACCTAGCAAACCACCGCTCAGCAGCAATACACTCGCCATCAGTAATTGCAGCACTCCCCACAAAATTCGTACAAACCGAGTAGGATTCAGCACCCCTTTAGAGGTAAACATACCCAATACAAAAGTCGCCGAATCCGCCGATGTCACCACAAACATAGACACTAATAGCACCGCGACAATCGCCGCATAATAACCGCCGGGTAATTGATCGAGCATGACATAAAGCCCCGCGGGTACTTCCTGCGCCACCGCCGTAGCGATGCCTGCATTCTCAAACATGTCAAAATAAATAGCAGAACCACCAAAAGTGGAAAACCAGAGCATACTCAATAACACCGGCACAATCATAACGCCCAATACAAACTCTCGAATCGAACGGCCGCGAGAAATACGCGCAATAAAACTGCCGACAAAAGGCGCCCAGCTAAGGCCCCATGCCCAATAAAAAATAGTCCACTCCTGCACCCAATGCTCATTAGTGTACGGCGTTGTCACCAAGCTCATCTGTATAATGTTACCCAAATATTCACCCATCGTTTGGGTCAATTCACTGAAGATAAAAGCGGTAGGTCCAAGAATTAACACAAACAGCAATAACCCAGCGGCCAATACCATATTGGCATTACTCAAATACCGTATGCCACGATTCAACGGCGTCATCGCTGATAAAATGAACAGCGAACCCAGCCCAGCAATAATTAATAATTGGGGAGATATTCCGTAAGCCACACCAGAAAGCCGAGAGAGACCGCTATTAATTTGTAACGCCCCTAATCCAAGTGTCGTTGCCACACCAAAAATAGTCGAAAGCACCGCTAAAATATCAATCGCCTTGCCCCAACCACGATCGACACGATCACCCAACAAAGGACGAAAAGTTTCACTAATTAAACCGTGGCTATTATGACGAAATCTAACATAAGCAATGGCAAGACCCACTACCGTGAAATTAGCCCACTGATGAAGACCCCAATGGAAAAATGAATAGCGCATGCCTGCCTGCGCGGCCTCGACCGAACCAGGTGTTCCGATACCTAAAGGTGGTGAACTCAGGTGCATTATCGGCTCCGCAACGCCCCAAAATACCAACCCAACGCCCATACCACCAGAAAAGATCATCGCCAGCCAACTACTAAAACTGAACTCTGGTGGTTCTCCCTCAGGGCCAAGGCGAATACTGCCAAAACGAGAAAACGCTAGACTCAAAGTAAAAAGTACAAAACCACTACTGGTCAATAGATACAGCCAACCAAAATTATTTGTCGTCGCATCTAATGCTTCTTGCGCCAACCTTTGTGTCTCATCAGGAGACAAAGCAGCTACTGTTAAAAAAACAACTATCAAAAATATGGATAAATAAAAAACAATCCCCACATCCCCAAGTAGCTCATTTATCCAGCGTTTAAAATTGCCTAAACTACGACCTATGCCCTTTCTCGCACCACTAACCATACCACTCCCTATCATTCTAAAAATTAACGCACTACTCTAAAGCCATTTTTTCCTTTTAAAAAATGCCAGTAGTACAAGTGGAATTATAATGAACACAGCCCATGTTAATGGGTAGGCCCACTTCCACTTTAACTCTGGCATATATTCAAAATTCATTCCGTAGATCCCAGCGATAAAGGTCAGCGGAATAAAAATTGAGGTAAATACCGTTAATACCTTCATTATTTGGTTCATTTTATTGCTAACGCTAGAAACATAAATATCCAGCAAGCCGGTTAATATATCTCGATACGACTCGATTGATTCGACCACTCGAATCGAATGATCCGAAACGTCTTTTAGAAATATATGAGTATTTTCATGAATCAAATCACTTTCACTGCGAATCATTTCTGCCAGTAATTCTCTTACCGGAGAAACATAGCGCCGAATACTAATCATCTCTCTTTTAAGCCGCTGAATTTTATACAGCATGTCTTGAGTTGGCTCACCTTCAAACAAACTGTCTTCGAGCGAAGTAATGGATTCATCTAATAAATCTAATAAAATAAAATTCTGATCAATAATAAAATCTAAAATAGCATAGGCAAGATAATCAGACCCTAGACTTACAAACTTGCCACTACTGGTTTTAATCCGCTGTCGAATAGGATGAAAAACCTCATCCTTTTTTTCTTTAAACATGATTAAAAAATTCTTCAGTACCAACAAGCTTATCTGTTCATTATTGACTGTGAAGTTTTCACCACCGGGTAGCAAACACTTGAGTACAATATATAAGTGATCATCATACTCCTCAAACTTAGGACGCTGATTGGTATTTAATATGTCTTCGAGCACAAGCTGATGTATTCCAAATATCGCCCCAATACGCTCGACAATTTCGACATTTGTTAACCCTTCAATGATTACCCAAGTGACGGTATCACTGTCTTTATATTGTATAATTTCATCGATTGATTGAAGTTTTTTTTCTTCAAACTTTCCTTTGCTGTAATCAACAATCGATATACTGCCAACAGGCTCTAAAACCTCACCAACATGAATAAGTGAACCCGGTGGCAAACCCGACTTTCCTGAGGACGTACATAACGATTCAGACATCTATTTATACTCATATTATTGCTGCCATTCTAGCAGCTTTAATTTTCTAGCAATTGCTTAAGGGCATCTATTCGACACTAAGCCTTCACGCACACATAAACCGAATTTGTCGAAACCGTATTTTGAAACGGATTAAAAAATGAAACCACATGAGACTCGACACGTTCAAATACCGTTTTCAATAACGCTTCAAAATCAGCTTCCGGAAGATTTTGCGACCACATGGCAAATACGCCCTGCGGTTTAATTTGATCGGCCATCAAGGATAAGTTTTCCGTGGTATAAAAACTCGCATTGGCAATAGTGAGAAATTCAGTAGGAGAATGATCAATATCCAACAAAATCGCATCAAACTTTTTACCCGCACAATCAGGATCAAAACCCGTACTAGAGTCAGTCGCCAAATCAAAAAAGCTACCCAGAACATAATGATTACGAGCATCCGCATTCAATATTTTTCCCAGTGGTACTTTCTCGTCTTTATGCCAACCGATAACCGTATCTAACGCATCCACCACAAACATCTCGGCAATACGCTCATCCTTTAACGCGGTAACAGCCGTATAACCCAAGCCCAAACCACCCACGACAACACTTAAATTATCGCCCTGCACCGCGGCCAAACCCAATGTCGATAATGCCTCTTCAGCATCAACAAACATACTCGACATTAAAAACTCATCGCCGAGCTTAACCTCATAAATATCTCTATCGCCAAACGCAGGCATACGGCGACGGCGCAGTGAGATCTGACCGATAGAGGAAACTTGGCTATCTATTTCTTCGAACAAGAGTGACATGTTTGATTTTCCTAAGCTAACTCTGTAGCAATAATATTACTGACTAATGTGATGCTGACTAAACACCCTGACTCAATAGCACAAGTTAAACTGGCACTATAAACGGACATTGCCTGCCACTTCTATAATTTCAATCTACACTACCTATAGCTAATAGAAAAATTTGAGCGTTAAAAGCTCAAAATAAGTTATTTTCTGTAATTTTTTATGTAAATCAACGATGTGGCATTATGTTTGATTGGATTATCACCCCTTTTACAATCTACTCCAACAGTATCTTAATTTACGGTACTTATAACTATTGGATGGTTGGCCTTTCTATCTTTATTGCGATACTTGCTTCATTTATGGGGTTACAAGTCGCATTCCAAACAAAAGACTCGGCATCGCCAAAGCGTAAACAGACTATGCTGTTAGTTGGCAGTATCGCCTTAGGGGGTGGTATTTGGACCATGCACTTTATCGGGATGTTAGCCTTTGACTTGTGTACAACCGTCGATTACGGCTGGGGGCTTACGTTACTGTCTTTAATACCTGGCATCGCTGCTTCTTGGGTTGCCCTGAACCACATTAACAGTCACGAAAGAGGAAGAATTTCGCTGCTAATGGGCGGTATTTTAATGGGGTCAGGAATTGGCACAATGCACTATACCGGTATGGCCGCGATGGAAATGGCCCCTCTGTTGCGTTATGACCTGCGCATGTTCGCCTTATCAATCGTTGTCGCCGTATCACTAGCCATATTAGCGCTCTGGATCCGCTTTGGTTTAATCAGCTTATGGAAAACAGGCTACTCAGAATGGCAGGCCAACTTAGCCGCAAGTACCGTTATGGGCTGCGCCATTTCAGGAATGCACTATACCGGCATGGCCGCAGCACGTTTCGTTAAACCCCCAGGCTTTGAATTAAGCCAACAAACCGCCGAAACCTCGCAGCAACTCGCTTTAGGGGTTTCAGCTGCGACCATTGTGATTATTTTTTTAGTACTCGGCATCAATCTTATTTATCGGTATAAAGATATCTCGCTGCGCGCGCTAGAGAGCGAGCGCCAGCTGAAAGCGACCTTAGATACCGCCGTCGATGGCATTATTACCATCGATCGCCACGGCACCGTGATTAACGTTAACCAAGCAACAGAACGCCTACTGGGATGGTCAGAAACCGAACTCATTGGTAGTAACGTTAATATACTAGTGCCTCGGCCACTCCGCGCAAAATATGAAGACTTTCTCGCGAATTATATACTGACCGGAAAAGCACGCATGACCGGCAACGGCCAAGAGGTTCAAGCACTGCACAAAAATGGCGATGAAGTCGACATTCGCCTGGGTGTTGGTCATGTAAAAATAGCCAAAAATGACTTTTTTGTAGCCTTTATTGCCGATATTAGACAACGCTTAAAAATGGAATCGGCGCTGCACGAAAACGAAGAAAAACTACGCTCACTTATTAGCAACATTCCAGGCATTGCCTTTCGTTGCATGAATGACAAAGACTGGAGCATGATCTTCATCAGCGACGCCGTCGAAACCATTTCTGGCTATCCCGCGGCCGATTTTACATTGCCCAATCCTAAACGCAGTTTTGCGGAACTTTATCATCCCGACGATCGTGAAAAAATTTACAACACCCTATTAGATAAAGGTTCATACAGTCTTGAATATCGCATCATTCGTCGCGATGGAGAAATTCGCTGGCTCATGGAATATGGAACATATATTCAAGAAGAAAAAACAGAAGAAGTTTGGCTCGATGGTTTTATTATGGATATCACCGAGCGCTATAAAATGGTGCAGCAACTGCGCTTAGCAAAAGATAAAGCGGAACAAGCCGCATCTTCCAGAGCAACTTTTTTAGCAAATATGAGTCACGAAATTCGCACCCCAATGAATGCCATTATCGGCTTTAGCGACATTCTACTCGACAGCGAATTAGAGAGTGAACAACTGCGCCACCTTAAAACCATTAACCATTCAGCCAAATCGTTGCTGCACTTATTAAACGACGTATTAGACAGCGCGAAGCTGGATAAAGGAAAACTAGAGTTAGAAGTAAGAGACTTCTCTTTATTACAAGAAGTGGATGCTGTTATTTCTACATTGTGGCTGCAAGCAAAAAGCAAAGGGCTGGCACTAAGTACAGAAGTATCCCCTAAATTAGAAGAGAGGTATTCTGGCTCTCCAGAACGTATTCGCCAAGTATTAACCAACCTTGTCAGCAACTCTATTAAGTTCACTCAACACGGCAGTGTGAAAGTAAGTGTAAAACCCACCAATACGGGCTGTATCGAGTTTCTGATAGAAGATACCGGTATTGGCATGAGCACCGAACAACTGAAAAGTGTGTTTGACCCTTTCACTCAAGCTGATGCATCCATGAGTCGACGTTTTGGCGGCACAGGATTGGGCACTACAATCAGCAAGCAACTAGTAGAACTCATGGGCGGAAAAATCAGCGCTAAAAGTGAGTTGGCTAAAGGCTCACAATTTCAGTTTTTCATCCCTTTAGGCCCTGCCAATAACGATACAGTAGAACAACTCAAAACCGTTCAACTGCCCCCTATGACAATATTAATCGTGGATGATATTCAGCAGAATATTGATTTACTCACGGTGCTTTTATCCCGCGATGGGCATACTTTACTGACCGCTCGCGACGGGCAGCAAGCACTGATCCGCATGGCCACAGAGTCAAACATTGACTTAGTCCTTATGGATGTACAAATGCCAGTAATGGACGGTTTAACCGCCGCCAGCGAAAGGCGCAAAGTAGAACAAAACAAGGGTTTAGGCCATACCCCTATCATTGCCCTCACCGCCAGCGTCTTAGAAGACGATAGAATGGCAGCTCAAGCTGCAGGTATGGACGGTTTTGCGAATAAGCCGATTGATTTTCAATTTTTGTGTCACGAAATCGCGCGGGTTCTTAATATATGCTTATTAAATATCGCAGAAAGAAATCCTGAGACTGAAGTCAAAGATATCACCCTCATCGATGAGAAAAAAGGTATCGCACTGTGGGGAAGCGGTGATGAATATTATCGTCAACTGAGCTACTTTGTGAAGCAGCGACAAGCTGATTTTATTGCATTAAAAAATAATTTTGATAATAACGAATGGCAACAATTTAAAAATACTGTTCACAAGTTAAAAGGGATTTGCGGTAACTTATCGTTAACCAAGCTACTGCATAATTTAGAAGCATTAGAGTCTGAATTAAATCAGCAGCGTCAAACTCAGTCACACAGCCAAAATAATAAAACTAAACACTGTTATGAGAAAATAGAAAAAATACAAAATAC
Source organism: Oleispira antarctica RB-8 (assembly GCA_000967895.1). Lineage (GTDB taxonomy): Bacteria > Pseudomonadota > Gammaproteobacteria > Pseudomonadales > Oceanobacteraceae > Oleispira > Oleispira antarctica. The sequence goes on from FO203512.1 coordinate 3,118,511, forward strand.
TTTTAACCAAGTGAAAAACAAAGTCAGTGATATAAGGAAGACCAATTTTCCATTATCTGAAAGCACGATTATTAGTTTAAATACCAGCTTAGAAGCAGAGGGTTTAAATCACGGGTCATTAGAGAGTGCTGATATCAATACTCTAAATACATTAAAAGATATTCTTCAAAAATTAAAGCAAGAAGCGATACACAATGAAATCAGCGATGCTTTTCTAACACAATTATTAAATATAAATAACACCCCTTTCAGTATTGATATTGATCAAATATATGAAGTATTAAACGATTTTGAATTTAGCCAAGCAGAATTACTAATCGATGCGTTACTTCTAAAAATAGCAGAATATACAGACAACTCGCCAACAGAGGACATAAACGATCATGCAAGATAATCAGCCACGCTTACTTGTGGTAGACGATGAACCTGCAAATTTAAGAGTAATGAAGCAAATATTACAGCATGATTATCATCTAATATTCGCCAAAAATGGAGCAGAAGCACTGCGCCTTACTGCGGAGAAAAAGCCGAACCTTATTTTATTAGACATCATGATGCCCGATATGACCGGGCTAGAAGTCTGTAGAAAACTCAAAGAGAACCCACAAACATCCTCCATTCCAGTGATCTTTGTCACCGCTCTTAATGACGAAGCAGACGAAGCACATGGTTTTGAAATTGGCGCAGTCGACTACATCAGCAAGCCCGTCTCAGCCGCCATCGTTCGTGCCAGAGTACGCACCCACTTATCACTCGTTCAAGCCGACATACTCAGATCGACTCGCCTACAAGTTATTCAACGCTTAGGCCGCGCAGCAGAATACAAAGATAACGAAACGGGTATGCACGTTATGCGCATGAGCCACTATACAAAAGTGCTTGCTCTGGCTTACGGATTAAATGAATCTCAAGCAGACAACCTTCTTCACGCTGCCCCCATGCATGACATAGGCAAGATTGGTATTGCTGATAGCATCATGCTAAAACCGGGAAAACTCACCGACGAAGAATTCAATACCATGAAAGCCCATCCAGAAATTGGCGCAGAAATATTAGGAGAAGATGATTCAGAACTCATCACCTTAGCCAAATCAATCGCCATGACACACCATGAAAAATGGGACGGTAGCGGTTACCCTAAGGGCTTAAAAGGTGAAGAAATACCTATAGAAGGCAGAATTTCAGCGCTGGCTGATGTGTTTGACGCCCTCACAAGCAAGCGCCCTTACAAAGAAGCCTGGAGCATAGAGACAACAATGCAATACATGCGCGAGCAAAGTGACAAACAGTTTGAACCAAAGTTAATTGAATTACTTGAGCGCGAACTGGATAAAATCCTTGCCATAAAACAGCAGTTTCAGGATAGCTAAGGATAAAAAACATAATAATATAGGGTCATAATTCAATACGAACACCTTATCAGTATGACATTGAATTATGACACGACTAAGACTAAAATCAGTCCATATATTTTTTTTGATGGACATTTACAATGGTTGTACCACACAGGCTGATCGGCTTACTACTGTCTTTAATTATTTCAGCCTTTTGCCCGATCAACCTCCAAGCTCAAGATTTTCAAACTCAAGAGAAAGTAACCATTGCCGTAGGTGAGTGGCCGCCCTATATTGCACAAGATCAAAAGCATAACGGAGTCGTTTCACACATCATTACCGACATTTTCGCAGAGCTGGGCATTGATGCATCTATTAAATTTTATCCTTGGTCGCGTGCCTATAATGAAACACGAGATGGATTACATGCCGCTTCTGCGATATGGATGGATAAAGAAGAAAGAAAAATTGACTTTATCTACAGTGACCCTGTATTAATAGAACAGTTTGTTTTTTTTCATCGCAAAGAACTTCTGTTCAACTGGAAAGACGTGAATGATTTAAAGAACTTCAATATTGGTGGTATTTACGCATCCAGTTATGGCCCAGAGCTGGACCAAGCGCTAACTAAAGGAGAAATAAAGTTAGACAGAGTTAACCGTCCTCAACAAAATTTTAAAAAGCTACTCAAAAAACGCATTGATTTATTTCCATTTGAAATTAATGTCGGAAATTCAGTCCTTAAAAAGTATTTTTCAACAGAGCAACGACAAAAAATAGTCCACCACCCTAAACCCTTACTCAACAATTCCAGTTTTCTTTTATTCCCTAAAACTCTTAAATCAAGTAAAGACTTATCCGAGAGGTTTAATCGACAACTCAAAATAATTAAAGATAATGGGAAATACGACGTCTATTTCAAGCGACTAGAGCAAGGCTACTATGAACAATCGAAGCAGGATAATTTTTAAAAAGTCGCCTAAGCCGAAAGTCCACTCAACTTAAGCGACCCATCTAGGCTCTATAAAGACACTATAAAGACACTATAAAAATACTATAAAATATCTAATAAAGCGGTATCTAAACGCTCATATTTAAATTTAAAGCCTGCTTTCTGGATTTTAATTGGCAATACCCTCTTACCCGCTAATAATAACTCCTCCCCCATTTCCCCCATCAGCAACTTCACCACAAACGCAGGCATAGGAAAGATCGTAGGTCGCCTAACCGCTTTACCAAGCGTCGTCGTAAACTCAGCATTAGTCACAGGATTTGGAGATGTTCCATTAACCGGACCGCTTAAATTGGGTTGCTTAATGCAGTAATCTATTATTCCAATTAAGTCATCTAAATGTATCCATGACATCCACTGACTACCGAAACCTATTTTTCCACCCAACCCCATTTTGAACGGTAAGATCATTTTACTTAATGCGCCCCCCTTTTTACCCAGTACAATGCCAGTCCGCAACAAACAGGTTCGAATACCTAGCGACTCAGATTGTTGCGCGACGTCTTCCCATTGCTGGCATAAACGACTAGAAAAACTATCATCTCCTAGACCGTCTTCTCCTATCGCATCATTTTCTGAACCCGGGGTTGAATGAACACCATAAAAACCGATGGCAGAGCCACTTATAAATAAGTCAGGTTTTTTCTTCGCCCCCTTAAAGAAGGCAATAAGGTCTTCGGTCGTATCTAAACGGCTCTGTATGATTTTTTCCTTTTGCTTCTCTGACCAGCGCTTATTAGCAATAGGCTCTCCTGTGAGGTTTATGACAACATCAAATGTGTCATCTGCCCCAAGGTCACTCAAATGATTCACACCGGTCATATTTCCAGAAACTAATTCAGGATGTCTCGTTTTAAGTACTATTTTATGATTACTTCTTAATAAATAAGTACACAATGCAGACCCTATAAAACCCGTTCCACCAGAAATAAGAAAGTTCATTAATCAGCTCCGTAAATAATCAATATCGATATAAATATCGTTAATTAAAGTCTATACGTAAAATATCACTTTAAAGATCACCGTATTAAATTCCCAGCATTTACGTCAAGGTCCTGCGATAGTACTACTTTCTCACCATATCGGTTTTTAAATGCCTTACCCTATATTCAAAGATGGTCGTGAATTTTTCAACAGGCTCAACAAATACCTCTGGATTTGGCGCATAGAGATAATATCTTGAAAATCTGCTCAGCAACGCCGTAATAACGCTCAATCCAATCAGTAACCGTTTAATTATAGCCTGCTTGTTCGCTCTAAAATATATTGGAAGTAAATAGAGATTTAATTGAAAATAACTGAGTGTATTTCACTCGTATTAATATTTATTAGACTAAAACGCACCCAACGTTACAATTAACGCTTCATTGTCTACTTTTATTGATTTCAACATGGATTTAGCAAGTCGATGCTTCAAATCATCATCTTTAAATTTATACACAGGATAAGCGGCTAGCGCTTTTGATAACGCGGTCTGTGCAATCGCTTGTATATCAGGAATAAAATTCGCAGGCACTTGATCAATTTCCAGACTCACAATTTTTGGGTTCTTAAAGTAAAACTCACCCTTTTTAGAATTATAATCTAATGTACCTTGAATCATCACCTTTCCACTGCCCTTAATTCCACCCGGAGCAGAGGCATCAATATTTGCCAGTATACCTACTTCATCACTTTCTTTGATCAAATCAATTTTTGGATTTGATATTTTAACTGTCACAAAGTATCTCTTTTTTTCTACTGGCATAAATGCCGATACTTTCGCCTGTATTTCTTGCTCTGTAATGACTTGAGTGAAGTCCAGTGCAAAAACGGCCTGACTGACTAACGATACTAAAATAAAAATAATACTGCGGAACATAGTGTTTCCTTCTATAATTTTTTATTAATAAGAACAGCGAATAAGCTGCATAGTATTCAAACGACGTGATTCGAACAACATAATTCAAACAACATTGAGTTATACATTATCACTTGATGAGCAATCACTTTCGCAAGCCCTGCATGCTAGACGCTTATCACGATGTTTTTTAGGGAATTCCTCACCATCACCATATTCAATAAAGTCGTCATAGTGATCATGAGCACGTAACGCATTATCAGGATGCTTAATAGGGCACCAATACCACTCCGTCCGCCCTGCAATTTCACTGGCATAAGCTAACACGCCATTCGCATAATCACAGTACAGGCAATTTAATTTCTGAATAAAGTTAAGATAAGACAGTTTCTTTCTATCCAGTGACAAATACTTGCTACGTTTTACTTTTGGTATTTGATAAACAGGAAAACAGACTGCCTGATAGAGTGAACAAAATATATCTAAGAAAACCACCGGTATCATTAAGCTATAAATAGCAGGGGCTGTTAGCACAATCAATATAAAGTGCTTTGGGTTATTTATTACCCGTCGAAAAAGTGCGATAATTTTTCTCCTAAAAACTAAATTTATGTAACTTACAATATTGCGTTAAAGCTAATATCTTCTATGACAAATTAAAACATCAAATGCATCACACCTTCTAAAGCTTCTACGTGCGTATTCTACCATGGACAATCCCAGCCCCAAGTGACAGTTATACTCAATACATTCTGTTGTAATCATGACATAGTCTATGTTAAATCTTAGTATCGAAGTAACACTAAAATGCACTATTAATAAGGTGAAAGACGATGGACACTAAAAAACCCAAGCATATTAAAGCCAATGCATGGAAGCAACACTTGAAATGGATGGACGTCGGCGGTATTGAATCCAAAGCGAATCAGCTCAAGCGTGAGAAAGCACCACGCAAAGATGGAAGGCTTGTTAACTATTACTAACAACTCCCCTTCCAAACCCCCTTTCGCCAATATTTATTGGTTTCCACTTGCGGCTTTATACGCCGCCCTGGCTTTACCCTTATCGGTGGGCGGACAACTCCGTTGGTTTTCTGCACCTGCTGGCTTGCAGCATGCTTGGGGGCATGGCCATGAAATGATTTTTGGTTTTGTCTTGGCGGTGATAGCGGGTTACATCGCAGGCCCTCAACCCAAACGACAAGCCTTTAAAATGATAGGTTTATGGTTGGTAGCCAGAATGAGTTTTTGGCTTGCGCCGACCAGTATATTCACCGCTCTACTTAATATTACCTTTGCGGGCATTTTGGCATGGAAACTTGCGCCTATTTTTCTACGCAGAGCAACAAAATGGCGTAATAAATCAGTAGGGCTTGTTCTAATTGGCTTGGCTATTGCCGCAATTGGTTTTCATAGCATTTTGCAAAATTTTGGGCCTGCCATATTAAGCCTAAAATTCTTAACCGCCGCTGTATTATTGCTGAGCACGCTAATGTTTTTCATGGGCGGACGAATTATTGCACCCGCATTAGCGGGGCACTTTAAACAGCATAATAGATTCTTAAAAGATCGGGTACAGCCAAGAATTGAAGGCAGTATTTTAGCGTTACTTTGTTTAATATTAACGCTGAATTTTATACCCTTTTCTTGGGCAGCTAAATTGATGGCTGGGCTGTTATTTTTTACGGCGTTACTGTGTTGTATTCGTATGCTGCGTTGGCGACCTTGGTGGTGCTATAACCGCATGGATTTATTGTCTATGTTATTGGGTTATAGTTGGATAATAGTGGGCTGGGTTTATATGGGTTTAAGTTTAATACAGCCCAATATTTCGATTACCCATGCTTTACATGCCATAACAGTAGGCGCTATCGGTACGCTTACGTTAACAGTAATGGCACGCTCTCGTTCACATCGAGTATTACGAACCCCTAACGCCAAACCTTTCATTTACACCTTATCGTTATTGATAAGCATTGCGACATTGCTCAGATTAAACCTTGTATCATTAGGTTATTCACACAGTCTAGTATTAGCAGCAGCTTGTTGGAGCACGGCCTTTATTGGCCTATTTATTTGGTTGTTATGGCTGGCCAAAGTAGAGAATAGAAAGCTTCGTGGTTAATGATACGCACGAAGCAATAGCGGTCATTGTCAATCGTATCCTCGGCCTTCACCCGCTTCTTCATAAGTCACACCATCGCGAATATGATAAATACGTTTAAACGTCGGGATGATTTTTTCATCATGCGTTACAACAATAATGGCGGTTTCAAATTTTTTCGCCATGTCGTTCAAAATACACATAACCGCCATCGCGCGTTCACTGTCGAGGGGAGCAGTCGGTTCGTCGGCTAAAATTACTGGGGGTCGGTTAACCAATCCACGAGCAATCGCCACACGCTGTTGTTCTCCGCCAGACAATTGAGACGGCATCGCTTTGGCTCTGTGCTGCACATCGAGCGCAGTGAGTAAATTCAAGGCACGTTGGCGCGATTCAGCATTCGGAATACCCGCTAACATGGGTAACAAGGCGACATTGTCGGTCACATCGAGAAACGGTATTAAATAGGGTGCCTGAAACACAAAGCCAATTTTATCGCGCCGCAGTGCGCGCAAGTCTTTTACTTTCCAGCCATTATCGTAAATAACATCATCGCCCAACGTCATGCGTCCAGCTGTGGGGCTAATCACCGCGCCTAGACTTTTTAGCAAGGTACTTTTACCTGAACCAGAAGGACCAATTAAGCCGACCACTTCCCCTGGCGCAACCACCATATTGACGTCTTTTAAAGCATACACAGCGGTATCGCCTTTCCCATAACACTTACTCAAGCCTTCTATATGAATACCGCGCTTTGGAGCATTCGACATATTAACCTCCGATGGCTTCTGCAGGATCAATTTTGAGCGCCATTCGAATCGCGACCAAACTTGCCAAAATACAAATAATAATGACGACAAAGAAACCGATAATGGAGTCTGTCGGCATCAAAAGGATATGTTTGGGAAAATAAGGCGCCGAAAAAGTAGCCGTGATTTTACCCACAATAAAACCGATAGCACCCAAGGCAAGCGCTTGCTGCATGATCATGCCCGCGATGGTTCGATTACGGGTTCCAATCAGTTTCAGTACGGCAATTTCTCTAATCTTATCCATTGTCAGTGAATAAATAATAAAGGCGACAATGGCCGCACTCACCAAGGCCAGAATGACCAAGAACATGCCAATTTGTTTTGACGAGGTGGCGATCAGTTTACCCACCAGAATGCCTTCCATCTGCGCCCGTGTGTATACGGTTAAACGCTTCCAACGCTGAATAGAAGTCGCGACTTCATCGGCATTATGGCCTTGCTTCAACGTCACCAATACCGCGTTCACCGAAGTATTATTTGCCTGCGAGGCAATAACCGCATCCAACAAGCCGGGAACATTTGGGCGATTAAAAGCAGGGTTAGCTTCCGTGCGGCGTCTGCTCTGCCAAATAGCATCATTATTTTTTAAAAACTGTGCTTCTTGGGCATCTTTAAGCGGAACAAAAACCATAGGATCTCCACCCGAAGACACCATGCGTCGGGTTAAACCCACCACGGTAAAATTATTCCTGCGAATAGAAATGCGGTCACCCAATTTAAAACCCGTAGCGATGTCAGCAACCGCCTCATAATGCCCACGAGTAATGTGTCGCCCTGCTATTAAATACGGTGGCCAACCAGGTTTTACTCCATATATACCTGGGGCGATGCCCACAATCATGCTGCGCACATCACGCTCACCCTTGCGTACTTGCATGGTGAGATACGTAACATTGGCCGCCTGATCAACCCCCGGCATGGCGAGAATACTGCGATATATATCATCGCTCAAACTCGACGATTCCGCGTAAGGCCCCAAAGTATCTTTTTGCACGACCCAAAGATCCGCGCCACTATTTTCAAGCAAGGCTTTGCCATCATCAACCATGCCTCGATAAACGCCTGCCATCACCAGGGTGACACCAATTAACAGGCCCAAACCAATGCCCGTAAAAACGAACTTTCCCCACGAATGAAGAATGTCACGCCCCGCTAAGCTAATCATCGAGACGTTCCTTTTATCCGTTCAACAATATGAATGCGACTATGAGATGTCAGCGTTTTCTCGCTGTAATTCACAATATCATCACCTGAAGACAGACCTTCCAATACCTGCACATTACCCTCAAGATCGAACGCACCCAATGTCACCACAGCAAACTGCAATTCACCGTCAACAATTTTCCAGACACCCATGTTATTGCCTTCATCCTTTATCGAAGCATTGGGAATGATAAGTGAAACAGGTAGCGGGGATAAATTAACAGTGACTTCTGCCAACTCACCCAAAGGAGGCAGTGGCTGAGGAATCGTATTAAATACGACCTTCGCGAGCATTTCTTCGGTAATGCTATCGGCTTTGGGTTCGGTACGAAGTACTTTTCCCGCGAGTGCAAGACCCGCTCTTGAACGCAAAACAATCTGTGCAGGCAGCCCAGCACTCAGGCCAGTCGCACTGATCTGATCAAAACGCACATTGACCCACAAGCTTGCAGGATCAATCACTTCAATCACCGATTGCCCAGCAACAATCGTTGTGCCTGGGTCGGCTAAGCGTTCAACAACAATGCCATCAACGGGTGCAATTAAGCGTAAATTATTTTTTTGAGCCATTAAAACTTCACTGTCTGAACGCACTCTACTGAGTTCATCTCGCGCACCTGCGAGTACGGCATTGGCAATTTGTAATTCTTGCTGTTTCGCCGCCACACTTTCTTCACTGACCGAACTGACTTTTAGCAGCTGCTCATAACGCTGAGCCTGACTCTGCGCAAAAACCTGCCGAGCTTGTGCTTCTTTTAACGTCGATTCAGTGCGTTTAAACGTCGCCTCTTGTGAACGAATACGATCATCAATATCAACAGGTTCCATTTCACCCAGCAATTGCCCTGCGCTGACAAAATCGTTTACCTGAACATTGAGGGATTTAATTCGTCCCGCGAAAGTAGGGCCGATTTTGTAAGTATAACGAGCGGCAACCGTGCCAATACCAAACAAGCTGGGAGTAATTTGACCCGACTCAACCTTTACTACCGCAACCGCTATCGGTGCTAAAGGACCAGATCGAAGACCGACATAAATAAATACCGCAAGCAAAGGAATAATGACAGCCAGTAAACCTAGCGTACGAGTGTTAAGCGCTTGTAATTTCATAAGGTGCTCCCGATACCGCGTTTATAAATAGCAAATACCCTTGGGGCATCACGACGTATACGCGTGACATCACCCGCTAATAACGATTGCATGACCAAGCCTTGCACCGTGCCGATAAACAAGGTGGCCGCGGCTTCGTTATCCAACGTTGGAGAAAGTTCTCCGTCTTGCTTACCTTTCTCGATAAGCACATGCAGCCTTTCGCCATAACGTTTGAGTAAAGTCTGCACCATAGATTTAGCCGCAGTTGGCTCTGCTCGCTGTAGTTCACCAAACATCATTCGGGGCACACCGGGATGCTCTGCAATAAACTCAATATGGCTCATAAACATCGCCTCCATCGCCGCCACAGGTGAACGAATACCTTCGGCAGAACGATCGACTCTTTTTAATAAGCGCTCAGAGACCCAAACCATAACCGCTTCCCATATTGCATCTTTACTTGCGAAGTGGCGGAACAGGGAACCCTGAGTAACTTGCATGTGTTTAGCAATGGCGGCGGTAGTAATTGAACTTGGATTTTGCTCGGCGGCCAGCTCAATCACCGTTTCAACGGTTGCGGCCCGTCGTTTTTCAGCAGGAAGACTCTTGGGACGATCCATTATAAAACCCCTAAAAAGATAGCAACTGATTACTACCTTATAGAGAGGTTATATTTTATGCAACAACATTCAGCTTAAGAATACACATCTTCACGGTAGCGCCCTTGGGCCTTGAGTGTTTGCACGTCCATTCCTAAGGGTTCAATGACGTCGTCCAGCGCAGCCATCACGCTGTCTGCCATATTTCGCCCACCGCAGATCAATACTTGTGCGCCCTGCTCGATTAATCCGCGCAGTTCCTCGCTATCCACTGCGATTTTATCTTGTACATAAGCGCGCTCATCAATGCGAGAGAACACGGCGTTCAGCTCTGTCAGGCGCTTATCTTTAAGATACGTATTAAGCTCATCTTCGTAGAGGAAATCTGACTGCGGACAACGACCACCCCAATACAGATGGATCGGATGATGCGCGGTATTGTGGCGAATAAAACCGACCAGCGGGCCAATACCCGTGCCCGCGCCAATCAGCACAATAGGCGCTTTGCCAGAAGCCGGACGGAAGCTCGGGTTGAGCTGAATAAAAGCCTCAATACTATCGCCCACAGCAAGCCCACAAAGAAAACTCGAACACAGACCATCCGGATGATGACGCACGCAAATCTCTAAAACACCATCCTTTGAAGCAGACGCAAGAGAATAAAACCGAGGCGTTTTACTGCCGGGCGCGAGAATGCCCACCAAGTCTCCCGCCTCGAAATGTTCCAGGTCGCGACCGTTGGCTGGTTTGAAACGCAATACCGCCGTTGGTGCATTCACCTCAGCGCCGTAATCTACCCGTTCAACGAGCGCCAGTGTGGTGCAGCGAGGTTGAGTGGGCGTATGAACCAGAGACAACTCAATATCAAGCGCCTTCCCCACAGCATTGCCCCAACGCGAAAACTCCTGCGACGACTGGCGGTTAATGGTCTCCAGTGGTAATAATTGTGACCAACTTTTGGCGGTCAATGCCGCTTCCACATCTTTTGCGTACTGACAAAACTCAGGAAATTGCTGATCGCCAAAACCCAATACTGCCACCGGAAATGTAGGTATCTCTGTCATTGCCTCAAGCTGTGTTAAAAATTGGCTAGCCGAAGCCGGAGCATCGCCATCACCATAAGTCGCTGTCAGAATAAATAACCGCTGGGTATTGGCACAGCTGTTCGTAAGGTTGCTCGTAAAGCTGTTCATGGATGTCGTATGAACAAGATAGCCCGCAGTATTAAGCGCATCATGAAACGCTTTAGCAAAACCCCAAGTACTATTACTTTCGCTGCCAACCAATATCACCGTATCGGCATTTTTCGCAGTACTATTGTTATCAATCGTGATGCTTGAGCGCTTACGACGCCACCAAATTTGAATGCCCGTCCACGACATCAGCGGCACCGCGAGAGCACTCAACCCTAGCAATAATCCAAGCCACCACAACCCTTCACCCGAGTGCAGCATATAAATAAACTCATAGACTTTTTGCTTATTGCCGTAAGCTTGATAAGACAACAACTCACCCGTTGCCTGATCAACAAACCCACGTCCTTGATTTGTGGTAATAGAATAAAAATCATATTGATCGCCAGGGTATGGATACACCAACTCCCTAAGTTCCGTCAGCGGAATGTCTTTTAACGCTGCAAGCGAATCAATAGAGCTAGGTACACCACCCTTTACCTGTTCTGGAAAAGCAGGCTCAGCGGATTGATATTCCGGTATTAACTCAAAAGTCGCCGCCGACATATATAAACCCGTAGAGGCCGACAAAATTAAACCCAGCACAGCCAAACGCCCTACTTGAGAATGCAGACGCTGTTTTAAAGACCCCTGAATGGGCCGTAAAATATGCCCCCAGCCGCCCAGTTGTTTTGCCAGCATGAATGCGCCTGTAAACGTTAATAGCAACATCATAAAAGCCGCGATGCCCACCGCGATTCGCCCAGGTATATCAAGCAAAAATGACCGATGTAAGTTTTTAAACCACATCGTAATAGGCGATGCGGAGTAAGCCGCAATCGTTGCCCCCGTCACCGGATTAATCAGATCAGCCCCCGTTTGATTATTATCACTGAAATAAACAATGATGCTGCCTGATGCCGTGCGCTGTATTTGCTGCGCGCCAGGGTGACTAACGGCCAACTTGCCCGCTAACTCAGCAATACTGACCGAAGATGCACCCATTGCCTGAGTTTGTATGCGTTCTAAAAACGGATTAACCGACAGTACTGCGCCGGTAATGGCGAGAATCACCACCAGCAGCGTAGCCATCAAACCAAAACAAGAGTGAAATTTACGCAACATAGTAGAGCTCCCAATAAGTCACTTAAAGCGAGTAACTAAAGACTTTGATGTAACCGCTGCCTACAACAGGTTTACCCGCGCCTTCACTGGTTAATGGCACAACCACATCATTGCGATTATCACGCATATCTTCGACTGACGAATCCACTCGCAACTGAAAACCCGAATCAATATAGCGATCAGCCAACTCAAGAGTGACCGTTAGCGTCTTACCACTGGTAATACTAGCTCCCGTTATTCCGTCATATTCACTGCTACGTAATCGACTGGCGCGCGCCCAACCTACTAAGTGTTTATAGTACTTTGACTTTTGCCCAGCAACCCACAAGGTCTCTTGATACTGACCTTCTGCATCCGTTAAGTAGATCGCCAAATAGGCACCATCACCGCCATAACTTTTCAGCTCGGTAGTTAATACCACTTCACGCGCAAAAGCCTGAGTTGACAATACTGCGGCACTGATCAAACATAACAACATGGTTAATTTTTTCATCGCTCTACCTTCCCAACGTATGTAATCGTGACTTAAATAACGATTCATTTGATAACAATCATAAAACACGTAGGTCAGACTTCAGTCCGACACCCGCTCCAAAAAAACCTTATTCAATACTCACCCGAGGCTTACTTTTTGCTGCCCCATTATCAGATGCTTTATTTTTTAACCCTTTACCGTTTGAACCAGAACCCCCTAAATCCAAATAATCAGCCCCACCAGCCCCCTCAAATTTAATCTCCAACTCAATCAACTCCAACGAAGCAGGAGAAAACTTAGCCTCAACCCGATGACCATTACGATCTCGACCCTTAACCTCATAACAACCATCGTCGACTTTTATGCGTTTTATATCCCATCCTTTGTCGACCATCTTCTGACGAAGTTGCTCCTTAGGCTGCCAGTCTGTCAGCGAGCCTGCGCAATCATCATCATCGGCCAAGGCCGCACTGCTCAGTAAACATGCAGCAATAAAAGTAGTAATACGTTTATATTTCATAATTTTTCCTTTTATTTCTTCTGTGCTTTTTAAATATTTTTTAGGGAAACTCTAAAAAGAGCCTCCCCTTACTTTATAATTCAGTATAAACCGCGTTCCTGACATGAAGCTGAACGCAATATCATAATCACTTGAGTCCTCAGTTTTATCGCAACTCAAAGGCTTCTTTATGAAAAACCAATGATCCTGATGATTTTTCTCGCAACTCATGTTCCAAGACTTTTGCCCACCCCGTAGGCCCACAAAACCAGACTTCCAGCGCTGCTTTTTTTGAAACTTGAGTTAGCAGCTGCTCTGCCGTCAGCTTTTCACCTTCCTGGCTGTCATGCACATGCAGTTGAATTTCTGGCAAGCTGAGGCAAGCATCTTGTAAACGCTTAACGAAAGGATCACTTGCGCTATCGCTGGTGGAATAATGCATCTGAGTCTTAGTATTAGCTTGCTCAGAAGAAGCCTGCATCGCCGTATCTTGCAACTCTTCAAGCTTCGCTAAAAAAGGCGTTACACCAATACCGCCAGCAATCCACACCTGCACAGCATTAGGCTTTTTAGGCTTAAAGTTAAACCGACCATAAGGGCCTTCAACGGTAACCGATTGACCCATACTGAGTTTGTGGTCCAAACGCTTGGTATAATCGCCTAACGCTTTAATCTGAAAAGTAACAAGGCCATTACCACGATCCAAACTGGCAATCGTAAAAGGATGCGCCCCTTCAATGCGATCAAAAGTAACAAATACAAACTGCCCAGCACGATGCCCCTTCCACTTATTCTCCAGCTGACATTCAACTTCAATAATATCGTTTGTCGGCTCTATCTTTGACCGAGCTGAAATTGACTGAGGTGATATTGAACAAATCGTCCCCTGCACTTTTCGTGACTGCCCTATTTTCCCTTTTAAAGAAACCATACTGGCAATACTTCCCCCCACCAGCAACAGCGCCATCAACAAACCTACAGGTTGCTGCCACCAAACCAGAGGCGCCAAAAAGACAGCATGAAATACCAGTAATAAATACAGTATCGGCATCGCACGGTGCACATAGCGCCAGATGTTGTAAGGAAAGCGCTTCCAAAGAGTCAGCAAGAGCATGGCAAAAATCAGATAGACCGTCCATTCACCAACGTCTTCAGCCGCATCTCTCATCATCTCGATAAAGCCTGAAAAGTCTTCTTTTGGTAAACGACCATCACGGCCAAATAACGATTTAATAACATCATCACCCATTTCTATCAGCCAATGAAACGCTGCAAATACCACCGCCAAAATCCCCGTCCATTTATGAAGACGATACACCTTATCAAGACCATTAAAAGGGGTTTCTAACCAAGCCGGACGAATAGCCAGCATCATGGTAATTGACATCAAAGCAATCGATAACAAGCCACTCAGATAAAGGCCATTATTATAAATTTCCCACGGCAACGAAGCCGTTGCGGTGGTATTCATCGCATAGCTCCAGGCCCAAACAGTAAAAATACAAACGGTTATTAACACCAGCGTTATACTTAGTTTGTGCTGCTTCATCTTAACCACCCACTGATACATTGAATGTTCACTGTAACGAGGTTTTCTGACAACAGCCTTAAAATGAAAAATAAGGTTTAAACCAGCAGTGCATTAATATTAACGACTTAAATATTAATTATATTCTTTCAGTTTATTGTCAGTAACTTGGGTTATGATCACCTTGTTGCGACGTATTAAGGTAACCGATATTAGGGTAAACAATATTAAGGTAAACAATGCGAATATTATTGTTAGAAGATGCCGAAGGTTTAGGCGAAGTAATACACGATCAAATTACCGATGAAGGTCATGCGGTTGATTGGGTACAAAGTATTTCTCATGCACAGGCCAGCCTTCGCACAACCCGTTATGATTTAATTCTTCTTGATTTAATACTGCCCGATGGCAGTGGAATCGACTTATTAAAAAAAATACGGCACGCAGGCGAAACAGTTCCCGTTATTATTTTAACCGCCAAAGATCAAATTTCTGATCGTATAAATGGCTTAAATGCTGGCGCTGACGACTACCTTGTAAAACCCTTTGATCTGTCAGAACTCTCTGCTCGAATCGCCGCCGTTTCCCGGCGCTATGCAGGTAATCCAAATCCAATAATTAACATCGGCACATTAGAAGTTGATTTAACAAAACACATTATTTCTCGTGAGGGCGCGGCGATCAATCTAACCGCCAGAGAATGGGCATTACTTGAAGCCTTCATCCAACGACCTGGCACCCTACTGTCAAAATCACAACTAGAAGATCACCTCTATGCTTTTGGGGCAGAAATCGAAAGCAATACCATTGAAGTGTATATCAGCCGCCTGCGTAAAAAATTAGGTAAAGATCAGCTAGAGACCGTTCGTGGCTTAGGCTATCGTATGGGGAATGTATGAACTCACAGAAAATAATTTCAACGCAAAAAAAATCGCCAAAAAGCCTACAGAAAACGCTAGGCATTGGCTTAACAATTGGCATGACGTTACTGTGGATGTTTGCACTGGCAGGCGCGGTGTATGTTTCGCAAAACAAACTGAATGAACTGTTTGATAGTGCGCTGGCAGAAACCGCTCAACGCATAATGCCACTCGCCGTGGTTGAAATAATCAACAGAGAAGACCTCACACAAGCGCAACAAGTAATGGCATTCAAAGCCCATAACGAACCCCTTGTATATATTGTGCGCAATAATCTTGGGCAAATTTTATTGCAATCTCATAACGCTGATCCAGCTATTTTTAATCAAACGCTACTCAAAGGATTTAATTCATCAGCAACCCACCGATTTTATGGCGTCTCGGCGGTACAAGATACACTCCACATAGAAGTAGCCGAACCGCTTACTCAAAGACGAGACGCCATCATCGAAATGGCCGTCACATTATTATGGCCATTAGTCTTTCTTATCCCTTTTTGCTTTATCGGTAGCTGGGCATTTGTCCATTACAGCTTGCGTCACGTTCTAGCCTACCGTGATGAAATTGAATCCCGCGGCAGCAGCGACCTTTCTTTAATTAAAACCGAAAGTTTGCCCGCTGAAATTTTCACTATTTCAGAATCTGTTAATCGTTTATTAGATCGCTTACGACGAGCATTGGAATCAGAAAGGTCGTTCACCGCGAACAGTGCCCATGAATTACGCACCCCCATAGCAACCGCCTTGGCCCAGATTCAGCGTTTGCAGCAAGAAGTCTCAGCGGGACCCACGCAAGACAGAATGATCAAACTCGAAAGCACCATTCGAGGTTTATCGAACTTATCAGAAAAACTGATGCAACTGGCTAAAGCCGAAGGTGGAGGACTTTTATCGAATGAACCCTGCGACCTTATTAGCCTACTAAAACTCATTATCAACGACGCACAACGTTCACACCCAGAAAAAGTAATCATACTTGCACTGCCGCAAAACAAAGAATATAGGTCTGCTATCGATCCAGACGCCTTTGCTATATTAATTCGAAACTTGCTCGACAACGCGATTAAACACGGAGCTATTCAAAACAGAGCTATTCAAAACAGAGTCATCAAACACACAGAAAAAGACCAACCGATTGAAATCAGTTTTTCAGCCAACGGCCTATTGACCATCGTCAATGACGCAAGTGTTATTCCTGCCGAAATCCTCACGCAGTTACGCCAGCGGTTTGTTCGATCCAATGTGTCAGCGCAAGGTATGGGGCTTGGGTTGGCGATTGCCGATGCCATAGTCTCAGGCACAGGTGCAACCATGACGTTTAATTCTCCCGCAGCTGGGCGAGTAGATGGGTTTGAAGTGAGTGTGGATTTTTCGACGATTAACTGACTACGTTTTAGAATAGCCAATAGCAAAAGCAGCTTGAAAAATGTAAAATTATCAACCGTTTATAGTTACACCCCCCCTTATAAAAGCAGATAAAAATGCCCGACACGTCCAATGAAAGTTGCGGACCTAAGCCCAGTGTAAAAACCCAGCCAATGCGTCTGCCTGCCTGGTTGCTTGAGCAATATCCATTGATATTTAACGAAGGCTCATACAGCAATGACTAAATCAAAATTTATAATTCACTACTTGCTGTTAAACAAATATTCTTATTTATGTGCAATTGTCTGTATTTTTGTCGTGAACTACCTGCAAGTAGAAATTCCACGCTTCATTCAACTTGCCGTCGATTTGCTCAACGAATCAACAACTGAGTCGAAAGCAGGATTACTTGAAAACGTGCAGTGGGTCATTGCCCTATCGGTCATTATGATCGTGGTGCGCATTCTGTCTCGAATGTACTCGCTAAACCCAGGGCGCATTACCGAAGCCACATTGAAAAATGATGTATTTCATCGTTTAAATCGCCTGCCCTCGACCTTTCATGAACGCTATGCGTCCGGCAAACTAATATCCATTATCAATAACGACCTCACCGGTATTCGCCTATTTTATGGCATTGGTTTTTTACAGCTGTTTAATATTTTATTTGCCCTGTCATTGACGCCAATTTGGATGTGGAGAATTTCTCCAGAACTTACCCTGTACTGCGTCATTCCCATTGTTGTTGCGTCTATTATTTTTTGGTTGGGTTATAGAAAGTTACGAGCCTTACATTCAGAAAGATTAATACGATTACAAAATTTATCTGAACAGTTGATGAACTACTTATCGGGCATCGACTTAATTAAAAATCAACAGATGGGTGATTGGGTAACCAGCGAAGTCAACAAGGTCAATCGCCATCTCTTTGATTGCACGATGAAAATAGCCAAAATTCAAACCTTCTTTATGCCTATTTTGGATTACGCCAACCACTTTATGAAAGTGCTCATTTTAGGACTGGGCGGTTATTATCTTTTGCAGGCAGAGCTGACGATTGGTGAAATCACCGCCTTTTTATCTTACTCCGTATTACTTGCACTGCCATTAATGCACCTAGGACGAATTGCTACGGTTTATCAAATGGGCATGATCAGTATTGATAGCGTGCAGAACATTCTTAATAGCGAAGTGCCAAGCACGGATCTGTTGAGAATGGACGACGATGAAAAATCTTCCCTACGTGGATCAGCCCTATTCGTAAAAAACCTCAGTTACCGTTACCCAAACACGGAAGATGATCACAATGATGTGATTTTAAAGGACATCAGTTTCTCGATTGAAGCGGGTGAAAAAGTAGGCGTTTTAGGCAGTATTGGTTCAGGTAAAAGTACCTTGGTTAATTGTTTGAATCATCACCTGTCACTTGAATCAGGACACGTTTTTTGGGGTAAAAAAGACATCACGCATATGTCTCGTCATGATTGGCGTAGCTATGTGCGTACCATCACCCAAGACCCCTTTTTGTTTTCCGATACTATTTCTGAAAACATTAAATTTGGTGCCAAACAGCAATACGACGAGCACCATAAACAACAGCAGCACCCAGCCACAAATGATCTCGACGTAGAGCAAGTACTCGAACTCAGCCAACTAAAAGAAGACGTACAACGCTTTGGCGCTGGCGACCAAACCTTGGTCGGTGAAAAAGGCATCATGCTGTCGGGCGGCCAAAAACAACGCCTCAGTATTGCCCGCGCCCTTCTCACACCCAGTGACCTTATTATTATGGACAATGTTTTATCCGCAGTCGATTACGAAACTGAACGAACCATTTTAAAAGGCGTATTCAATCGCATTCAAGGGCAAAGTTTGTTGGTGGTTTCTCATCGAGTCAGTGCATTGGAATACATGGATAAAATTTTAGTGTTAGAAAAAGGGGAAATCATCGCCCGTGGTACTCATACCGAATTACTAAAAAACTCTCGTTATTACCGTGAGACTTGGGAATTACAGCAGCATGAATCGGAGGCCAACTCATGATTAAATCTCCTGACCTGCTGCACCTTAAGCATTTTTATCAGTACGCTGTACGCTACAAAAGCACAGCTATTATTGGCTTGCTTATGATGCCTATATCAGTGGCTGCCAACCTGTTGTTTCCTTGGCTCATTATTCAAGTGATTGATGAACACCTCACACCCGGATTGTACGATGGCATGATATTGCTGATTGTCTTTATGTTGGTGGTATTGGTGGTTAATTACGTTGCCGATGCAATTTACACTTATTGCTTGCGCAAGACGGGACAGAAAGCTGTTTTCGATATTCGCATGGCCTTGTTTCAACGCATTTTAAAACTGCCCAGAACCTATTATGACAAAACGCCAACAGGGGTTACGTTATCGCGATTAACCAGCGACCTTGAAGTGATCGGTGAATCGTTTGTATTGGGCGTACTGAACTTAGTAAAAGATTCCATCAATACCCTTGCCGTACTGATCTTTATGTTTTTCATTAACTGGCAATTGGCCTTATTGGTTTTGCTGGTCTTTCCGCCGGTATTGATGCTGACCCAATATGTGCGCAATCGTTTACGCGAAATGTATACCATCACACGCTCATCACTGGCCAAAGGCGCAGGCTTTTTGCAAGAGTGTTTGTTTGGCGTAAAAACCGTTCAATTATACGGCGCAGAAAAAGAAGTCGAATCGAAGTATCACGTTTACACCGAAGATTTTTTGCGCGCGCAATTAAAAACCAATAAATACGATGCTACTTTATTTTCAATTATAACGGGCATCACCTCCATCACGATTGGACTGATTATTTGGTTTGGCTCGGGAAAAGTACTCGCGGGTGTCGTCAGCCTTGGCGTATTGATCGCCTTCATTAATACCTTAGAAAAAGTATTTGTACCGCTGCGCGATTTTACCTCGCAGATCGCGTCCATACAGCGTTCTTTTGCTGCCTTTGAACACATAGAAGAGCTTTTTGAAGAAGACCTAGAAGAACAAGGACAAACGTTTTTATCCGAAGAAACACTAAAAAATAAACTGACCAACTTTGAAACGCTTGAGTTTAAGAATGTGCGTTTTCGTTATGGCGACGCCGGTCCTTACGTTTTAGATGATGTCTCGTTCACTCTCAAAAAGGGTGAGCAATTAGCCTTGGTCGGTACAACAGGCTCAGGTAAGTCGACGATTATTCGTATCATGAGTAAGACCTATATGGACTACGAAGGCAGCATTCTATTAAACGGTATTGAACTGTCGAGTATTCCTAAAGACTCAGTATTGCATTTGTTTTCTCTGATGCAGCAAGACGTATTTTTGTTTGAGCAGAATATCCATTTTAACATTTCCCTTGGCACCGACGATATCAGTGACGACGCCGTTGTTGACGCCGCAGAATATGTATACGCCCACGACTTTATTTTAGGGCTACCAAGCCAATACCAATTTGAGCTGAAAAATAATGGCAGTAATTTGTCGGCAGGCCAAGCTCAACTAATCTCTTTTGCACGCTCAGTCGCCCAAGGTGGACAGGTGATGATGTTGGATGAAGCCACCAGCTCAGTAGACTCCATTACCGAGAATTTAATTCAGAAAGCCATTGGGCGTTTGTTTGAGGAAAAAACCGTGATCGCAATTGCTCACCGCCTAAGCACCATTCGTCACTCTGACCAAATTTTAGTGCTGAACCAAGGTAAAATTGTAGAGCAAGGTAACCACCAAGACTTGCTCGCAATGGGCGGAGTGTATTCTAGCTTGCTAACGGATGATGCTAATATTGAAGATGACGAAGGCTTACTATGAGTAAGCCTAAAGATGAATCACATAGGCGCTGGTAGTCGATGATAGTCGCGGATTTCTTACTTAAGACTTGGGACTTACATCATCAATCAGCTGAATGAGATCGTTGATTTCGCCTTTTAAATACATCACTTGATTTTCGCTTAAGCTCGTTGTGATTTGTTGCAGCATACTCAATAACAACTGGCGATTATGTGGATAAGCATCTAACAAGGTATCAGACTTAAATTGATCAGGGTTATCCATTATTTTAAACAACTGAATGAATAGTTCTTCTGTTAGCTCTGTATTAGTGCTGGATACAAACGCTTTTTTCATCGCCGCTTGCAGTTTAACATTACTATCAAACCATTCTTGTTCTGTTATTTTTGCCTGCTCAACAAAGATAGCGGCATAGATTTTCTGCTGCTTGTTTACCGAGCCTAGATAATTTTCTAACGTTTCCAGTAATCCTTCAAGCCTGTCTTCTCGGTATTGTTCGATCGTTTTTTCGTTAAAATCCTCTAGCCTTTCCTCGTTTCTCTCTTCCAGTTTTGAAAATAAATAATTCACCTGGTATTGATCTAACTGGGGTGCAAGCATCGCGGCTCGAGTACTCAATTCACGTCGTAATCGCTGCCAATGATCCGTTATTTGATTAAAGTGTTTTAGCCAAACTTGTTCAGAAATAGGAAGATGATCAAGATCGTTTGATAACGCCACCAATTGCTGCCGGTACTGCAATAATTGCGTTTCTCGGTGCCACTTTAATACTGACTTTAACTCTATATCAAGATTACGATTTTGATCTCTCGACAAATCTACATAATCATCAATGTACCACTGGGCCAGCCAATCGGCATTATTGTAAGCCATCTTAGACGTGCACCCTTGTAAGAATGCACCTATTAACAATAAAACGATCAGCCTATATTTCATTATTGACCCTAATCCACTATATTATTATTATTATTATTATTATTATTATTATTATTATTATTATTATTATTATTATTATTATTATTGTTATTGTTATTTATCATCAGCAAGTTTACTCAACCGAGCAACCACATCTGCTGAAGCGCGAAAGCGAAACAAAGCCCCTTCTTCATCAGCGCGCTCTTCAAGCACTTCGCAAGAGGTAAAAATCTCGCCACGCAACGCCTGAGCCGACCAAGGTAAAAAAATCTCGGACTCAATTAGATCCTTTTGGAAAACCTGCACAATCGATTGATGCAAATTCGCTATATCGTCCTCACGGCGCGCGCTAAGAACAATACACCCTGGATATTTAGCTTCTAGCTCTGCAGTACGCTCTTCTTCTGAGGCCGCATCGGGCAGATAGTCAATTTTATTGAATACCCGAATGCGCGGCACAACATCGGCACCAATCTCGGCCAATACTTTATCGGTTACTGCAAGCTGCGCTTCAAACCCTGGGTCGCCTGCATCAATAACGTGCAGCAACAACGATGCGCTAAGCGCTTCGTCTAACGTTGACTTAAACGAGGCTACAAGCCCGTGGGGGAGATTTTTAATAAAACCAACCGTATCGCTCACCAATACCTTCGGCACACTGGGCGGTATCAAAGTACGCACCTTAGTATCCAACGTGGCAAACAATTTATTAGCCACTAAAATTTCTTTGCCGGTCAATGCGCGCATCAAGGTAGATTTACCCGCATTGGTATAACCGACTAACGCCACCTGTGATACACCCGACTGTTGCAGACGCAATGCACGCTGGGTATCGCGCGCCGCCTCCATGGCATCAATTTCTTTTTGTAATTCAGCAATACGATCACGAACCTTTTGACTATCTGTCTGGGCGCGTGACTGCCCAGTACCCCGTCCGCCAGTACCGCTACGCTGTCTTCCTGAAGGCCCCTCGCGCTTGGCTGCTTCACGCAAACGCGGTGCCATATAGGTTAGACGTGCTATCTCAACTTGTACCTTAGCGGCATGAGAACTGGCATTTCGATGAAAAATCTCGAGAATCACCACCGTGCGGTCCATTACCTCGCAATCAACTTCATTTTCGAGATTGAGTGACTGCGACGGCGAGATTTCATGATCGACTAAAATAAATTCTATTGGGTTATTAGCCGCCTGCGGATCAGTACGCGCCAACCTAGCCGAATCAGCCTTGTCGCTCTCTAAGAATTGTCGTATTTCCTCACGTTTACCCACACCCATATACGCTGTGGAATCGAAAGCCGAGCGCTTTTGAGTAAATTGACCCACCACCTCTAGCCCTAACGTTTTTGCCAGATCAGCCAATTCAGCCAACGACGACTCGAATTCAACATCGCTAACATTGTCTAATTGCACGGCGACGATCAGCGCACGCGGAATATGTTGTTTTTCGGGATTTGACATAGGGTGACTTCTCATGGGGTAAGGGCGCAGACTTTTAAAAATAGCGTCATACATAGTGCAGTGTACACCGCATCTTAGGCGAGCACCTAAATGTAGACGCAATCGCCCTTTTTAAGGACTATCTAAAATAAGTACGCAGCACGAAAACTCAAGTTAAAAGTGAATGTCCGACATTTTTATTTATACGAAATGTCAGCAAGTTCAACCTGCTGACAGATTATTTAAATACACAGTGCTATCTACTGGATGCTAATCGTGTAGATAACGAGGCGGTAGGAAAACCACATTAAAGTCAGCCATCCCTTACGCCTTCTTTCTAAATTTATTTACACACTAACGGAGTTTTTCAAGGTAGTTGTCGTGCTTAAAGCATGAGCGCAGTTTTTTCGCGTCCAATGCCTTTACTTGTTAAGTTTTTCCAATGCTCAAACAACATCGGGGTTATTTCCTGTTTGAATCATGACACTTGGATATTCTCGGGCTCTAAATTCAAATACCACCATTCCACCTGAAGCGATCCAATCATCAGATGCTCTATCAGCTGGTATTTTAGAAACCGTATACTCAAGCCCATATTTATTTATTGCTTCAATCGCATTGGGGCTAAGTCCTTCACAATCATTCGAGTCAATTAAGAATGGATCGTCAAATTTCGAGTCGAACAATAGTCTTCGCCAAGAAGATACCTGACTTAAATCTATTATCTCCATCTCAAGCCAATAGCGATGAAGCTTCTTATTGATTCTACGTTTTCTCATATGAATTTATAAACTTAACGCTAAGCTAAGCGAGAAAATACAGTTAGGCTAAACTGCGCGGAGCGCGAGCCAACTGTAATTTTTCCGTTTAAGCGCCTTGTGTACGCCCAGCATGGGCATGAACTAATGAGGTGAAAGTCCTCTGTAGGAAGGTCACCATCCTTAGCGATTTTAATACCGCTATTAGATGTTAACTACTAGCGAATGGCAAGGGCTTAACTGCGAAGTTGGGTCTGGAGGGCGTAGCGCCGTGAATACCTACAACGGCTGGGATGGCGCTAGCAAAACTGCGAGCTGATGAACAAAAACATCATATGAGGCGTAGGCTGGAGGCGAGTTGGCACAAGACGACGAAGCCATGTGATCTAACGGCCACCGTAAATGATGCAGTTGCGCAGGGAAAGTTCATGTCCTTATCTGGGGAGATCTGCTTAACACGCGATCGGAAACTTAAACAGTTCTAAGCTACTGATTTAAACAGGCTTGGCAAACAGAATTCATCAAACTGTTTGAGCAAATACGATGAAACCGATAGCGCTGATATGGGTAACTATATCGGTGATTAAGCAGAAGTCAGCAGACGGCATAGTAGCCAAATGCACAGCGTAATGGCTGGGACACGGTGAAGGCCTGAACATTTAGAATAAAGGAGGAGCCTTGTCAGATTTGAACACACGAATACCGTCCGGTAATGACGTGACTCAGCATTTTAGCTTGCAGCCATCCTTTAGCGAAAATCTATTCGAACGCACTTTGCAGCGAGAAAATATTCAAGCTGCTTGGAAACGTGTTCGAGCTAACAAAGGAGCCGCTGGCCTCGATGGAATGACCATCGAAGAGTTTCCTGACTGGGTAAAATCTGGTCAATGGGAACGAGTGACGCAAGAACTTAGATCAGGTATTTATAAACCTGATCCTGTTCGTCGCGTAGAAATTGAAAAGCCTGACGGTGGTATTCGTCAGCTTGGCATTCCTACGATTAAAGACCGCGTCATTCAGCAAGCGATTGCTCAAATACTCACGCCGATTTTTGATCCTACATTTTCCAATAATAGTTTTGGATTCAGACCGAACAGAAATGGGCAGCAAGCCGCTAAACAAGTACAAAGTATCATCAAGGAAGGCCGACGCTTTGCGGTTGATGTTGATCTGTCAAAGTTCTTTGATCGGGTTAATCATGATTTATTAATGACGCACCTAAGCTATAAAGTGAAGGACAAAGAGTTATTAAAATTGATTGCTAAATATTTGCGTGCAGGAGTTCTTTTAAATAGAAAGGGAGATAAGAATCACTTTGTAGAAAGCCGAGAAGGTGTTCCACAAGGTGGCCCACTATCACCTCTGCTCGCGAATATTATGCTCGATCCACTCGATAAAGAATTAGAAAGACGAGGTCATAAGTTTGCTCGCTATGCTGACGACTTTACCATTTTGGTGAAAAGTAAGCGTGCTGGCGAACGTATCCTTAACAGCATTTCAAACTACTTAGAGCGTCGATTAAAATTAATCGTTAACAGTGATAAAAGTCGAGTAGTTAAAACTTCAGAAAGTAAATTTCTTGGTTTCACTTTTCGATCAGGACGAATTCAAATTCATCCGAAAACACTGCACCGATTTAAGGAACAAGTACGACGTTTAACCAATCGTAATTGGGGCGTGTCGATGCGCTATCAGCTCTTTAAAACCAGTCAATATTTACGAGGCTGGATTAATTATTTTGGTATCGCTAATTGCTATCAACTCTGCATGGATCTAGATCATTGGATTCGACGTAGGGTGCGAATGGCTTATTGGCGACAGTGGCGAAAGCCGCGTACTAAAGTAAGAAATTTAATGAGACTAGGCGTTCGCGTTCAGGTTGCCGTTGGGTGTGGCATTACAAGTAAAGGCCCATGGCGTAGCTCTAAAACTCCGGGGATTAATCAGGCATTATCAAATGCTTATTTAAAAACTGAAGGATTATATTCGTTGCGCGATGGATGGATTAAGCTTCACCATTCTAAGTGAAACGCCCTGTGCGGATCCGCATGCAGGGTGTTGTGGGGGCTGGAGGTTAGATACCTCCGGCTACCCGATTATGAATACTTTTTAAGCACGGTATCTTTGCAGTTTTTAAAAAGTTCTTTAGCTAATTCAGGTACTGCTATAGAAGGATTAAATGTAGAATCTAATGTACCCAGAGGGTTTTGCATGTGACCAACCACAAAGTCCATTTCCATACTTAATAAGTATAAGGCTTTCAGTGAGCTATGAAAATCTAATTCAAACTCCTCAGATCTTTTATCTTGTTTTTTAATAACTGCATACGGATCAGAACCGTTAAGTTCTTCAGATTTATTATGGACAAGCTTGTTTCTTGCGGAGACTAAAATTTTGAGAGCGTTGTATGCTGCACCTGATTTATCGAGACTCCTTTCACAAACTAATCTTGGTATTATGATCCATTTAGAAACTAAATCTAAACTAGCCAAATGTTGTTGGTAATATTTATCTCCAAGATGCTTACCAGCATAATTATTTATGGCTGATTCAATAGACATAGCAGCAAAAACAATAGCTTTGAGTGCAAAAGCCTTTGCTTTATTTTCTAGTTCATATATTTCGTTATCATCAAGAGAAAATTGATCAATAGCTAGAACTTCTAAGCAGCTACAAAATTCTGTTTCAGCGATTTTAAAATAGGTTCCATACAAAACATTAGTTCTTGCAGAGGATTCTCTAGGATGAGGTATATGGTTATGCTGACCGTTCACAAGACTTCCCTGTATTCATAACGAGGGTGTAGAAAAATACGATATTTAGACATGCTTCCCTACTCCTCAAAAATTCCGTTTAATTTGCTCTGTTTTATTGAGCTTTATAATATATAAAGTGATATTCGAGCATATCGCTCATATTGTCAAACATGAGTTCAGACAGCTCTAGAATCGACTGCTCAGAGCCCCTGATAACACTTACTAGGCCCAACTCTCTACTTCACTATTCTTCCAAAGCTTCTCTATATTGTGCACCATGCAGTACATTAGCCACTGCGCGGTCGCTTTAGCTTCACCACGTAAGCCTATTCGGTTCAAACCTTTGTTACTTGTAATGTTTCCGAAGACAGGCTCAATCGTCCACATTCTTCGGCTGTACATACGACGACCTTCAGGACTATCAATTTTCTGTTTCATTAGATCCAGGCACGTTATTTTCTCCTGCCCATCATTTAAAAATGATACTTGCCTTCCTTTTTCTTTGACTGGATTTCTCATGCACTTCGATTGCATGCTGCAATTTCGACAATCTTCTAGCTCTCCACGAAAGCGAGTATAAAATCCTTTTACGCCTTCATAATCATCACCTAAAAACTTCAACTCTTTTCCCGCTGGACATATACAGGTGTTACTAGAAAAGCTAACTTTAAATTCTGAGCTATGCATAGCCATATTAGTTTTTGCTTTATCTTTCCGGGTTTTTTTCCTTAACTCTTTGTGCTTCTTATAAAAGTCAGAATCAGAGAACACAGGATTACGTTTTCTAAACTGATTATCAGGGACCACAGCATTAATCTTTTCATCAAACAAATACTGCATCGTAGCTTCACTTGAAAAACCAGTATCAGCAGTGAGAACTAAAGACGGCTTGAAAATACCATCACCAAAGTTCTTCTTAATACCTTCAACCATGGGTTTTAATGTAGCCTGCTCTTGCCCCATACCAAAAGCTTGTGCATGAACAATGACCTGATGCTTTTCATCTGCAGCAGTTACGCAAGCCATTCCCTGAATCGTTCCTTTACTCGTTGTCATTTTTGCAGATTGATTATCCGTAATATTGCTTTGTACTTCTTGCTTGCGCCTTCCTTGTCCCATACGAGGTTCATTCGTTGATAAGAAATCATCTATTTTCTTTGCGTTTTTCATCAAAGTGTCGATAGTCTGTTGTTGATCAGCTGCGATATTATTGCCACCTCTTTTATCTGAATCATTCGACAAGTGTTTATCGATAATCTTTTGGGCAGCCTCTTTCAGTTTATCTGATTTTTTGCGGAGTTCTTTGTGTGTGCCGCTCCATTGCTTTGAAGCATTCGTCGGTAACTTACAACCATCAATCGCAAAATGCTCTTTACCGATTAATCCACTCTGGTCACAAATAAGAAGTACCTTATGAAATAAACGACTCATTGCTTCACAATTTGAGCTCACGAAGTTAGCAATCGTTGTGAAGTGTGGCTGTCGGCCAGCGGCTAAAGCAATGAACTTTAAATCTGTTTTACATAAGCGTTCAATAACGCGACTCGAAGTATGCCCTCGATAGTAAGCATAAAATATTACCCGCAATAACAACGCAGGAGGGTAGGCTTTACGGCCGACGTTTTTGTTTTTGTAGCGAGCATAGAAGTCAGAAACGATCTCATCATTTTCGAGCAAGTGATAAAGGCAGTACTCGAAGGTATTGCTGCCTAGAACTTCTAAATAATTAATATCAAAGAAAACGCTTTGATTGAGATTGTCATCGAGGAAATTGGACATGAAATTATCAGGTAAACGGCAAAGCGCTATTTTACCTGATTTATTGAGCTAGATTGAGGGGTTTTTCTATTTTTCTACAGCCTGAACGCCTCACTAAGAGGCAAAAAATAGTTGGTTAAAATAAGCGACGCAGGAGCAAAAACCAACTGTTTTTTGTCCTTTTGAGTGACTTGTTATGTGCATTTATACGCTTTCCAATTTACTATTTTCAATAGGGATATTTATAACTTTTTCTGGTGTATTTAATTCGGGAAATGTCTTAGCAGTATAATCAGCAATCTGTAACGCACCTGCTACTGTTGATACTACTAGTGCAGTTTTTGCCATAAACGTCCAGAACTTCTTCATGTCTGTATTAGTGTCTTTTCCATCAATTAAGTCTT